>JAEWOA010000311.1 GCA_023461115.1 Actinomycetes bacterium
ACCCGGTGTGGCGTGTCGTCGAGCATGCGCCGTGGGTCGGGCCGCAGCTGCGCGCGCTCCGCACCGTCTCGGAGTCGCTCGACGACGTCGCGACCGAGGCGCTCCCCGTCGCGCTCGACGCCGCCGACCTGCTGGCCGCGGGCACGCTGCGCGAGGATGACGGGCGCGTCGACGTCCCGGCGCTCGTCGCGCTCGCGCCAGCCACCGCGACCGCGTCCAGGGTGGCCGCCGACGCGAGCGCGCGGGTCGCGGAGATCGACCCCACGGACCTCGTCGGGCCCCTGCGGCGCGCGGTCGAGCAGGTCGACGACGCGCTCGCGAGCGCGGCGAGCACGCTCCACGCGAGCGACCAGGCGCTCCAGGTGCTGCCCGGCATGCTCGGCGCCGACGGGCCGCGCACCTACCTGGTGCTGGGCCTGAACTCGGCCGAGCTGCGCGCCGCCGGCGGGATCGTCGGCTCGGTGCTGGTGGTCCAGGCCGACGACGGGCGGCTGTCGCTGGCCGAGGTGGTCCCGGCGCGGCTCGTCCAGCGCGCGAAGACCCCCGTCGTGCCCCTGACCGACGCCGAGCGGACGATCCAGGGCGCGTCGATCGGGCGGTTCATCCAGGACGTCGTGTCCACCCCGGACTTCCCGCGGGCCGCCGAGCTCGCGGTGGCCCTGTGGGAGAACGACGGCGGCGCGCCCGTCGACGGGGTGATCGCCACCGACCCGGTCGCGATCGCGCACGTGCTGGCCGCCACGGGCCCGGTCAGCACGCCCGAGGGCGAGAAGGTCGGCTCGTCGTCGTTCGTCCGGCGCACGCTGCGCGAGGTGTACGACGAGCGCGACGACGACGGCGCCGACGCCTACTTCGGCGACGTGGGCACCGCGGTGTTCACCGCGGTCAGCTCGGGGGCCGGCGACTCGGGCGCGCTCGTGCGCGCCATGCTCACGTCCGCGGCCGAGCGGCGCGTGCAGGTGTGGTCGTCGCACCCCGACGAGCAGCGGGTCCTCGCGGCGTTCGGGCTCGGGGGCGCATTCCTCTCGGGCGCGGCGCCCGACGCCGCCGGGGTGTTCCTCGACGACGGCACCGGCGCCAAGCTCGACTACTTCCTCGACACCCGGGTGAGCGTGGAGGACCTGCGCTGCGCCGGGCCTGATCCGTCCGCGACCGTGCGCGTCGACCTCGCGTACAACCCGCCCGCGGATGTCGTGTCCTGGCGCGAGAGCATCCGTGGCCCGTACGCGCCGCGGGTCCCCGCGGGGTGGATCGCGACGCGCCTGACGGTCTACTCGCCGGTGGGCGCCGACCAGGCGCCGTTGCGCGAGGACGACGCGCTCGTGTCCGCCGGCCAGGCCGTCGTCGGGGGCCGCCACGCGACCGCGGCGTCGTCGATGCTGCAGCCCGGCGCTCGCCTGTCCTATCGATTCGAGGTGCCCGTGCGCGACGGAGGCGTCGAGGTGTGGACCACCCCGACGCACCGCAAGCCGGGGCTGGTGACCGCGCGCTGCCCATGATTCACCCGCTTGCGCGGGCTTTTCCGCCCGATATCACCCGTTCTGTCACTAGGAGACGGCTAGTGTCGGCGCGAAGATATGACGGAAAAGTCCGAATCCGCCCACTGAGGGGTCGAGATGCGCAAGTTGATGAGAGCGGCGATCGTCGCAGTCACCGCCGCCCTGGTCGCCCTCGGGGCGCCCACAGTCGCGCTCGCGGTGTCGTCCCCGTCGCCCAGCCCGCAGGCCACCGAGTCGGCCAAGCCCACCGAGTCGCCCAAGCCCGGCGAGTCGCAGGAGCCGGTCTTCGGCTGCCTCGTCGAGGACGTGGACCTCGAGGGCGTGTACGGGCCGCCGCCCGAGTGCGAGCTCAAGATCCAGATCCTGACGCCATTCTGTGACAACGACGTGCCGAAGCTCCGCTACCAGGTGGAGGCCATCGGGACGCCCAACAACACCGTGACCATCACGTGGCTCAACCCGGGTGGCGCTAACGTGGTCTACCCCGACCTGCCGCTCTCGGGCGTCGTGCTGTGGCCCGGCGCGGTCGAGCAGAACGGCGTGGGCGTCGACTGGCCAGGGTGGCGTCAGCTCCCCGACGGCACGTGGGTCGAGGGCGACGAGTACGACTGGGTGCGGCCGTCCGTGGGTGTCCTGTTCCAGGTCAACCCTGAGATGACCGTGTCGGTCAACTACCCGCCGTCGAGCCCGGTGTGCCTCACCAACCCGCCCGACGACCAGGTGCTCGCCGACGACCCGGGCGAGCTGTCCGCCACGGGCACTGAGCTGTGGCCGCTGGCGCTCGGCGCGAGCGCGATCCTCGTCGCCGGCGCGGTGATCCTGGTCATCGCCCGCCGCCGCAACGCCAACGCCTGACCTCCTCACGCACCGAGCGTGCGATCCGGTCCACGGATCGCACGCTCGTCGCGTGTGCGGGGGTGGTGCGTGAGGCGCTGCGGGCGCGTGAGGTCTGCGCGTCAGGCTAGGCGCGCGACGACGTAGTCGATGCACGCGGTGAGCGCGAGCACGTCGTCGGGGTCGACCGCCGGGTACATCCCGACCCGCAGCTGGTTGCGCCCGAGCTTGCGGTACGGCTCGACGTCGACGATGCCGTGGGCGCGCAGCACGGCCGCGATCGTCGCGGCCTCCACTCCGGGCTCGAAGTCGATGGCGCCGACCACGTTCGAGCGCGCGGCCTCGTCGGCGACGAAGGGCGTCGCGAAGTCGCGCGACGCGGCCCACGAGTACAGGTGCCCCGCGGAGGTCGCGCTCCGGCCAGCGGCCCACTCCAGGCCCCCGTTGGCCAGCATCCACTCGACCTGTTCCACCAGGAGCACCAGCGTCGCGATCGCGGGCGTGTTGAGCGTCTGGTCCAGGCGCGAGTTGGCCACCGCGGTGGTCAGGCTCAGGCTCTCGGGCACCCAGCGGCCGGACTCGACCCGCGCGGCGCGCTCGATCGCCGCGGGGGACAGCGCCGTGAGCCAGAGCCCGCCGTCGGAGGCGAAGGACTTCTGCGGCGCGAAGTAGTAGGCGTCGGTCTGCGCGACGTCGACCAGGAGGCCGCCGGCCGCGGACGTGCCGTCGACGACCACGAGCGCGCCCTGCTCGGCCGAGCCGGGCACGCGGCGCACCGGCGCGGTGACTCCGGTCGACGTCTCGTTGTGCGGCCAGGCGTACACGTCGACGCCGTCGACGTGCTCGGGGACCGCGACCCCGCCGGGCGCTGCGGTGGTGACCACGGGCTCGTCGAGGAAAGGCGCACGCGCCGCGGCGGCCGCGAACTTGGCGCCGAACTCGCCGAAGGCGCCGTGCGCCGAGCGCTGCTCCACCAGGCAGAACGTGGCCACGTCCCAGAACAGCGTGGAGCCGCCGTTGCCGAGCACGACCTCGTACCCGTCGGGCAGCCCCAGCAGCGACGTCAGGCCGGCCCGCGCACGCCCGACGAGCCGGCGCACGGGCGCCTGCCGGTGCGACGTGCCGAGCAGCCCGGACTGCGCGACGAGCGCGTCCACCTGCGCGGGGCGCACCTTGGACGGCCCGGACCCGAACCTGCCGTCACGCGGGAGCAGGTCGGCCGGCAGGTGAATCGGCACAGTGGTCGGGGTCACGCGAGCTTCAGCCACCTCGCGAGGATAGGACGTGTGAGCCCTACCGCGTCGCCCTGACCAACTACCCTGGACCGAGCGGCACGCGGTGGGCTGCGCACGGACTGGGAGGCAACGCGGTGAGCGACCTGATCGACACGACGGAGATGTACCTCAAGACGATCTACGAGCTCACCGAGGAGGGGCGCACACCGCTGCGGGCGCGCATCGCGGAGCGCCTGGGCCACTCGGGCCCGACCGTGTCGCAGACGGTCGCCCGCATGGAGCGCGACGGGCTCGTCGTCGTCACCGGCGACCGCCACCTCGAGCTCACCGACCTCGGCTACGACAAGGCCGTGCGCGTCATGCGCAAGCACCGCCTCGCGGAGCGTCTGCTCACCGACGTCGTCGGGCTGGAGTGGCCGTACGTCCACGAGGAGGCGTGCCGGTGGGAGCACGTGATGAGCGAGCGCGTCGAGAAGCGCCTCGCCGCGCTGCTGGACCACCCGCACTTCGACCCGTACGGCAACCCGATCCCGGGCCTGGGCGAGATCGGCGAGGAGCAGACCCGCGTGGGCTTCCTCGACGGCGTGGCCTCACTGGTCGGGTTCGACGCGGACAAGGCGGTGGTCGCGCGCATCGCCGAGCCGCTGCAGGTGGACGTCGAGCTGCTGAGCCGGCTCGCGGACGCCGGCGTCACCCCGGGCGCCGCGGTCACGATCGAGCGCGCCCCCGGCATCGTGACCGTGGGCGTCCCCGGCGGCGAGACCGTGCTGGACCTGCCTGACGAGGTCGCGCGCCACATCTTCGTGGTGGTGTGACCGTTTCGTCACCTGGCAGGTCCTCCCGGAATGCCCCGGTGTCCGGGATCTGTGTGACTTTGCGCCACGCTCCCACGGCCGCCGTCTGCGTCTTCGCAGGCGGCGGCCGTGTTTGTCAGGCAAGCGTCCAAATCCGTGGAACTTCTCTGTGATCGGAACGTGACAATCGTCGCCGGGGTCGGTTAGTGTCGGTCCTGCTTCGCCGAACCCCTCCTCGGAGAAGCCCTCGAGCGGATCGCCAAACCCTGCCGCCGCGAGAGGTCCGCACGAACCGCCGGCAGGGGCGGGGGACCCACTTTTGGGCACTTCGGTGTCCTTGGGGCGAAGCCGAGTCGGACGACCTTGGTCGGCCGGTGAGGCCGGGTGAACTTCCCACCCGAGCCCGACAGCTGACCTCGCAGGCGTCCGGGAGGCACGCGCATGACTCATGCACGTCACCGGGCCGCTCGTCGGCCCTCGACGCCACTGACGGAACTCGCGTCGGCTGCGTCGGACCAGCTCGGCACTGTCGGACGCCGTTCCGCGGTTGTCGCCGCCTCGTCGGGCCTTGTGGTCTCGATGATGGGCGCCGCGACGCCCGCGATGGCCGCGTCCGACACGACCGCCGGCGCCCTGTCCACCGTCGACACGGTCGCCCTCACGGCGACCGCCCGCGCGCTGCTCGCGACGGGCCCCGTGGTGAGCGCTCCGCTCGACGCGGAGTGGACCATGGACGCGCCGGACCTCAAGGTCGTCGTCCCAGTCGTCAAGAAGGAAGCGCAGCAGACGCGCTCCGCGGTGCGTGAGCGCGCCGCGAAGACGTCGCGCAGCGCCTCGCGGGTCGCGAACAACCCGATCCCGCAGTCGGTCGCCGGTAGCTCGGTGCTGCAGATCGCGGCGCGCTACGTCGGCACCGCGTACGTCTCGGGTGGCTCCGGCCCCGGCGGCTTCGACTGCTCGGGCTTCGTCAAGTACGTGTACGCGCAGCTCGGCGTGGACCTGCCCCGCACCACGGGCGGGATCAAGTCCGCCGGCCAGATCATCTCGCGCGCCGACGCGCAGCCTGGCGACATCATCTGGAGCCCGGGCCACGTCGCGATCTACGCGGGCGGCAACACGCAGATCGACTCGCCGCGCCCCGGCAAGACGATCCAGTTCCGCGCGATCTGGCAGTCCTCCCCGGTCTTCATCCGCGTGGGCTGACCCCCAACGGATGAACGAAGCCCCGGCGACACGCGATGTCGCCGGGGCTTCGTCGTGTCTGCCGTTACTCTGAACGCGCACCAACGCTTTGTTGACGGGCCAGCCGGGTCCGGGCACGAAGGTCAGGAGGAGCCGTGGCGACGACGACAGTGTCCAGCACGACGCCCAGCGAGGCTGGGGTCAGCCCGACGTCCAGCGCGTCCGGCCGCAGCGCGCCCGACGACGCGCATCACCATCCCACCGGCACACCGCTGGACGTCTGGCAGAGCCGCACGCTCGTGCTGAACGCGTCCATGGAGCCGCTGTGCGTGGTGTCCCTGCACCGTGCGGTGCTCCTGATGCTCGCCGGCAAGGCGCGGGTGCTGGAGTCGGACGGCTACCTGCATTCGTCGCAGACGGCGGTGCCGCGTCCGTCGGTGCTGGTGCTCGCGCGGTACGTGCACGTCCCGGTGCGCCGGCCCGTGCCGCCGACGCGGCGCACCGTCCTGCAGCGTGACGCCCACCTGTGCGCGTACTGCGGCGGCGGCGCGGACACCGTGGACCACGTGCAGCCGCGCTCGCGCGGGGGCCGCCACGAGTGGGGCAACGTCGTCGCGGCGTGCGTGCGGTGCAACCACCGCAAGGCGGACCGGTTGCTGCACGAGCTCGGCTGGACCCTCCCGTTCACGCCCCGAGCACCGCGCTGGTCGCTCACGACGACGCTGCGCCCCAACCCGCAGTGGGCGCCGTACGTGCCGTAGCCGCTCGTCGTGGCGCCGGTGGGTGGAGTCTGTGCCCTCGGATGGGGTCGAAGTCCGCCCATCTGGGCGCGCGGCGGGTGGCATCCGGGGGCGGTATTGACGGACACTTGGCGCAGGCTTGAACACGAGGAGGCAGCGCATGGCACGGGACGACGTCGTCCTCGTCGGGGTGGACGGTTCCGCGGCGAGCCTCTACGCACTGGACTGGGCCGCGGCCGAGGCCGCTGTGCGCGGGTGGGGCCTGCGGCTCGTGTGCTCCTACGCGCTGCCGTCGTTCGCCGCGGCGTCGCTGGACGGCGGCTACGCCGCGCTCGACGACACCGCGATCCAGGAGGGCGCCACGGCGGTGCTCGCCGAGGCCACCGCGCGCGTCGCCCAACGCGGTGTCCCCGTCACGGCCAAGGTCCACACGGGCGACGCGGCCGGCATCCTCGTCGAGCTGTCCAAGGAGGCGCGCCTGGCGGTCGTCGGCACGCGCGGTCGCGGCGGGTTCGCGGACCGGCTGCTCGGGACCGTCTCGTCGGCGCTCCCCGCGCACGCGCACTGCCCGACCGTCGTGGTGCCCCTGCGCGACGAGGCGGGGCACGCGCTGCCCGACGACGGCGAGATCCCCGCGGTGCGGCCGGTGCGGCGCATCGTCGTCGGCGTCGACGGCTCGGCGCAGGCCGAGCGCGCGCTGCGGCACGCGATCAGCGAGGCCGAGGTGTGGGGCGCGAGCCTGACCGCGGTCGCGGGCGTTCCGGTCGGCTCGATGACGGGGGTGCTCGCGTGGCTGCCCGCCACGGTCGACCACGAGCAGGTGCTCAACGACATGACCGAGGGCCTGAACGTCGTCGTGGACCGCGCGCTCGAGGGGCGCGAGCTCGCGGTGCGGCGCTTCGCGCTCGACGGCACCGGCGCCGAGTTGCTCACCGAGTTCTCGGCCGCCACCGACCTGGTGGTCGTCGGGTCGCGCGGGCGCGGCGGGTTCACGGGGCTGCTGCTGGGCTCGACGAGCCAGGCGGTCCTGCACCACGCCGAGTGCCCGGTGATGGTCGTGACGAACCGCTGCGACGACGTGCTGTGACGCCTACGGCGTGACGTCGGGCCGGCGCACCAGCGCCGACAGCACCACCGTGGAACGCGTGCGGGACACGAAGGGCTCCGCCGCCAACCGCTCCACCACCTGCTCCAGGTGCCGCATGTCCCGTGCGCGCACCTGCACGACGAGGTCGACGTCGCCCGTCACCGTCGACGCGGCGACCACCTCGGGGTAGGTCTCGACCGCGGCCTGCATGGTCGCGGGGCTCGTCGAGCCGTGGCAGAACAGCTCGACGAAGGCCTCGGTCTGCCACCCGAGCGCGGCCGGGTCCAGCCGCACGGTGAAGCCGCGGATGACCCCGCGGTCGCGCATGCGGTCCACGCGCCGCTTCACGGCGGGCGCCGAGAGGGACACCTCCTGCCCGATCTCGGCGTAGGTCGAGCGCGCGTCGACACTCAACGCCCGCAGGATCGCGGAGTCCAACGGGTCCAGCGGATCGGCCATTTGCTCATCATCCCTGGTCACCCCACCCAGCGTGCGGATTCAACCGCCCGGGTGAAGCATGTGGGGTGCCGCAGGCGAACATGAGTGCCCTCAAGACTGCGTTCGTCCCTCAAGAACTCGGACGGATCTGCCGATAAGAGAAGTAGCCCCCTCTATCGGCTTCATCCGGGAGGCCCCGGGGGCGACAAGGAGCCCACCATGTCCAGGTCTATTCGTCATGCCCAAAATCAGGTCGAATCAACCGAGACGACCGCCCGTGTCACCGGCCCTGGCCGTGCGGCGCGCGTGGTTGCGGCCACTGCCCTCGTGGCGATCGTCGCGGCCGCGACCGGCGGTTCGGCGCTCCACAACGGCGCCGCCCAGGAGGCTCTGGAGCAGGCGCGCGGACGCGTCGACCAGCAGCTGACCGCCGACCTCGCGGCGCAGGAGCAGGTCGTGTTCGACACGCAGCGGGCGGCGCTCGCCACCGCTCTGGCGGCCCGTGACGCGCAGCGCGCGGAGGTCGTCGAGGCCGTGCGCGCCGCGGTGGCCACGCTGGCCGCCTCCCCGAACGCGGACGCGGCCCACCGGGCCGCTCTGCAGCACGCCATCGACGCGGCGCAGGCCGCGACCGCATCGGGCGCCGTCAGCCTCGCCACGATGCAGGCCGCGGTCGCCGCGCTCGATGGCCCCGCCACCTCGGTGACGGTCTCGCAGGCCGCGTGGGTCCAGGCGGAGCAGGCCAAGGAGCTCGCTGCCGCGAAGGCCGCGGCGACCAAGGCCGCTGCCGCGAAGGCCGCAGCCTCGAAGGCCACCGCGTCGACCGCCAAGAAGGCGGCCAAGACCAGCACGAAGGCGGCCACCACGAAGGCGACCGCCAAGAAGGCGACCACCAAGAAGGCGACCACCAAGAGCACGGGCAAGGCGGCGGCCAAGGTCAACGGCGTCCCCAAGGGCGGCCTGGTCTGCAAGGGCACCGGCGGCTCCCCGGCCTCCGAGTCCAGCTACGCCTCGCTCGGCGCGGCGATCAACGCCTACCGCGCGAGCATCGGCCTCCCGCAGCTCAAGGTCGTGCGGTCCGCCGGCCTCGTGGGCCACGCGAAGACGATGGGCGTGACCGGCGGCATCTGGCACTCCGGCGCCGACAACATCGTCGGCTGCGTGAGCAACGGCTCGAACGCCTCGCTGGTCAAGGCGTGGTCGAAGTCCGCGTCGCACGACAAGCAGATGCGCCGCACCGACGTGTCCCGCATGGAGGTCGGCGGCGCGCTCGAGAACGGCTGGCTCTTCGGAGCGGTGCTCTTCCGCTGATCCAGCTCGGGTCAGGTTCCGGAAGACCTGACCCTCTCCCTGCGGTGACGTTAGGGAAGCGACTCGCCCAGCGCGTCGGCCACTCGGTCGAGAGCGAGGGCGAGTTCGTCTGCCCGGATGGTGAGCGGGGGCGCCAGGCGCAGCGTGCGGCCGTGGGTGTCCTTGGCCAGGACACCGTGGCGTAGCAGCGCCTCGCACGCGGCGCGGCCGGTGCCGGACGCGACGTCGAGCCCCGCCCACAGGCCCGCTCGTCGGTACGTGGTCAACAGGCCGGCGCCGACGAGGTCGTCGAGCCGTCTGCCCAGCTGCTCGCCGCGGACCCGCGCCGCGTCCTGGAGGTCGCCGGGCGCCAGCAGCTCGACGACCGCGAGGCCGACCGCGCACGCCAACGGGTTGCCACCGAACGTCGAGCCGTGCGTCCCCGGGGTGAGCACGCCGAGCACGTCGTCGCGGCCCACGACGGCGGAGACGGGCACGATCCCGCCGCCGAGCGCCTTGCCGAGCGTGACGAGGTCCGGGCGCACGCCCCAGCGCTCGGCCGCGAGTGTGTGGCCGGTGCGGCCCAGGCCGGACTGCACCTCGTCGAGGATCAGCAGCACGTCGTCGCCGCACAGCGCGCGGACGCCGGGCAGGTAGTCGTCGGGCGGGATGACGACGCCGTGCTCGCCCTGGATGGGCTCGAGCAGGACGGCGACCGTCGTCTCGTCGAGCGCGGCCGCGAGGGCCGCGAGGTCGCCGAACGGGACGAGCCGGAAGCCGGGCGTGAACGGGCCGAAGCCGTCGCGCGCGTCCGGGTCGTCGGAGAACGAGACGATCGTGGTGGTGCGGCCGTGGAAGTTGCCGGCCGCCACGACGATCGTCGGCTGGGCGATCCCGCGTTCGTGGCCCCACTTGCGCGCGGCCTTGATGGCGGTCTCGACGGCCTCGGCGCCGGTGTTCATAGGCAGCACGAGCGCGCGCTCGGGCTCGCCCGTGCCGACGAGCGGGCCGACCAGGGCGGCCAGCGCCGCGGCGAACGGCTCGAGCAGGTCGTGGCCGAATGCGCGGCTGGTGAGCGTCATGGTGTCGAGCTGCGCGTGCGCCGCGGCGATCAGCGCCGGGTGGCGGTGGCCGAAGTTGAGCGCCGAGTAGCCCGCGAGCAGGTCGAGGTAGCGGCGGCCCTCGTCGTCAGTGGCCCACACGCCCTCGGCCGACGCGAGCGTGACCGGCAGCGGCGCGTAGTTGTGCGCCAGCGTGGAGTGGACGGCGGGCGCGGTCATGTCAGGCCCGGATCTCGAGCGTGCAGCACTTGGCGCCGCCGCCGCCCTTGAGCAGTTCGCTCGTGTCCACGGGGATGGGCGTGTAGCCGCGCTCGCGCAGCTCGCCGGCCAGGTGGGTGGCGCCGGGGGCGACGACGACGTGCTGGCCGTCGGAGACCGCGTTGAGGCCGAGCGCGGCGGCGTCCTCGTCGTCCGCCAGCACGGCGTCCGGGAAGAGCTGCTCGAGCACCGCGCGCGAGCCCGCCGAGAACGCGGGCGGGAAGTACGCGATCTGCGGGTCCTTGGGGTCGGACGAGAGCACCGCGAGCGCGGTGTCCAGGTGGTAGTAGCGCGGGTCGACTAGCTGCAGGCTGACGACCGGGCGGCCGAACAGCTCCTGGAGCTCGGCGTGCGCGGCGCGGTCGGTGCGGAATCCGGTGCCCGCCAGGATCAGGCCGCCGACCACCAGCAGGTCGCCCTCGCCCTCGTTGACCTGCGCGGCGGTGTGCGTGACGTAGCCGTGGTCCGCGAACCACTTCTGGTACGCGGGGCCCTCGGGCTGGCGCTCGGGGTGGCGGAACTTGGCCGAGTAGACGGTGCCGTCGACGACCGTGGCGCCGTTGGCCGCGTAGACCATGTCCGGCAGCCCGGGGATGGGGTCGATCGTCTCGACCGTGTTGCCCAGGTCCAGGTAGACGTCCCTCAGGGTCCGCCACTGGCGCACGGCCAGGTCCGCGTCGGTGTACCGGGTCTTGTCCATCCACGGGTTGATCTCGTAGGAGACGGTGTAGTGGGTGGGCTCGCACATCAGGTAGTGGCGCGGGGAACGGCCGGGCGCGTTGCTCATGGGTCTCCTTCGGCGTAGGTCGTTCTGAGCCTACGAGTACCCGTGTGCGCAACCGTTCACCAGGGCTTGCGCGCCTAGGTGCGGTCTGTTGCGTCTCGACGTCGAAGCGCGACGATCTGTTGCGCCGTGAGTTGGTCCGCCTCGGCCGCCGCGCGGCGCAGCGCGAGCCGGAGCATGAGCGCGGCGGGCGCCCGCAACAGCGCCGCGGACACCGCCGGCGGCAGCGGGCCGGCGACGTGGACCACCTCGGCCCACCGCACCGC
>JAEWOA010000312.1 GCA_023461115.1 Actinomycetes bacterium
GCCGCGCCCCGAGGCAGGCGTTGGCGAGCGCGCGCCGCCACGGGAGCAGCCCGTCGCGCTGGGGCATCCACGCGACCGAGGGCCCGCGCGTGCGCGCGGGCGGGAGCGTGAGCCGGGTGTGCCGCACCGTCGCCTGCGCCGGCGCCAGGCCCGCGAGCACGCGCAGCAGCGTGGACTTCCCGCACCCCGAGGGCCCGAGCACGGCGACGAACTCCCCCGCGCCGACGCGCAGCGAGACGTCGCTCAGCACGACGAGCTCACCGAACGCGACGCTCAGGCCGCGCACGTCGATCGGAGGGCGGCTGCCCGCCTCGCGGTCGCCGGCGGGGTTGTCGCCGGCGGCCAGGACGGGGTCCGCGGAGCGCAGCGGCGGCCGCGTCATGGCCGTGGGAGGAACTCGTCGGTCCAGGCCGCGTCGGTGTCGAACCCCGCGTCGATCAGGTCGTGGTCGACGAGGAACGCGACGAACTCGTCCCACACGCGTCGGTCCTGGGCGCCCCAGCGCGCGGGGTCGTCCGTGTACCGCTCTGCGAGCCAGGCGGCCGACGCCTCGACGAGCGCGGGCTCGAGCTCAGGCGCCGCGGCGAGGATCGCGTCGGCCGCGGCGTCCGGCTCGGCGATCGCGTCCTGGTAGCCGTGTGAGATCGCGCCGACGAAGGACCGCACCAGGGCGGGGTCGTCGCGGACCAGCTCGCCGGAGGTCGCGATCAAGGGGGTGTACCAGTCGGGGATGCAGTCCGTGTGGTCGGCGAACGCGAGCGTGCTCACGTCCAGCCCGTCGACGTCGCGCAGCCGGATGGTGTCCCACGCGTCGAACACCCACGCGGCGTCGTACTGGCCCTCGGTCAGGCCGATGCGGAAGTCTTCGGAGACCAGCGGCGGCATCTCGACCTTGGCGGGGTCGCCGCCGTCGCACGTGACGAGCGCGCCGATCAGCGCGGACTCCAGCTTGGAGCCGTACGAGCCGTACCTCTTGCCCTCGAGGTCCCGCGGCCGCTCGATGCCCGACGACGTGAGCGACAGCAGCGACGAGGTGTTGTGCTGGATCACGGCGGCCACCGAGACGATGTCGGCGCCTTGTCCACGCGCGGGCACGAGGCCTTCGGCCACCGAGAACGCGAACTGGGCTCTGCCCGCGGCGACGAGCTGGGCGCCGGACGCCTCGCCGGGCTCGACGATCGTCACGTCCAGGCCGGCGTCGGCGAAGTAGCCGCGGTCGCGCGCGAGGTAGAGGCCGGAGTGGTTGGTGTTCGGCGTCCAGTCCAGGACGACCGTGACCGGGCGCAAGGGTTCGCCGGGCCCCGCGGCACCGGCGGGCGAGCACGCCGCGAGCGCCAGGACGACGAGGCCGGCCGCGCACGCGCGCACGCGTCGCGGCAGGTGGGGAGAGGACAGCATGGGTGACTCCTCAGGACGTCGCCGATCGGCCGCGCTGCCACGGTGTGGCAAGGCGCGCGAGCGCGTCGACGAGAAGGAACAGCAGCCCGGTGAGGACCGCGACGAGCACGACGGCGACGAGGATCGAGTCGACCTCGTAGCCCTTGCGCGCGCGTTGGATGAAGACGCCGAGCCCGGAGTACCCCGCGAGGTACTCCGAGACGACGGCGGCTCCGATGGCGTAGGTGGCGGCGACCCGCAGGCCACCGAGCGCGCCGGGAAGCGCAGCCGGCAGCCGGACCAGCCGGAACTGGTCGACGCGCGAGCCCCCGAGCCCCAGGACGACGTCCACGTGCTCGTCGTCGGCCGCGGCCATCGCCGAGACCGTGGCGACGAGCACGGGGAAGAACGCGGTGAGCGCGACGAGAATCACCTTGGGCGCGAGCCCGAACCCCGCCCACAGCACGAGCAGCGGGGCGAGCACGACCACCGGCACGGTCTGGGTGACCGTGACCAGCGGGTACACGGTGTCCCGCAGCGCGGGCCACGCGGCGATCGCGACGGCGAGCACGAGCCCGACGAGCGCGCCGAGCGCGAGCCCGAGCGCGGCCTCCAGCAGCGTGGTGGCCACGTGGGGCCCGAGGAGCGGCGCTTGCTCGACGCCGGCACGCCACACCTGCGAGGGCGCGGGCAGCACGAACGCGGGCAGGTCCGCCACCCGCGCCCACACCTCCCACACCACGAGCAGCGCCGCAGCGACTGCGGCGGGCGCCACGACTCGCCGCACAGCCCGGCTCACGCCAGGTGGTCCTGAGGGCCGGAGCGGAACTTGCCCACCAGGTCCAGGATCCGGGGGCCGGTGTCGTGGCCCGACTCGTCACGCGACTGGCTGACCTTGATGTTGGCGCTCGCCCCCAGGGCGCCGGCCGCGAGCGCGGCCTCGTGCACCGCGCGCAGCAGCTCCCAGATCTCGTCGGGCGAGCCCTCGACGGTGGTGCCCATGGCCCCGACCTCGTGCACCAGGCCCGAGTCCTGGATGACGGCGATCGCGGCGTCGACGTGGGCGTAGGGGTTCTCGGCGGTGCCCGCGGGGCGCGGCGACACCTGGATCTCGGCGATCATGTTCGGCTTTCCTCCGGTCGGTTCGACCGGGTATGCCGAAAGGACGGCCCGACGACGGGCCGCGCGCGGCGAGCGTGCACGGGGAACGGCGCGGGCCTCGCGTCCCTCCGCTGGCATTACCCAGTTCAGGTTCACGGGTCGACGTGCGCTGACTCTCGTCGCGGCACGTCCTCTCAGCCCGGCTGTCCCGAGCTCCCCGGCGTTGGCGGGACGAACCTACACGTTCCCGAAATCCACGCAAGGCCCCGTCCACCCCGCGTGCGATGATCGGGCGGGCGTCCACGATCCGGACGCGACGCGCTGAGAGCCGAAGGAGCCGCTGTGCCCGCCGAGAACCTGACCCGTGCGGAGGCGCGCGAGCGCGCCTCGCTCGTCGCGACCCAGTCGTACGACGTGACGCTGGACCTGACGACGAGCCCGACGACGTTCTCGTCGCGCACGGTCCTGAAGTTCACCGCGACGCCGGGCGCGGGCACGCATGTCGACCTGATCGCGCCGACGGTGCACGAGATCACGCTCAACGGCCGCAGCCTGGACCCCGCGGTTGTGTTCGCCGACTCGCGCATCCAGCTCGACGGCCTCGCCGCGGAGAACGAGCTCGTCGTCGTCGCGGACTGCGCCTACATGAACACCGGCGAGGGGCTGCACCGGTTCGTCGACCCGGTGGACGACGAGGTCTACCTGTACTCGCAGTTCGAGGTCGCGGACAGCCGCCGCGTGTTCGCGGTGTTCGAGCAGCCCGACCTCAAGGCGGAGTTCACGTTCACGGTCACGGCGCCCGCGCACTGGGTCGTCGTGTCCAACTACCCGCAGGCCGGCGAGCCCGCGCGCGTCGAGGGCGGGGCCAACCGCAACGGCGGGCGCGACGAGGGCGCCGCCACGTGGACGTTCGAGACCACGCCGCGCCTGTCGTCGTACGTCACCGCGATCGTCGCGGGCCCGTACCACCACGAGCACAGCTCGCTGACCAGCAGCGACGGCCGCGAGATCCCGCTCGGCGTGTACTGCCGCGGCTCGCTCGCGCAGTACCTGGACACCGACGAGATCCTCGACGTCACGCGGCGCGGCTTCGAGTTCTACGAGGTGAGCTTCGACTTCCCCTACCCGTACCCCAAGTACGACCAGCTGTTCGTGCCCGAGTTCAACGCGGGCGCCATGGAGAACGCGGGCGCGGTGACGTTCCTCGAGTCGTACGTGTTCCGCTCCAAGGTCCCCGAGGCGACGGTCGAGCGGCGTGCGGTCACGATCCTGCACGAGCTCGCGCACATGTGGTTCGGCGACCTGGTGACCATGCGCTGGTGGGACGACCTGTGGCTCAACGAGTCGTTCGCGGAGTTCGCGTCCACGCTCGCCACGGCCGAGGCGACGCGCTGGACGAGCGCGTGGACCACGTTCTCGTCGCTCGAGAAGTCGTGGGCCTACCGCCAGGACCAGCTCCCGAGCACCCACCCGATCGTCGCGGACATGCGCGACCTCGAGGACGTCGAGGTCAACTTCGACGGCATCACCTACGCCAAGGGCGCGAGCGTGCTCAAGCAGCTCGTGGCGTGGGTGGGCCAGGACCAGTTCATGGCGGGTGTGCGCGCGTACTTCGCCAAGCACGCATGGGGCAACACCGAGCTGAGCGACCTGCTCTCGGAGCTCGAGGCGACCTCGGGCCGCGAGCTCGCGTCGTGGTCCGCGCTGTGGCTCGAGAAGGCGGGCGTCACGCTGCTGCGCCCCGAGATCACGAGCGACGACGAGGGCGTCATCACGTCCTTCGCCGTGCTGCAGGAGGTGCCCGACGAGCACCCGGTCCAGCGCCCGCACCGCCTCGCGATCGGCGGCTACGACCTCGACGAGGCCACGGGCCGCCTGGTCCGCACGCTGCACCTGGAGCTCGACATCGACGGCGAGCGCACCGAGGTGCCCGCGCTCGTCGGCCGGCGCCGTCCCGCGCTGATCCTGGTGAACGACGACGACCTGGCGTACGCCAAGACGCGCCTCGACGACGAGTCGCTCGCGGCGGCGATCGAGCACCTCGGCGCATTCGACGCCTCCCTCCCCCGCACGCTGGTGTGGGCCGCGGCGTGGGACGCGACACGCGACGGCGAGACTCCGGGCCGCGACTTCGTCGACCTGGTGCTGGGCAACATCGCGCACGAGACCGACTCGTCGGTGGTGCTCGTGCTGCTCCGCCAGCTCGTCACGACCCTCGACCTGTACGTCGCCCCCGAGCACCGCGCGGCGACGAGCGAGGCCGCGGCCGCCCACCTCCTGGAGCTCGCGCGCGCCGCCGAGGCCGGCTCGGACACCCAGCTCCAGCTCGTCAAGGCGTTCGCGGGCCGGGCGGGCTCGCCCGCGCACCTCGACGTGGTCGCCGCGCTGCTCGACGGCCGCGAGACCCTCGAGGGCCTGAGCATCGACACCGACCTGCGGTGGGAGCTGCTGACGTCGCTCGTCGCGGGCGGACGCTCGGGCGAGGTCGAGATCGCCGCGCAGCTCGCCGCCGACCCGACCGCCACGGGCGAGCGTGCCGCGGCCCTGGCCCGCGCGTCCGTGCCCACGGCCGCCGCCAAGTCCGCGGCGTGGGCTGCGGTCGTCGACGGGGATCTGCCCAACGCGGTGCAGACCGCCACGATCGCCGGGCTGGCCCGCGTGCACGACCGTGGGCTGCTGCTGCCGTTCGTCGAGCCGTACTTCAACGGCCTGGAGTCCGTGTGGGCGGACAAGACCAACGAGATCGCGCAGAACATCGTGTTCGGCCTGTACCCGACGATCTTGGCGGACGACGAGCGCGCCGACGTGCTGGGCGCGACCGACGCGTGGCTCGCCGCGCACCCCGACGCGGTCCCGGCGCTGCGCCGCCTGGTCATCGAGTCCCGCGACGGCGTCCGCCGCGCGCTGGCCGCCCAGGAGACAGACCGCCACCACCCCTAACCCGCGAGCGTGCACTCCAGCCGCGAGCGTGCACTCCAGCCGTGAGCGTGCACTCCAGCCGCGGCTGGAGTGCACGCTCACGAAGGGGTGAGGTTGGCCAGCCACGTCTGGGCGTCGTGCGGGCTGCGCAGGTGGACCAGCCGCGGGTCAGGCCCGACCAGCGGGAGGTAGCGGGCCCGGTAGCGGTCGTGCATCACCCACGCCCACCGCACGATGTTCTGCTCGGGGTCGCGCCGCAGCAGGCTCGCGAGGCTCTCGCGGTTGCCGTGCCACAGCTCCTCGCGCCGCAGCCCGCGCCGCAAAGTGCGCGTGACGACGCGCCACATCACCACCCGGCGCGGGTAGTCCAGCCACACCACGGTGTCGGCGTCGTCGAGCAGCTCTCCGCGCGTCGAGTTCCAGTTGCCGTCCGCCACCCACCCGCCGGCGGTCCGCGCGGCCAGGTCGGCTCGCGCCTCGTCGGGGTCGCGCTTGGTCCAGTCCGGCCCCCAGAACACGTCGTCGAGCTCGACGTGCGGGACGCCGAGCCGGGCCGCGGCGGCGCGCGCGAGCGTCGTCTTGCCCGTCCCGCTGTTGCCGACGACGCGGATCCGGCGCGTCACTCGTCCAGGACGGCGGCCAGCGACCGCAGGCGAGCGTTGGCGAACAGGTCGTCGACGAGCACCACCTGGCCCGCGGGATCCGCGAGCGGCACCTTCCAGTTGGGGTACTCCTGGTCGGTGCCGGGCTGGTTCTGCGCGCGGCGCTCCCCCACGGCGTCGACGAGGGCCACGCCGATCAGAGCGGCGGGCGTCTCCATCACGTACCGATGGAGCGCCTCGACGACCTCGCGCTCGGACGGGTCGCCGGGCAGCAGGTCTCGCTCGCGCAGCGCGTCGAGCATGCGCTCGCGCTCGGCGTCGGCGGCCGCGCGCACCACGGGCGCCGGCTCGGTGAGCAGCCCGAGGCGCTCACGGATCGCGACGTGCTCGCCCGCCAGGTACCCGGCGGTCGGCGGCAGGTCGTGCGTCGTCACGGTCGCGAGCACCAGCCGCCGGTAGTGCTCGGGCGCGAGCGGGGCGCCGGTCATGTCCTTCTCGAACCACAGCACCGACGTCCCGAGGATGCCGCGCTCGGTGAGGTAGTCGCGCACCCACGGCTCCACGGTCCCCAGGTCCTCGCCGATGACGACCGCCCCGGCGCGGTGCGCCTCGAGCGCCAGGATCCCGACGAGCGCCTCGTGGTCGTACCGCACGTACGCGCCCTCGTCGGCCTCGTGGCCCGTGGGCACCCACCACAGCCGGAACAGCCCGAGCACGTGGTCGATGCGGATCGCGCCCGCGTGCCGCAGGACCGTGCGGAGCATGTCCCGGTACGGCGCGTAGGCGGTGCGGGCCAGCACGTCGGGCCGCCACGGCGGCTGCGACCAGTTCTGGCCACGCTGGTTGTACATGTCGGGCGGGGCGCCGACGGTCGCGCCGCGGGCCAGGGCGTCGCCGAGCGCCCACACGTCCGCGCCCAGGGGGTGCACCCCGACCGCCAAGTCGTGCATGATCCCGAGCGCCATCCCACCCTCGCGCGCGGCCCGTTGGGCGACTCCGAGCTGCTCGTCGGCGATCCACTGCAGCCAGACGTGGAAGTCGACGCGTTCCGCGAGCGCGTCGGCCTCAGCCGCCACCGCGGGCGACGAGGGGTCGGCGAGCTCGTCGGGAATGGTCTCCGCGCCGTACTTCTCCGCGAGCGCGCACCACAGCGCGAACTGGCGTAGGCCGGGGCCCTGCTCGTCGACGAACGCGTCGAGCTGAGCCTGCCGCGCGGCCGAGCGGGGCGCCGCGGCGACGACCTCGAGCGCCGACCGCTTGGCGGTCCACGCGGCGTCCCGGTCGATCGCGCCGGGGTCGTGGTCGAGCCCGACGACCGACTCTGCCGCCCACTCGACGAGCGAGCGGTCCGCGGCGGTCAGGTACGCGGCCTCGGGGATCGCCTCGGGGCGGATGTAGAGCGGGCTCACGAATCGCCGCGTCGTCGGAAGGTAGGGCGAGGGCGTGAGCGGCGCCGCGGGCTCGGCCGCGTGCAGCGGGTTGATGAGCAGGAAGTCGGCGCCGGTCTGCTGCCCGGCCAGCTGGCCGATGTCCGCGAGGTCGACGAGGTCCCCGATCCCCCACGACCGGCTGGAGCGCACCGAGTACAGCTGCGCCATGTACCCCCACATGCGCCCGCCCTCACGCAGCGCGGTGGGCAGCTCGAGGCGGCTGGGGGTCACGACGACGGTCGCCCACGCGTCGGCGCTCGGGCCCACCGCGCGGACGGTGTGCCAGCCGAGCGGCACGTCCGCCGGGACGGTGAACGTCGCGCGCCCGACGAGGCGGCCGCCGACGCTCCGCGGCTCGACGTACACGTCCGCCTGGGGCAGGTCACGCCGCCCGCCGCCCGCCTCGTCGTCGAGCTCGAGCCACGCTTCGACGGCGTCGCCGTGCGTGACGTGCACGGGGATGTGCGCCGGCCGGCCCTGGCGCACGACGACGACCGGCGGCAGCACGCGCCGCCACGGCTGGTCCTCGACGTGCGCGAGCGCCAGGTCGATGCGCTGCGGGTTGCCCGCGTCGACGCCGAGTGCCGCGAGCACCGCGGTCAGCGTCGCGGTGGACGCCTTGCGCAGCTCGCCGTGGAACCCCCAGTGGTCGGGCACGACTCCGTAGGCCGCGCACAGGCGCAGCAGTGACTCGGTGGGGCCCTGCGATTCGTCGGCCACGTCCCGATCCTGCCAGAGGGTCGGGCACGTCAGCAGGACGGACGGCCTGCCCCGGCGCGCCAGCGACGTGCCGCGGAGCGCCGCTCGGGTGAGCAGGGCTGTGATCTTCGGCCGAA
Source organism: Actinomycetes bacterium (assembly GCA_023461115.1). GTDB lineage: Bacteria > Actinomycetota > Actinomycetes > Actinomycetales > Cellulomonadaceae > Cellulomonas. Next base: position 8,266 of record JAEWOA010000312.1, read on the forward strand.
GCTCGGTGCCCGCGGGGCCCTCGTCGTAGCCTTGCGGACCATGACGGCACCAGCCCTTCGTTACCCGCCAGCCGCGCGCGCCGACGTCGTCGACGAGCTGCACGGCCACCCGGTGGCCGACCCGTACCGTTGGCTCGAGGACGCCGACTCGCCGCAGACCGAGGCGTGGTCCGCGGCCCAGGACGCGCTCTATGACGCGGAGCGCGCCGCGACGGCGGCCACCGCCGACGGCGGCGGCTTCGGGACGGATCGCCTGGCCGGACGGCTGCGCGAGCTGATGGGCGCGGGCTTCGTGGGCGCGCCCGCGTGGCGCGGCGACCGCCGGTTCTCCGGGCGCCGGGCGGGCGATCAGGAGCACGCGGTGGTGGTCGTCGCGGACGCCGACGGCCACGACGAGCGCGTGCTCATCGACCCCGTCGCGATCGACCCCGCGGGCACCACGACGCTCGACGCCTGGCAGCCCTCCAAGGAGGGCTCGCTGCTGGCCTACCAGCTGTCAACGGGCGGCACCGAGGAGTCGGTGCTGCGGGTCATGGACGTCGAGACCGGCGAGGTGGTCGACGGCCCGATCGACCGCGCCCGCTACTCGCCGGTCGCGTGGCTTCCGGGAGGCGACGCCTTCTACTACGTGCGCCGACTGGCGCCTGAAGGCCTGCCCGAGGACCAGCGGCAGTACCACCGGCGCGTGTGGCTGCACCGGCTCGGCACCCCCGCCGACCAGGACGTCGAGGTGTTCGGCGCGGGCTTGGACTTCACCAACTACTACGGCGTCTCGGTGTCGCGCGACGGTCGTTGGCTGATCGTGTCGGCGTCCGCGGGCACGGCGCCGCGCAACGACGTGTGGATCGCGGACCTGGCGGCGTCTGCCGCCGACGCGCCGGCGTTCGTCGAGGTCGTCGTCGGGCTCGACGCGCAGTCGGGCGCCTGGGTCGCGCGCGACGGCCGCCTCTACGTCCACACCGACCTGGACGCGCCGCGCGGGCGCCTGTGCGTGACGTCGCCCGAGACGCCGGGTGTGGACACCTGGCGGACGCTGCTCGCGCAGGACGACGAGGCCGTGCTCGAGGGCGTCGCGTTCACGGACGCGGGCGGCGCGCCGACCGACCGACTCGACCCCACGCTGCTGGTCGCGTCCTGGCGGCGGCATGCGGTCTCCGAGGTGACGCTGCACGACCCGGTGAGCGGCGCCGCCACCGGCGAGGTGCCGCTGCCTGGCCTCGGCTCGGTCTCGGGCCTGGTCACCCGCCCGGAGGGGGGACCCGACGTGTGGTTCTCGTACACCGACCACGTGACCGTCCCGTCGGTGCACCGGTTCGACGCGACCACCCGCTCGGTCACGCTGTGGGCCGCGCCGCCCGGCGTCGTGGCGGAGGTCGCCCCGGTCCGGGTGCACCGGCTGGCGGCGACGAGCCCGGACGGCGCCACCGTGCGGGCGTTCGTCGTCGCGCGCGCCGACCTGCTCGACGACGAGGGCCGCCCGCTCGCGCCCGCGCCGACCATCCTCTACGGCTACGGCGGCTTCCAGATCTCGCTCGACCCGGCGTACTCGGCGACCACGCTCGCGTGGGTCGAGGCGGGTGGCGTGTACGTCGTCGCGAACCTGCGCGGCGGCGGCGAGGAGGGCGAGGACTGGCACCGCGCCGGCATGCGCGGCGCCAAGCAGCACGTGTTCGACGACTTCCACGCCGTGGCCGAACGCCTGGTGGCGGACGGCTGGACGACGAGCGCGCAGCTCGCGTGCTGGGGCGGCTCCAACGGCGGGCTCCTGGTGGGCGCCGCCCTCACGCAGCGCCCCGACCTGTTCGCGGCGGGCGTCTGCTCGGCGCCGCTGCTCGACATGGTCCGCTACCAGCGCTTCGGCCTCGGGGTGACGTGGACGCAGGAGTACGGCGACGCGGACGTCCCCGAGGAGCTGGCCTGGCTGCTGGCGTACTCGCCTTACCACCGCGTCGTCGAGGGCACGGCCTACCCGGCGACGCTGTTCACGGTCTTCGAGGGCGACACCCGCGTCGACCCGCTGCACGCGCGCAAGCTCGCCGCGGCCATGCAGCACGCGACCAGCGCGAGGCTCGACGACGCCCCGGTGCTCGTGCGGCGCGAGGTCGGCGTCGGGCACAGCTCGCGCGCGCTGTCCCGGACGGTCGCGATGGTGACCGAGCAGCTGCAGTTCGTCGCCCGCCATACCGGCGCCGTGACGCGCTCGCTCGTCGACGTGGCGGTGCGCGCGTGAGCGCCGCGCGGTGGCTGGCCGCGACCGCGACGCCGGGCCCGACGCCCTCGGACAGCGCGCCCGACCTCACCCCGAAGGACCTCACCTCGCCGACGTCGTGGTGGGACTGGTTCCTCGGTGTTCCGCTGACGATCGTGATCATCTGCGTGGTCAGCGCGCTGGTGCTGGTCGCGCTCCGCTCGGTGATCCGCCGCGTCACCGACCACATCGCCGAGGGCACCCCGACTCGGCGCGGCGGCATCCAGGGCGCGCTCATCAAGGCGGACCCGCTGGCCACCGCGCGGCGCGCGCAGCGGTCCCGGACCCTGGGCTCGGTGCTTCGCTCCACCGCGACGATCCTGGTGGGCAGCATCGCGGTGTTCCTGGTGCTGGACACCCTCGGGGTGAACATCGCGCCGTTCATCGCGTCCGCGGGCGTCGTCGGCGTCGCGCTCGGATTCGGGGCCCAGAGCCTGGTGAAGGACTTCCTGACCGGCACGTTCATGCTGCTCGAGGACCAGTACGGCGTGGGCGACGTGATCGACGTGGGCCCGGCGACCGGCACGGTCGAGGCGGTGACGCTGCGGGTCACCAAGGTCCGCGACGCCGAGGGCACGCTCTGGTACGTCCCGAACGGGACGCTGACGCGGGTCGGGAACAAGACGCAGGGCTGGGCGACCGCGCGCGTCGAGGTGGACGTCGACTACTTCGCGGATCTCGACGAGGTGCGCGCGCTGTTGCGCTCGGCGGCGCAGCAGGTGGCCGACGACCCGACCGTCGGGCCGTCCTTGCAGGGCGAGCCGACGATCACGGGGATCGAGAAGCTCAGCGCCGACGCGATCACGCTGCGCCTGCAGGTCCGCACGTCCCCGGCCGCGCAGTGGGAGGTGGCCCGTGCGCTGCGCGAGGCCTCCCGCGCAGCCCTGGAGGCGGCAGACATCCCCCTAGCGGGCCAACGCGACGCCCTGACGGCGTACCACAACCGCCAATCCCCCCCTGCATAACCCCCGCCACCCCTCGCCGAGTTCGTCGGAGAGCGCCGAAGTCGTCGGAGATCTCCGACGAACTCGCTGTTCTCCGACGAAGTCGGCGCGGGGTGGGGGCGCCGTTAGCGCAGGGAGTCCAGTTCTGCTGCCAGGTGGTCGGCCTCCGGGCCGACGATGACCTGCACGATGCGGCCCGAGCGCACGACGCCGAACGCGCCGGACGCCTTCAGCGCCGCCTCGTCGACCAGGTGGGCATCGCTGACCTCGACACGCAGCCGGGTGATGCACGGCTCCAGGTCGACGACGTTCGCGTCGCCACCCAACGCGGCGAGGATCTGCTCTGCCTTGCTCAAAGGAACTCCTCCAGCACGCGGTGTGACCCCTCGTCACAACCTGTGTCAAGGGTAACCCTCGTCACGTGTCCTCCGATGCGCGAGGCAGCGCCGCGGGCGGCGGAGCCGTCCCGGTTCGACGCACACGGCGTAAAGGGTGAGACTCAGCCCACGAGACAAGGAGGTCCCGTG
>JAEWOA010000313.1 GCA_023461115.1 Actinomycetes bacterium
ATCCAGACCCAGAATGCCGATATGGCCCAGATGGTGATGCCCGCAGGCGTTGATGCATCCCGAGATGCGGATATTCAGATTGCCGATCTCTCGCTCAAGTCCCAGCTGGTCGAAATGCGTGGCAATCTCTTGCGCGATCGGGATCGAGCGGGCGGTTGCCAAGGTGCAGTAATCCATACCGGGGCAGGCGACGATATCGCTGGTCAGGCCCGCATTCGCCGAGGCCAGCCCTGCCGCACGCAAGGCCGCAAAAAGATCGGGCAAATCGGATTTGTGGACATGCGGCAGGACCACGTTCTGATCATGCGAAACACGCAGGTCAGAATGGGCAAAGCGTTCCGCCAGATCGGCCAGCAGGCGCATTTGCTCGGCCGAGGCGTCGCCCGGCGTGCCGCCGATTTCCTTGAAGGTCACGATGACGCTGGCATAGCCGGGGATCCGGTGCGCTTCGGTATTGGTATCGACCCAGCTACGCAGACCGGCGCTTTTGGCCAAAGCGGCGTCAAGCTGGTCGTAGGGTGCGTCACGGAATTCCGGTGCCGCGAAGCGGTCGCGGAAGATCGCCAGCGCTTCGCGGTCTGCGCCGCGGAATGCGCGGCGGCGGCGGGTGAACTCCTCCTCGATTTCAGCCCGCATGACGTCAAGGCCGCGTTCCGAGACGGTAATCTTGATCCGCGCCTTGTATTTGTTATCGCGACGGCCTGACAGGTTATAAGCCGCAATGATTGCCTCAATATAAGGCAGAAGATCCTCTTCTGGCAAGAAATCCCGCACGACCTGACCCAGCAGAGGGGTGCGGCCCAGACCGCCGCCGATCCAGACCTCAAAACCGATCTGACCGTCGCGTTCGACCAGGCGCAGACCGATATCATGGGCGGCAACGATGGCACGGTCCTTGACGCCACCGGAAATGGCGATCTTGAATTTGCGCGGCAGGAACTGGAACTCGGCATGATCGGTCGACCAGCTGCGCAGCAATTCCGCATAGGGGCGCGGATCAGTGACCTCGTCCGCAGCCGCACCCGCAAAGGCGTCGGTCGTGACGTTGCGGATCGTGTTGCCCGAGGTCTGGATGGCATGCATCCCGACCGAGGCCAGATGATCCAGCATATCCGGAATATCCACCAGCTTGGGCCAGTTGAACTGGATGTTCTGGCGGGTGGTCCAGTGGCCGTAGCCCTTGTCGTAATGCTGCGCCAGATGGGCCAGCATCCGCATCTGGTCGGGGTTGATCGTGCCGTAGGGAATGGCCACGCGTAGCATATAGGCGTGAAGTTGCAGATAAACGCCGTTCATCAGGCGAAGCGGACGGAATTCTTCCTCGGTCAGGCTGCCATCCAGACGGCGGGCAACCTGCGCGCGGAACTGGTCGGCGCGGTGGCGGACGTAACTATTCTCAACAGGGCGAATATCAAACATGATCAGCCTCAAGCTGTTTGTCGGCCTGAATGCCGTGGAAATAATTGGATGGCCCGCGCTGGCGGAACGCTTCGCGGAAATGCGTCGGCTCAGGGCCGCTTGGGCCGCGCCGGGCTTCGATCACATAGGGGCCGACGACCAGATGGGCTTGACCGATGGCTTTCAGCAAGGCCAGCTCGGCGATCGCCTCATCTTCGTAAAGGGTGGCCTTTGCCGGGTCAGCGGTCCAACCATCTTCGCACATCCACACGTTATGGCCTTCGCGCAGATCATTGGCAGTAATGACGCCCGGTTTGGCGAGCGAGGGAACGAACGCTTTGCTCATCTCGTGTGGTCCTTGTGTTTTCTGTCTTATATATAGAATTTTGTTCTGGTTTTTTGCGATAGGGTCAGGCAAATAAGAATAAATATGTGGATAATTAAATCATGTCGGAACAAAATTCTAATGAAGCGGAGGTCGAGCAAACAGCTTTACGGCTGGATGATATGGACCGCAAAATCCTGTCCCTGTTGCAGCAGGATGCCAGCCTGTCGCTGGACCAGATCGCGGACCGAGTCGGAGCCTCAAAGACCCCGGTCTGGAACCGAATCCGCAAGCTGCGCGAGGGGGGAGTCATCCAGAAACAGGTGATGATTCTCGATCCGGAAGCGATCGGGCTGGAGGCGTGTTTCTTTGTGCTGATCCGCACCAGCGAGCATGACAAGGACTGGGCCGCGCGTTTCTTGAAGGCGCTGCGCGACCGCCCCGAAGTCGTCGAGGCGCACCGTCTTGCAGGGGATATCGACTATATTCTGAAGGTGCAGGTCAAAAATGCGCGGGCCTATGACCGTTTCTATCAGTCGCTGATTTCCGAGGTGAAGATCTACAACGTCACCGCGCTGCTTTCGATGGAGGAAATCAAGGCGACCACGGCTCTTCCCATACCCGATACCGCAAGGTAAGTTTTCGGCGTCCTGTTCGAGGTTTTTGAATGTCTGACTATGTCATCTGGCACAATCCCAAATGCTCTACCTCGCGCTACGTGTTGGCGGCGATGAACGAGGCGGGGGTCGATGTGACGGTCCGCGATTATCAAAAGCAACCGCCGGACGCAGATGAGTTGCGACAGGCACTGGCCCGCCTTGACGTGCCGCCCAGGGCTTTGCTGCGCCGCAAAAACACGCCTTACGACGAATTGGGTCTGGGCGATGGCAGTCTGTCTGACGATGCCTTGATCGACGCGATGGCCGCCCATCCCATCCTGATCGAAAGGCCGGTCGTTTTCGGGCCGGTTTCGGCGATCATCGCCCGCCCGAAAGAGGCGGTTCACGACTGGCTGGCACAGCAGCAGGATCCCCGCCCGGCATGACGTCCACTATCCTGCCCAACATCCTGATTGTCGCGCAGGCGGGCAGGCTGGAATTCGAGGCGATCATCTTTGCGGCCAGTCTGCGCCATGCCGCGCCGGATTTCAAAGGCCGGCTTTTCGTTGCCGAGCCACAGCCAGTGGCCGCGTGGGAAGGGCATCAGACGTCACTTGCCCCCGAAACCCGGGCGTTGTTGCAAGAAATGGGCGCGCAGATCCTGCCCTTTATCGCGCAGCATTTTGGCGCAGACTACGCCTATGGCAACAAGATCGAGGCGCTTTCGGCGCTGCCCGCGGACGAGCCGTTTGTTTTCTTTGACACGGACACGCTGATCACCGGACCGCTGGATCGGATCGCATTCGATTTCGCACGTCCTTCGGCTTCGATGCGGCGCGAAGGGACGTGGCCAGAACCGCCGCTATACGGCCCGGGCTATACCCAGATCTGGCAATCGCTTTACGACCGCTTTGGCCTGGATTTCTCGTCGACGGTGGACACAGAGCAACCTGACGAACACTGGGAAAGATATCTGTATTTCAATGCCGGTTGGTTTTTTGGTGCCGACCCGGCGGCCTTCGGTCAGCGCTTTCTGGACTGGGCGCTTGCGGTTCGGAATGACCCACATGAGGAGCTGGCCTGCCAAAGCCTTGACCCTTGGCTGGATCAGGTCGTCCTGCCGCTGGTGATTCACAGCTTTGGGGGCGGGCGACCGGGCGCCGAACTTGCCGGCCTTGATGGCGATCTGACCTGCCATTATCGCAAACTGCCACTGCTTTACGCGCGAGAGAATGATCACGTGCTGGATGTGCTGGAACAGGCGGTGGCGCCCAACCGGATCAAGAAGCGCCTGCGCGAATGGGAGCCGGCCAAGAAGCTTATCTATCAGGGAAAAGGTCGCGACAAGTTGCGCGCGATGTTTTCACAGGACAATCTGCCCACGAAGGAAAAAGCCATTCGCCAGCAGCTCAAAAAAAAGGGCTGGTGGCTAGAATAGCTTATTAATCCAATGGCATGCGGAACGTGAACACAGTCTCAGCCTCGTTGGATCTGGCGCTGAGCGTACCGCGGTGCGATTTCGCAATTTCCGAGGCGATGTAAAGGCCAAGCCCCACCCCGGTTTCGCGCGGCGCATCCGCATGGCGATAGAAGGGTTCGAACAGCAACGAAAGGGCTGTCGCTTCGATCGGTTTGCCCCGATTAGCGATCGATATTTCCAGCATCCCGTCGGTTGAATGGGCAGTCAGGCGGATCGGTTGACCCTTGGCACCGTGGACTTGCGCATTGTTCAGCAGGTTGGATAGAAGCTGTCCGATCCGCTGCCCATCGCAGGCGACGCGGTCGGGCACGGAGATGTCACATTCGACGGGCAGGATCGAGATGGCCTCAACCTCCCGGGCAACGGTCTCGATGATCTGGCGCAGATCGACGTCATCAGAAATGGCAGCCATTCCTGCGCCAAGACGTCCGCGTGCGAAATCCAGAAGATTGCAGATGATCGACGACATCCGTTGGACCGACAATTCCATTTCGCCGATCAAGGATTGGGCCTCGTCGCTTTGGTCGTTGCGCCCCAATATCCGCAATCCTGCGGACAGTGCTGCCAACGGGTTGCGCAGATCATGCGCCACGACACCGATGAATTCCTCGCGCCGCTTGGCATGTTCGCGTTCGCCCGCAAGATTGTCGCGCTCTCGCTGGATCTGGTCCTCCTCATCCAACTGAGCCGAGATGATCTCCGAAAATAGCTGGAATATTGCGATGACCTTGTCTGGATCGCATTCAAGCGGCGCTTTCTGGAATGTTGCCAGCATGCCAAAGAACGTGCCGTTCTTGCGCAGGATCGGCACCGCGATGCAGCTACCAAGGCTACGCAGGCTGTGGGTCGGGTGATGCCGAAACGCGGGGTCGCTGTGCATGTCGCGCATGATCAACGGCGAATGGCGGCGGCGAAATTCTTCGCTGGTATCACGTGCGAACGGGATTTTGTC
>JAEWOA010000314.1 GCA_023461115.1 Actinomycetes bacterium
CCGGGGTGCCGAGCGGCGTGTGCGATCGCCACATACCCGCCGAGCGAGAGCCCGACGACGAGCGCCGGCCGCCCCCAGGCGTCGACGGCGTCGCCGACCGTCTGGATCGCGCCCGCCAGCGTGAACGGCTCGTCGCGCCGCGCGCCGTGGCCGGGCAGGTCCACCGCGCACGCCTCCACGCCGGCCCGCGCGAGCGCCTCCAGTTGCGGCCGCCACATCGTCCGCGACGTCCGCAACCCATGCACAAGCACCACCGGCACCCGCCCCACCCCCCAAACCTACCCACCCCCACCTCCCCCTCCCCACTTCGCCGAGCTCGTCGGAGACCGGTGAGTTCGTCGGAGATCTCCGACGAACTCGCCGGTCTCCGACGAACTCGCGGGGAAGGGTGGGTGGGGTGGGGGGATGGGCGGAGGCCCGGGCCCGCGGGTGCGGGACCGGGCCTCCGGGTACAGCTGTGCGGGCTCGGGGCTCAGGCCTTGTCGGCCGACTCCTCGGCCGGGGCGTCCTCGACAGGAGCGTCCTCGACGACAGGAGCGTCCTCGACAGCGTCCTCGACCACAGGGGCCTCGGCCTTCTTCGCGGGCGCCTTGTCCGCGGCCTTCTTGGTGGCCTTCGTGGCCTCCTTGACGACGGCCTGCTTCGGCGAGACCGGCTCGAGCACGAGCTCGATGACCGCGAGCGGGGCGTTGTCGCCCTTGCGCGCGCCAATCTTGGTGATGCGCGTGTAGCCACCGTTGCGCTCGGCCATGGCCGGGGCGATCTCGGTGAAGAGCGTGTGGACCACGCCCTTGTCCTTGACGACGGTCAGGACGCGACGACGCGCGTGCAGGTCACCGCGCTTGGCGAAGGTGATGAGGCGCTCGGCGAGCGGACGCAGGCGCTTGGCCTTCGTCTCGGTCGTCGTGATGCGGCCGTGCTCGAAGAGCTGCGTCGCGAGGTTCGCGAGGATCAGCCGCTCGTGCGCCGGGCCACCACCGAGGCGGGGACCCTTCGTGGGCGTAGGCATTGTTCAATCTCCTTGGGAATTCTTCGTCAGTACCGCAGTACTCACGGTGCTGATGTCAGAACGTGTCGTCCTCGACGAAGTCGCCCTCGTCGTCGCCGTAGCCGTACGACTCGGACGGCTCGAAGCCGAGCGGGCTGTCCTTGAGGCTCAGGCCGAGCTCGGCGAGCTTCTCCTTGACCTCGGTGATGGACTTCGCGCCGAAGTTGCGGATGTCCAGCAGGTCCGCCTCGCTGCGCGCGACGAGCTCGCCCACCGTGTGGATGCCCTCACGCTTGAGGCAGTTGTACGAGCGGATCGTCAGCTGCAGGTCCTCGATCGGCAGCGCCAGGTCCGCGGCGAGCGCCGCGTCCGTCGGCGACGGGCCGATCTCGATGCCCTCGGCCTCGACGTTGAGCTCACGCGCCAGGCCGAAGAGCTCGACGAGCGTCTTGCCGGCCGACGCGAGCGCGTCGCGCGGGCTGATCGCCGCCTTCGTCTCGACGTCGACGATGAGCTTGTCGAAGTCCGTGCGCTGCTCGACACGCGTCGCCTCGACCTTGTAGGTCACCTTGAGGACCGGCGAGTAGATCGAGTCGACCGGAATCCGGCCGATCTCGGCGTCGAACGACTTGTTCTGGTTGGCCGACACGTACCCGCGGCCGCGCTCGACGGTCAGCTCGATCTCGAGCTTGCCCTTCTCGTTGAGCGTCGCCAGGTGCAGGTCCGGGTTGTGCACCTCGACACCAGCCGGCGGCACGATGTCCGCGGCCGAGACCTCGCCGGCGCCCTGCTTGCGCAGGTACATCACGACGGGCTCGTCGTTCTCCGAGGAGACGACGAGGTTCTTGATGTTGAGGATGATCTCGGTGACGTCCTCCTTGACCCCTGGCACGGTCGAGAACTCGTGGAGCACGCCGTCGATCCGGATGGACGTGACGGCGGCGCCGGGGATGGAGGACAGCAGCGTCCGGCGGAGCGAGTTGCCGAGCGTGTAGCCGAAGCCGGGCTCGAGCGGCTCGATGGAGAACCGCGAGCGGTTCTCCGAGATGACCTCTTCGGTCAGGGTGGGGCGCTGTGCGATCAGCACGGTGTGTTTCCTCTCAGCGGACGTCCGCCATATGACGCCACGCAGGTACTACGCGCCGGGTCTGCCTCGGTCCGCAGCCGGCGAACGGCGAAACACCGCCTCGTCGAGCCCGGGACGCGGGCCCGACGAGGCGGGCGAAGGGTCAGACGCGGCGGCGCTTGGGCGGACGGCAGCCGTTGTGGGCCTGCGGCGTCACGTCCTGGATCGAGCCGACCTCGAGGCCGGCGGCCTGCAGCGAGCGGATCGCGGTCTCACGGCCCGAACCCGGGCCCTTGACGAACACGTCGACCTTGCGCATGCCGTGCTCCTGCGCACGACGCGCGGCGGCCTCGGCGGCGAGCTGCGCGGCGAACGGAGTCGACTTGCGCGAGCCCTTGAAGCCGACCTGGCCGGACGACGCCGACGAGATCACGGCGCCCGAGGGGTCGGTGATCGAGATGATCGTGTTGTTGAACGTGCTCTTGATGTGCGCCTGGCCGTGGGAGACGTTCTTCTTCTCCTTGCGGCGCGGCTTGCGCACGGCGGTGCGGGTCTTGGGAGGCATTCGCTCTTCTTCTCTCTACGGATCGGGTGGCCGGAGGGGCGGGCGTTACTTGCGCCCGGCCTTCTTCTTGCCGGCGACGGTGCGCTTCGGGCCCTTGCGGGTGCGCGCGTTGGTCTTCGTGCGCTGGCCGCGCACGGGAAGGCCACGGCGGTGACGCAGGCCCTCGTAGCAGCCGATCTCGACCTTGCGGCGGATGTCCGCGGCGACCTCACGGCGCAGGTCACCCTCGAGCTTGTAGTTGCCCTCGAGGTAGTCGCGGAGAGCGACGAGCTCGGCGTCGCCGAGGTCCTTGACGCGCAGGTCGCCCGAGATGCCGGTGCCGGCGAGGGTCTCCTTGGCGCGCGTGCGGCCGACTCCGTAGATGTAGGTGAGCGCGATCTCCAGCCGCTTCTCGCGGGGGAGGTCGACACCGATAAGACGTGCCATGTGCCTAGTGGCTCCTGAACTGCAGTTCGGAGGTCTACCGCACCATCTCCCGCGTTCGTGCGGGCCCCGGCCTCCGAGCCGAGGGTTCAACAGGCGGTCAGCCTGAGGTGGTGGTGCGCTGGCCGTGTTCTCCAGGAGTCCTGGAGCACACGAGGGTGGTGCCTACGAGCCGGGGACTCAGCCCTGGCGCTGCTTGTGACGCAGGTTCTCGCAGATCACCTGGACGCGACCGTGCCGGCGGATCACCTTGCACTTGTCGCAGATCTTCTTGACGCTGGGCTTGACCTTCATCGCGTGTTCCTCTCACCGCACGGCCCCGTTGGACGCGGGGACGACGATGCTCGAGTGGTGGTTACTTGTAGCGGTAGACGATGCGACCGCGGGACAGGTCATACGGGCTGAGCTCGACGACCACACGGTCCTCCGGGAGGATCCGGATGTAGTGCTGCCGCATCTTGCCTGAGATGTGCGCGAGCACCTTGTGGCCGTTGCTGAGCTCCACGCGGAACATCGCGTTGGGGAGCGCCTCAACGACGCTGCCCTCGATCTCGATGACGCCGTCCTTCTTGGCCATGTCCTCCGCTAACTGTCGCTACTTCTCGGAACGCCCACGTTCGCGGGCACCGGAAACCGGCGTCCGTGATCGTGGAGGATCTTCTGTGGCGGGTCGCGCGCAGGGCGCACACACCCAACGGCCAACCTTACGGCATCAAACGCACCCGACGAAACCGGCGGCGGAGCCCCCGCTCGCGATGTCCGTCACGTTCGACGAGCACTCTCGTGCCGATCCTGACCGCTGGACGACAGCTCACCCGATGGGCGCGGGCGTCACACCGAACTCGGCGAGGCGCCGCGCTCCCCCGTCGCGAGCCGTCAGCACCCAGATGCCACCCTCGTGGATCGCGACCGAGTGCTCCCAGTGCGCCGCGCGCGAGCCGTCGACGGTGACGACCGTCCACTCGTCGGCGAGCACCCGGGTCGTCGCCGAGCCCCGGGCGATCATCGGCTCGATCGCGACGCACAGGCCGGGCCGCACGCGTGGGCCCTTGTCCCGCGCGCGGTAGTTCAGGACGTCCGGCGGCTGGTGCATGGCCGAGCCGATGCCGTGGCCGACGTAGTCCTCGACCACACCGAACCTGACTCCGCCGTTCGCGCCCGCGGCCTGTGCCGCGTCCACGACATCCTCGACCGCCTCGCCGACCGCCGCGAGCCGCTCCGCGCCCGCGAGGGCCGCGATGCCGGCCCACATCGCACGCTCGGTGGTCGCGACGAGCTCGTCGTCGACCGGGTCCGGCGAGTCGCCCAGCACGAACGAGATCGCGCTGTCGCCGTGCCACCCCTCGACGATCGCGCCGCAGTCGACTGACACCAGGTCGCCGTCGGCGAGCACACGCGGCCCGGGGATCCCGTGCACGACCTCGTCGTTCACGGACGCGCAGATCGTCGCCGGGTAACCGTGGTACCCCAGGAACGACGACGTGGCGCCCGCGTGCGCGATCACTCGCGCGGCGGCGGCGTCGACGTCGGCAGTGGTCGCGCCGACGACCGCCGCGGTCCGCGCGGCCTCCAACGCGTCCGCGACGACTAGCCCCGCACGCCGCATGAGCAGCATCTGCTCGGGCGTCTTGTACTCGATGCGGTCGCGGCCGAACACGGTCACCTGCCTCGCCGAGTCCGCGCTCAGAGCGCGGGCGCCCCGATGGCCGAGAGCAGACGCTCGGTGACCTCGTCGACGTCGCCGATGCCGTCCACCTGGGCGAGCTGGCCGCGGTCGGCGTACACGGCCGAGATCGGCGCCGTCTGCTCGGCGTAGACGTCGAGGCGGTGGCGGATCACGTCCGCGGTGTCGTCCTCGCGGCCCTCGATCTCGGCGCGCTTGAGCAGTCGCTCGACGACGACCTCGGCGTCCGCCGTGATCTCGACCGCCAGGTCGAGCGGCGTGCCGGCGTCGGCGAGGATCGCGTCGAGCTCGGCCACCTGCGCGGTGTTGCGCGGGTAGCCGTCGAGCAGGAATCCCTCGACGACGTCGGCGGCGGCCAGACGGTCGCGCACCATCGCGTTCGTGATCTCGTCGGGCACCAGCGCGCCGCGCGACGAGTACTCCTGCGCCTTCTTGCCCAGCTCCGTGCCGCCCTTGATGTTGGCGCGGAAGATGTCGCCGGTCGAGATGGCCGGGACGCCCAGGCGCTCGGCGAGGCGCGCGGCCTGCGTGCCCTTGCCGGCTCCGGGCGGGCCGAGGAGGACCAGACGCGTGCTCATCGGAGGAACCCTTCGTAGTGCCGCTGCTGCAGCTGCGACTCGATCTGCTTGACGGTCTCGAGCCCGACGCCCACGACGATGAGGATCGACGAGCCACCGAACGGGATGCCCGCGCCGACGTCCATGAGGATGAACGCGAACGTCGGGATCAGGGCGACCACCGCGAGGTAGATCGAGCCCGGCGCCGTGATGCGCGAGATGACGAAGTTCAGGTAGTCGGCGGTGGGCCGGCCCGCCCGGATGCCCGGGATGAAGCCGCCGTACTTCTTCATGTTGTCCGCGACCTCGTCCGGGTTGAACGTGATCGCCGTGTAGAAGTAGCAGAAGAAGATGATCAGGACGACGTACAGGGCCAGGTGCAGCGGGGCGTCGGACTGCGCGAGGTGCTGCGAGACCCACTGGACCCATCCCTCGGTCGGGTCGCCGAACTGCGCGATCAGGCCCGGGATCGCCAACAGCGACGACGCGAAGATGATCGGGATGACGCCGGCCATGTTGATCTTGATCGGGATGTAGGTGCTGGACCCGCCGTACATGCGGCGGCCGACCATGCGCTTGGCGTACTGCACCGGGATGCGGCGCTGGCTCTGCTCGACGAAGACGACCAGCCCGATCACGAGGACCACGACGGCCAGGATCACGATGAACTTGGTCGCGCCGTTGTTGCTCGTCGCGATGCCCCACATGGCGCCCGGGAAGCTCGCCGCGATCGACGTGAAGATGAGCAGCGACATGCCGTTGCCGACGCCGCGCTCGGTGATGAGCTCGCCGAGCCACATGATCAGGCCGGTGCCGGCGGTCATCGTGATGACCATGATGACGAGCGTGATCCACGAGTCGTTCGGGATGATCGGCGCGTCACAGCCCTCGAAGAGCCGGCCGCTGCGGGCGATCGTGATCACGGTGGTCGACTGCAGGACGGCGAGCGCGATCGTCAGGTACCGCGTGTACTGCGTGAGCTTCGCGGTGCCGGACTGGCCCTCCTTGTGGAGCTCCTCGAACTTCGGGATCACCACGCGCAGGAGCTGGATGATGATGCTCGCCGTGATGTACGGCATGATCCCGAGCGCGAACACCGAGAGCTGGAGCAGTGCTCCACCGCTGAACAGGTTCACCAGGCCGAGGAGCTGGTTGTCCTCCTCGACCGTGGCGATGCACTGCTGCACGTTCGGGTAAGAGACCCCGGGGGTCGGCAGGAAGGAGCCGATGCGGAACACGACCATGATCCCGATCGTGAAAAGCAGCTTCCGCCGCAGGTCGGGCGTCCGGAACGCCCGCACGAATGCGCCTAGCACCTGTCCTCCTGGCTCACCGCGTCCGCGGTGTGTCGTCTGCCATGGCCTGAGCATGGCCGCGGGCAAGACTACCCTGCACGCGGCGCGCGTCCGACTCCGTTCGGCAGTCGGAAGGGTTCAGCCACGCACGTCGCGCGTCGATGCGCGATCCGCACCATGATCGCACGGCCCACGCGTGGCTCTGGCGCCACCAACGGCCCGCCCACGAGGCGCGCTGGGCCTCGCCTGGATACGCCGAGGGCGGTGCGGGTCGTGACGACCCGCACCGCCCTCGAGCGTGTGTTGCCCTCGCGACGAGGGCCCCGTGTGTCAGTCCTGCGCGACGCTTCCGCCGGCAGCCACGATCTTCTCCTTGGCGGACGCCGAGTAGGCGTCCACCGCGACCGCGACCTTGACCGAGATCTCGCCGGTGCCGAGCACCTTGACGGGCTGGCCCTTGCGGACCGCGCCCTTGGCCACCAGGTCGGCGACAGTCACGTCGCCGCCGTCCGGGTACAGCGCCGAGAGCTTGTCCAGGTTGACCACCTGGTACTCGGTGCGGAACGGGTTCTTGAAGCCGCGGAGCTTGGGCAGCCGCATGTGCAGCGGCATCTGCCCGCCCTCGAAGCGGTCCGGAACCTGGTAGCGGGCCTTGGTGCCCTTGGTGCCACGGCCGGCCGTCTTGCCCTTCGACGCCTCACCACGACCCACACGGGTCTTGGCGGTCTTGGCGCCGGGGGCCGGACGCAGGTGGTGGACCTTGAGGGTGCCGCCGGCGCCGGGAAGAGCGGCCTCGGCGGCCGCCTTCTTCGCCGCCTCGGACTTCTCGGCCTTGGCGGGCGCCGCCTTGGCCGGAGCCGCCTTCGCCGCAGTCGCCTTGGCCGGAGCCTTCTTGGCGGCCGGCTTCTCGGCAGCCTCAGCCTTGGCTGCGGCAGCCTTCGTCGTCTTCTTCGGCGCGGCCTCGGCGGCCGAAGCCGTCTCAGCCTTCTTCGCCGGAGCCTTCTTGGCCGGGGCCTTGGTGGCCTCGGTCTCGTCGACCGTCTTGTCGTCGGCCATCGTCACTCGACCTCCTCAACCACCACGAGGTGCTGCACGGTCTTCACCATGCCGCGGATCTCCGGGCGGTCCTCCTTGACGACGACGTCCCCGATGCGCTTGAGGCCAAGCGTGCGGAGCGTGTCGCGCTGGTTCTGCTTGCCACCGATGCCGGAACGCTTCTGCGTCACCTTGAGACGGGCCATCACGCACCCACCTTCTCGGCGGCCTTGGCGGCCTGGCCGGCGGCCTGGGCCTTCAGGAGCGCGGCCGGCACGACGTGGTCGATCGGCAGGCCACGACGAGCCGCGACAGCCGCGGGCTCCTCGAGGCCGCGCAGCGCGGCCACCGTCGCGTGGACGATGTTGATCGCGTTGGACGAGCCCAGCGACTTGCTGAGCACGTCGTGGATTCCGGCGCACTCGAGCACGGCGCGCACCGGACCACCGGCGATCACACCGGTACCCGGCGACGCCGGACGCAGGAAGACGACACCGGCGGCGGCCTCACCCTGGATGGGGTGGGGGATGGTGCCCTGGATGCGCGGGACGCGGAAGAAGTTCTTCTTCGCCTCCTCGACACCCTTGGCGATCGCCGCGGGCACCTCCTTGGCCTTGCCGTAGCCGACGCCCACGGTGCCGTCACCGTCGCCCACCACGACGAGCGCGGTGAAGCTGAACCGGCGGCCGCCCTTGACGACCTTGGCCACGCGGTTGATGGTCACGACGCGCTCGACGAACGCGCTCTTCTCGGCGGCGTCGCCGCGCCGCCCGCCGTCACGACGACCGCCATCGCGGCGCTCGCCGCCGGTGCCGCCCTGGGCACCGGTGTTGCTGCGTGCAGGAGCAGCCATCAGTGAGTCCTCTTCTTCTGGATCGTCGTCGTCACAGCGCCAGACCCGCCTCGCGGGCCCCGTCGGCCACCGCGGCCACACGGCCGTGGTACTTGTTGCCGCCGCGGTCGAACACGACCGCGTCGACGCCCTTGGCCTTCGCGCGCTCGGCGACGAGCTCGCCGACCTTCTTCGCCTTGGCCGTCTTGTCGCCCTCGGCGACCCGCAGGTCCTTCTCGAGGGTCGACGCCGATGCGACGGTCTCGCCGATCGCGTCGTCCACGATCTGCGCCACGATGTGGCGCGCCGAGCGCGTCACGACGAGACGGGGCCGCGACGCGGTGCCGACGACCTTCTTGCGCAAGCGCAGGTGACGCCGCTGGCGGGCCTGCGCCTTGCCCTTGCCGATGATCTTGATCGCCATGGGTTACTTCCCAGCCTTTCCGACCTTGCGGCGCACGTTCTCGCCCGCGTAACGCACACCCTTGCCCTTGTACGGCTCGGGCTTGCGGATCTTGCGGATGTTCGCGGCGACCTCGCCGACCTGCTGCTTGTCGATGCCCTGCACCGAGAAACGGGTCGGGGCCTCCACGACGAACGAGATGCCCTCGGGCGGCGTGACGACGACCGGGTGGCTGAAGCCAAGCGCGAACTCGAGGTCCGAGCCCTTGGCGGTCACGCGGTAACCGGTGCCGACGATCTCGAGCTTCTTGCTGTAGCCCTCCGTCACGCCCGTGACCAGGTTGGCCAGGAGCGTGCGGGTCAGGCCGTGCAGCGAGCGCGACAGGCGCTCGTCGTTCGGACGGGACACGACGAGCGTGCCGTCCTGCTGCGCGACCTCGATGGGCGAGGCGACGGTGTGCGTGAGGGTGCCCTTGGGGCCCTTCACGGTGACGACCGCGCCGTTGATGGTGACGTCCACGCCGGCCGGGACCGAGACGGGGATTCTGCCGATACGAGACATGGCGTTCTCTCCTTCCGGTCTCGATTACCAGACGTAGGCGAGGACTTCCCCACCCACGCCCTTCTTGGCGGCCTGCTTGTCGGTCAGGAGGCCGGAGGACGTGGACAGGATCGCCACGCCCAGGCCGCCGAGCACCTTCGGCAGGTTGGTCGACTTGGCGTACACGCGCAGGCCCGGCTTGGACACGCGCTTCACGCCGGCGAGCGCACGCTCGCGGTTCGGGCCGTACTTCAGCTCGACGATGAGGTTCTTGCCCACAGTGGCGTCCTCAACGGTCCAGCCGGTGATGTAGCCCTCGGCCTGCAGGATCTCCGCGATGTGCGACTTGAGCTTCGAGAACGGGATCGACACCGTGTCGTGGTGCGCCGAGTTCGCGTTGCGCAGACGCGTCAGGAAGTCTGCGATCGGGTCAGTCATGGTCATGGGGGCTTCAGCCCTTCCTCGCCGGGGTATCCCGGGCCCGTCGTGCGGGCCCGGGACCTTCCGGCGTCGTGGTGGTTACCAGCTGCTCTTGGTCACGCCGGGGAGCTCGCCGCGGTGGGCCATCTCCCGCACGCAGATCCGGCACAGGCCGAACTTGCGGTAGACCGAGTGCGGACGGCCGCACTTCTGGCAACGGGTGTAGGCGCGCACACCGAACTTCGGCTTGGCGGCGGCCTTGTTGATCAGAGCGGTCTTCGCCATGGTCAGTTCTCCTTGAACGGGAAGCCGAGGAGCTTGAGGAAGGCGCGACCCTCGTCGTCCGTCTCAGCCGTGGTCACGACCGTGATGTCCATACCGCGGACACGGTCGATCTTGTCCTGGTCGATCTCGTGGAAGACCGACTGCTCCACGAGGCCGAAGGTGTAGTTGCCGTGGCCGTCGAACTGCTTGGGCGACAGCCCGCGGAAGTCGCGGATGCGCGGCAGCGCGGTCGACAGCAGGCGGTCCAGGAACTCCCAGGCACGGTCGCCACGCAGCGTGACGTGCGCGCCGATCGGCATGCCCTCACGCAGCTTGAACTGCGCGATCGACTTGCGAGCCTTGGTGACCTGCGGCTTCTGGCCGGTGATCTGCGTGAGGTCGCGGATCGCGCCCTCGATCAGCTTCGAGTCCTTCGCGGCGTCGCCGACGCCCATGTTCACGACAACCTTGACCAGGCGCGCGACCTGGTTGATGTTCTCGTGGTCGAAGTCCTTGAAGAGGGCCGGCTTGATCTCGTCGGCGTACTTCGTCTTCAGGCGCGGCTGGGCCGGAGCCTCGATGGTCGTCTCAGTCATCAGACGTCCTTCCCGGAACGCTTGGCCACGCGGACGCGGACCGTGCGGACACGGCCGTCACGCTCGACCTGCTCGGTGCGGTACCCGACGCGGGTGCCCTTCTTGGTCTCCGGGTCCACCAGCATCACGTTGCTGATGTGGATCGGCGCCTCGACGGTCTCGATGCCACCGGTACGCGTGCCGCGCGCGGTCTGGCCGGCCTTCACGTGCTTCTGCACGCGCTGGACGCCCTCGACGACGACGCGCTGCGACTGCGTGAGCACCTCGAGCACACGGCCCTGGCGGCCCTTGTCACGGCCGGAGATGACGATCACGAGATCGCCCTTCTTGATCTTCGCCATGGTCAGAGCACCTCCGGAGCCAGCGAGATGATCTTCATGAACTTCTTGTCACGCAGCTCGCGGCCCACGGGGCCGAAGATGCGGGTGCCGCGGGGCTCCCCGTCGTTCTTGAGGATCACCGCCGCGTTCTCGTCGAACTTGATGTACGAGCCGTCCGGACGGCGGCGCTCCTTGCGGGTGCGCACGACGACCGCCTTGACGACGTCGCCCTTCTTGACGTTGCCGCCGGGGATCGCGTCCTTGACGGTCGCGACGATGACGTCGCCAATCCCGGCGTAGCGGCGGCCGGAGCCACCGAGAACACGGATGCAGAGAATCTCCTTGGCACCCGTGTTGTCGGCGACGCGGAGCCGCGTCTCCTGCTGGATCATCTACCTACTCCTGTCGTCTGGCGGGTTCTCACGTGCCTGGGCCGTGAGCCTGGCCGAACGGATAGTTGCCGTGATGCACACGTCGCGGCGGGGGTCTTCTCCGGGGATCCGACCCCCGCCGCCCGTGGGCAACTTGGGGTGGTGCTGCTTACTTGGCCTTCTCGAGGATCTCCACCAGACGCCAGCGCTTGGTCGCGCTGAGCGGGCGGGTCTCCATGATCAGAACCAGGTCGCCGATGCCGGCGCTGTTCTGCTCGTCGTGCGCCTTGATCTTGGACGAACGGCGCATGACCTTGCCGTAGAGCGGGTGCTTGACCCGGTCCTCGACCTCGACCACGACAGTCTTGTCCATCTTGTCGCTGACCACGTAGCCGCGCCGCGTCTTGCGGTACGGACGGGCCTCGGCGACCTCGGTCGTCTTCTTCTCGTCGCTCACAGTCGACCTCACTCGCTCGCGCTCGGGGCGGTACGGATGCCGAGCTCACGCTCGCGCAGGATCGTGTAGATCCGCGCGATGTCGCGGCGCACGGCCTTGAGACGCCCGTGGCTCTCGAGCTGGCCGGTCGCGGACTGGAAGCGGAGGTTGAACAGCTCCTCCTTGGCCTTCTTCAGCTCGGCGACCAGCTTGTCGTCGTCGAAGGCGTCCAGCTCGCTGGGAGCCAGGTCCTTGGTTCCGATAGCCATCAGTTACCACCCTCGCGAACCACGAAACGTGTCTTCATCGGGAGCTTGTGCTGCGCGCGGCGCATGGCCTCACGCGCGAGCGGCTCCGGGACACCGGCGAGCTCGAACATCACTCGGCCGGGCTTGACATTGGCGATCCACCACTCCGGGGAGCCCTTACCGGAACCCATGCGGGTCTCGGCGGGCTTCTTGGTGAGCGGACGGTCCGGGTAGATGTTGATCCAGACCTTGCCGCCACGCTTGATGTGGCGGGTCATCGCGATACGAGCAGCCTCGATCTGGCGGTTCGTGACGTAGGCGGGCTCGAGAGCCTGGATGCCGTAGTCGCCGAACGAGATCGACGTGCCACCGGTCGCGGCGCCGGAGCGCCCCGGGTGGTGCTGCTTGCGGTGCTTGAGTCGGCGGGGGATCAGCACGGCTCAGGCCTCCGTTCCGGTCTCAGTGGCCTCAGGGTTCGCCTCGACCGCGGAGTCGGCGGCCGGGGCCGCCTCGCGCTCACGACGCGCGCCGCCGCCACGGGCCGGGCGGTTGCCGGCGCGGGCCGCGGCGTTCTCGGCGCGAACCTCGGCGATGTTCTTGACGTCGCCCTTGTAGATCCAGACCTTCACGCCGATGCGGCCGAAGGTCGTCTTGGCCTCGAAGAAGCCG
>JAEWOA010000315.1 GCA_023461115.1 Actinomycetes bacterium
GCGCGGACGCGCCCCACCAGCGCGACAGGCTCGCGAGCTGCGCGCCCACCGGCATGCTCGCCCCGAGGAGCAGCACCGCGACGACGAGGCGCCGCAGCGCCGCAGGAACCAGCGGCGCCACGCCACGGCGCCGGTTCACGTGCCGGACCACCGCCGCCGCGCCGACCGTCAGGCCGCCCGCGAGGCCGACCACGCCCAGCAGCAGCGGCAGCAGGTGCGGCGTGATCGTCGTCATCTCGGTGAGGTACCGGCGGTTCTCGACCGTCCGGTCGGGCGTCATGCGGCGCTCCGACTCCACCCGGATCGGCGCGCCGTCCAGGTCCGCGGTGTCACCGCCGGCGGCCGCGACGATGCTCGCCGAGAGGTCCGCGAGCGTGACGATGCCCAGGCGCCTCGTCGAGTCCGACGTCAGCCACCCGACGGTCCCGCCGCCGCGGCGCCACTGCACCACGGCCTGCAGCCCGGTCTCGCCCGCCGGCGAGTCCGACACGCCCGCCACCACGACGTCGGTGCCGTCGGGCACCGCCTCGGCGATCCGGCGCAGGTCCGCGTCGAGCGCCGTGAGCGCGCGTCGACGATCCCCCCGGTCCGCGGGGAGCTCACCGCCGTCCACCACCGTGGCGGGGCACTCCGCGAGCTCAGGATCCGTGACGGCGTCGAGCGAGCTCGCGTACCGCGCGACGGCGCCGGCCGCGTCGGCCAGCGCGATCCCGCCGCCCGTGCCGATCGCCGACCCGCAGCCCGCGACGGCCACGAGCGCGCCGACCGTCCCGGGGGTCCCGAACGCCCCGACCGGCTGGTCCGGGAGCTCGGGGTGCGCGAGCGCGTCCCAGTCCGCGACCTGCGCGGGCGTGGTCCCGACGACCGCCGGCAGCGGCGGGCAGCCTCCGCGCGGGCCCTCGTCGTCGGACGGCTCGACGGACTCGACGGGATCGGAGTCGACGACGGGCGGCACGCGGCGGCCCGCCGAGAGCGTCAGCCAGGCGTCCAGCGGGCACGTCTGCGACGTGAGCGTGTGGACGGAGATCGAGCCGACCGCGCCCTCGGCCACCATCCGCCACAGCATCGGGGTGCCGGCGCGGTCCACGTCGGACCAGTGCAGGCCCCCGACCCCGACCACCACGAGGTCGTGCGCGCGCGGCGCGGCGTCGTCGGCCGCCGCGGCGGGACGTGCGAATGCCACTCCCGACGCCAGGCCCAGCACAGCGACCAACAGGACGGCGCCCACCCGGAGGCGACGCACGCCCGAAGTCAACAGCGAGGTCGCGAACGGCACGCACCCAGGCTAGAGGCTCGATCTGGGCGTTCTCCCCGCAGCGCGGGTTGTCAGTGGTGCGTGCGCGGCGTCGGCTTGGGGGTCACCTTCGTCTTGACCGTCGACGCGGCGGCCCGCATGCGGCGCGAGTTCACGGCGATCTGCACGTCCCGGTACTGCGCTGCGCGGTGCAGCTGCCCCCGCAGGTCGGTGCCCGACGGGCGGTGGCGCAACTCACACGGGACCTCGACCACGCGGAAGCCGTGGCGCAGCAGGTCGATCGTCATGCCCGTCTCCACACCCCACCCGCGCGCCAGGGGCGTCGCGGCCTCGAACGCCTCCCGCGTGAGGCACCGCATGCCGGACAACGGCTGCGTGGGCGTCCAGCCCGTCATCTGCTGGATCGCCCGGCGGGCCGCGCCGACGACGATCCCGCGGCCACCGGCGCCCGGCTGGGGCGGGAGCAGCGCGATCGCGAGGTCCGCGTGCCCTTCCAGCACGGGCGGCACCAGCGGGGCGGTGTTGACCGCGGTCTCGCCCAGGTCGCCGTCGATGAACAGCAGGATGCGCGGCAGGCGGTCCGGCGCGTCGCGCATCGCGACGACCGCGGCGCCCGTCTCCATCGCGGCGGCCTTGCCCCGGTTGTGCGAGTGCCGCACCACGACCGCACCCGCGTCGCGCGCGACATGCTGCGTGTTGTCCTCGGAGCCGTCGTCGACGACGAGCACGAGGTCGACGCTCGGGATCGCCTTCGCCGCGCGGACCGTCGCCGCGATGCGTCGCGACTCGTCCTTGGCAGGGATGATCACCGCGACCCGCTGGCGGGCCCGCGTGGCGGCCGCGCGGGCCGACCGTGGGGCGGCGGGCTTCGTCGCGGGCTGGTCCGCGGCGGGCGGATCCTCCGACGGCGGGGCGCCGCCCTCGGAGGATGCCTCAGGCGTGCCCGCCTCGGCGGGCTTGTCGGCCGACGACCGGCCCTTGCGCGTCACACGGTCCACCCTAACGATGCGAAGGCATTCTGCGGCGCAGGTCTCAGCGGAGTGTGACCTGGCGCGCGACGAGGCCCGCGCGGGCCCGGCGCTCGTTGGCGTCGAGGGGCTGCGTGTCCGCCGCGGCCTGCTCGAACGTCGGCGCGAACGCCTTCACGGCGTCCTCGACGTCCTCGGCCTCCGAGCCGCGCGGCAGCTCCCACACCGGGACCACCAGACCGCTGGAGCGGAAGTAGCCGACGAACTTGGCGCCCGCGAAGCCCGAGGCGCGCTTGGCCTGCAGGCGCGCAAGGCCGTCCAGGACCGCCTGCTCCTCGAGCGGCTGCGCCCAGCGCAGGAACTCGCGCGCTCCCATGCGGCACCAGTACGCCGACGGCGCCGCCGCGAGCTTCACGGTGTCGACGATCCCCGCGTCGGCCTCCTCGATGGCCGCGACCAGGTCCGGCGTGCGCTCGACGTCGTCGGCAAGCCAGTAGGAGAACGTGTCGTGGACCGTGACCTCGAACGGAACCGTGGTGTCGAGCACGTCCTGCAGCCGCGGGCCGGCCTCGGGAAGGCCGATCGTCTCGATCGCGGTGCCGGGCTCGACGTCGAGCGCCTCGAGCAGCGCGGCGGCGAGGTCGCGGCTGGCGTCGCCGGAGTTCGTCACGGTCTGCAGGGCCAGCAGCACGACGCCGTCGGCGCGGTGCAGCGCGGGCCACGCCTGCGGCAGCACGGTGGTGATCAGGATGTCCTTGGCGCCGTACTCCTTGGTGGTGCGGGCCGCCGCGGTCGCGGCGGGCACGAGCTCCTTGAGCGCGACCCAGTCGGGTTCACCGGGAAGCCCCTCGAAGGGACGCAGCACGAAGTGGGGGGCAGCCTTGGTCATGCCGTCCAGGCTACCGGCCCCCGCCGGCCCACCCCCGCCCGCACCTCCCGCGGGGTCCGGCCCAAGGGGTGCGGACGCGGGCTGGCAGCGGCAGGATCGGGGTATGCATCCGCGCGCTGGAACCCCTGCCCTGCCCGAGGACCTGATCGACCTCGACGCCCTGCTCGCCGCGTACTACGAGCGCGAGCCCGACCTGGCGGACCCCGCCCAACGGGTGGTGTTCGGCACCAGCGGCCACCGGGGCTCGGCGTTCAACGGCGCGTTCAACGAGGCGCACATCGTCGCCATGACGCAGTCGATCGTGGAGTTCCGACGAGCGCAGGGCACGGACGGCCCGCTGTTCATCGGGCGGGACACGCACGGGCTGTCCGAGCCCGCGCAGCGCACGGCGATCGAGGTGCTCGTCGCCGCGGGGGTCGAGGTGCACGTGGACGCGCGCGACTCGTTCACGCCGACCCCGGCGGTCTCGCTCGCGATCCTGCGGCACAACGGCGCCGGGACCGCGGCGGGCGTGCGCACCCAGGGGCCGGGACTGGCCGACGGCATCGTCGTCACGCCATCCCACAACCCGCCGACGGACGGCGGCTTCAAGTACAACCCGCCGCACGGCGGCCCCGCTGGCTCCGACGCCACCGGGCCTGTCGCGGCGCGCGCCAACGAGATCCTCGCGGCCGGGTGGCGGTCCGTGCCGCGCGTGCCGTACGAGCGGGCGATCGCCTCCGACCTCGTCAAGAAGCACGACTACCTCTCGTCGTACATCGACGACCTGGCCAACATGATCGACTTCGACGTGATCCGGTCGGCTGGCGTGCGCATCGGCGCGGACCCGCTCGGCGGCGCGGTCGTCGACTACTGGGGCGCCATCGGCGAGCGGTACGGGCTGGACCTGACGGTCGTGAACCCGACGGCAGACCCGCGCTGGCCGTTCATGACGCTCGACTGGGACGGCAAGATCCGCATGGACTGCTCGTCGCCGTACGCGATGGCGTCGCTGGTGAGCCGCATGACCGCGGGCGGCGGGCCGGCGCCCTACGACATCGCCACCGGCAACGACGCGGACTCCGACCGCCACGGCATCGTCACGCCCGACGGTGGCCTGATGAACCCCAACCACTACCTCGCGGTCGCGATCTCCTATCTGTACGGCGGCGCGCGCCCGGGGTGGCCGGACGGTGTGGCGATCGGCAAGACCCTCGTCTCGTCGTCGCTGATCGAGCGCGTCGGGGCCAAGCTCGGGCGGCGCGTGATCGAGGTGCCGGTGGGGTTCAAGTGGTTCGTGCCCGGGCTGATCGACTCGTCGATCGGGTTCGGCGGCGAGGAGTCCGCGGGGGCGTCGTTCCTGCGCAAGGACGGGACGGTGTGGACCACCGACAAGGACGGGCCGATCGCGTGCCTGCTGGCCTCGGAGATCCTCGCGGTCACCGGCAAGTCGCCGTCCGAGCACCACCGCGCGCTCGTCGCGGAGCTCGGCGAGTCCTGGTACGCGCGCGTCGACGCCCCGGCGACCCTGGAGCAGAAGGCGACGCTCGCCGCGCTGTCGCCGTCGCAGGTCACGGCCACGTCGCTCGCGGGTGACGCGATCACGGGCCGGCTGACGGAGGCGCCCGGGAACGGCGCCGCGATCGGCGGCCTCAAGGTCACGACCGACCGCGCCTGGTTCGCCGCGCGCCCGTCGGGCACCGAGAACGTGTACAAGATCTACGCCGAGTCGTTCGTCTCGGCCGACCACTTGTCCCAGGTCCAGTCGGAGGCCAAGACCGTGGTCGACGCCGCCCTCTCGTCCTGACCGCCCCCGCCCCCTGCCGCCGAGCGGGCGGCGGGCACGTGCGAGGATGAGCGGGTGTTCGGGCCGTATCGCGCAGTCTTAGGGCGGCCCGGGGCGTTGGCGTTCTCGCTCGCGGGACTCGTCGCGCGGCTGCCGATATCGATGGTCGGCATCGGGATCGTGCTCGCGGTCCAAGGCATCTACGACTCGTACGCGCTGGCCGGACGCGTCTCGGCGGTCTACATCGTCGTCTCGTCGGTCACCGCGCCCATGATCGGGCGGCTCGTCGACAAGTACGGCCAGGCGCGCGTCATGGCCCCGACGACCGTGGTCGCCGCCCTGGGCCTCGTCGCGCTCATCGTCGTGCTCATGCTCGAGGCCCCCGAGGCGGCGCTGTACGCGGCCGCGGTCGTCGCCGGGGTCACCGGGCAGTTCGGGTCGCTCGTGCGCGCGCGCTGGTCGTACGTGCTGCGCCGGGACGGCGGCGCCCTGCACACCGCCTACTCGCTGGAGTCGGCGTTCGACGAGGTCGTGTTCATCGTCGGGCCCGCGACCGCCACGATCCTGGCGACCAGCGTCGCGCCCACCGCGGGCATCGTCGTGCCGCTGATCGCGATGGCCATCGGCGCCACCTGGTTCCTCTCCCAGCGCGCCACCGAGCCCCCGGTCGTCGCGCACGGCGGCCCGCACGGCGGCCCGGTGTGGCGCAGCGGCGGCATGATCGTGCTGATCATCGTCTTCCTGGCGATGGGCGCGATCTTCGGCGCCACCGACGTCGCCACGGTCGCCTTCGCCGACGAGGCGGGGCGCAAGCCCCTCGCCGGGGTGCTGCTCGCGGTGTGCGCGCTCGGGTCGATGGTGTCCGGGCTGCTCTACGGCGCGCGGCACTGGGTGCGCCCACTGTGGGTGCGGTTCGTGGTCGGCATGGTCGGCCTGGCGGTCGGGATCTCGCTGCTGGTGCTGGTGGGCGAGCTGTGGGAGCTCGCGATCGTGCTGTTCGTGACGGGCTTCGCGATCGCGCCGACGCTGATCAACGGCAACGGCCTGGTGCAGGAGCTGGTCCCCGCGAGCCGGCTGACCGAGGGCCTCACGTGGGTCGGCACGGCGCTCGGCGTCGGGGTGTCGATCGGGTCGTCCGTCTCGGGCGCGCGGGTCGAGGCCGCCGGCGCCAAGGCCGGGTACGTCGTCGTGGTCGTCGCGGCGGGCGCGGCCGTCGTCGCGACCCTCGCCGCGGTGCGCACGCTGCGGGCGGGTCATCAGGCCCGGCTCGCCGCGGAGGCCGTAGCCTCACCCGAGTGACCGAAGCAATCCCGCTCGACCAGCTCCGCTCGCTCGTCAGGCCCGTCGGCGCCCTCACCGACGCCCGGCGGCTCGAGGGCGGCTGGTTCGCGACGACCTACGCGGTCACGCTCGACGACGGCACGCGCGTCGTCGTGAAGTGCGCGCCGGGGCCGGAGAAGGCGCTGCTCACCCACGAGCGCGACCTGCTGCGCGCGGAGGCGCTCGTCTACCGGCTGTGCGCGCAGCACGACGAGACGCACGACGACGGCCTGTTCATGCCGCGCGTGCTGCACACCGACTTCACGCGGGCCGTCGTGCCCGTGGACGTCGTCGTCGCGTCGTTCCTGCCGGGCGTGCCGTGGGTGGACGCCGGGTTCGGGACGCCCGCCGACGACGAGCGCGCCGCCCGCGCGCAGCGCGACCTCGGGGCGTTGATCGGACGGCTCGGCCACGTCACTGGTGAGGCGTTCGGCTACCCGCTCAGCCCCGCGCTCCAGGCCCCGGCCTGGGCCGACGCGTTCGCGCTGATGGTGGAGGCGCTGCTCGCCGACGCCGTGACCTGGGGCGTCGACGTCCCCGCCGCCCGGGTCCGGTCCGCGCTCGCCACGCACCGTGCCGCGCTCGACGAGGTCCACGTCCCGCGCCTGGTGCACACCGACCTCTGGCCGGGGAACCTGTTCGTCGACGAGGCGGGCGCGCTCGTCGGCGTGATCGACCCCGAGCGCGCCGTGTTCGGGGACCCGCTCATGGACCTCGCCGGCGCCGACCCCATGTGGCGCGGGCTCGACAAGCGCCTCGTCGGGGGCCTGGACGTCCGGTCGTCGGGAGCCCGCACGCGGCTCGCCCTCTACCGCCTGTGGCTCGCGCTCGTCATGGTGATCGAGGTGGTCCCCCGGCGCTACGAGGGCGACTGGCTCGCGGACCACGACCACGGCAACCGCACCCGCGTGGAGCGGGCGCTCGCGGAGCTCGGCGCCTAGCCCCACCCGCCCGACGAGTCCGGCCGGAGCGGGGCGCACTCGTCGGCGCCGTCGGGCAGCTTCTCGAAGTGCCAGACCTCGTTGCCGTACACCCGGCACAGCCCGAACTCCAGGCCGTGCTCACCCAGCCACATCGCGCCGGCGGTGGGGCCGACGTCCACCGCCAGGCCCTGCACATGCGCCGACCGCTCCGGCGGCAGCACCCAGCGGTGCGCCTCGCGCGCCGAGCCGTACCGGGCCAGCGCCTCGTCGACGAGGCGCTGCTGCTCCGCCGCGCTGCGCCAGCCCGACGTCACCGACAGCTCCACGCCGTCCCGGGACGCCGCGGCGATCGCACGGTCGACCCGGCGCGCGAGCTCGGAGTCCAGCCCGGTCGCCGCGGCTGCCCGGGTGAGCTCGCCGCCCTCGTCGGCCTGCGCGCCGGCCCCGGCATCGCC
>JAEWOA010000316.1 GCA_023461115.1 Actinomycetes bacterium
GTGCAGCGGCCGGCCAGGTCGAGTGCCGGGGGGTGCAGCCGGGACACGGCGCCCGCGTGCACGTCGACCCGGGCGTTCGGGAGCGCGGCGGCGAGCGCGCGGGCCGGGTCGCCTGCGCGGTCGGGGCGGACGAACCCGGAGCCGCCGCCCTGCACGAACGGGTCGACGGCGTTGGGGCCGATCAGCGCCACGCTGCGGAGGTCGTCGACCGGCTGGCCGAGCACGTGCTCGTCGTCGCGCAGCACGACCATCGAGCGCGCGACCAGGCGGCGCAGCGTCCCGCGCGTGTCGATGTCGGAGAAGTCGTCACGGTCGTGGCCGTCGGGCTCGAAGCCCGCGAGGGCGCCGACGCGCTGCGCGAGCAGCAGCATGCGGTCGACCTTGTCGTCGAGCGTGGCCTCGTCGACCTCGCCGGCGCGCAGGGCGTCCAGCAGCCCGTCTCCCCACACGCCGTCCGGGCCGGGCATCTGCAGGTCCAGGCCGCCGTCGAACGCGGCGGCCACGGTCTTGGTGGCCACCCAGTCGGACACGACGACGCCGTCGAAGCCCCACTCGTCCTTGAGGACACCGGTGGTCAGCGGGCGGTGCTCGATCGCCGGCGCCGCGGTGACGCCGTCGTCGACGCCCGAGTAGGCGCCCATGACGGACCACGCGCGCGCCTCGTCGACCAGCCGCTCGAACGGCGCGAGGTACACCTCGCGCAGCGTGCGCTCGTCCACCTGGGACAGGTAGGTGGTGCGCTCGGTCTCGGAGTCGTTGGCGACGAAGTGCTTGACGCACATGCCGACGCCGCGGTCCTGCGCGGCGCGGACCACGTGCACCGCGATCTGCGACGTGAGCTCGGGGTCCTCGGAGTAGCACTCGAAGTGGCGGCCGCCCACGGGCGTGCGCTGCAGGTTGACCTGCGGCGCGAGCACCAGGTCGACGCCGTGGCGGCGGGCCTCGGCGGCGAAGAGCGCGCCCACCTCGTCGGCCAGCTCGACGTCCCAGGTGGCCGCGAGCGCGGACGGCGCGGGGAAGGAAGCGGACGTCTCGACGCCGGTCTCGTCGATGCCGCGGACGCCGGCCGGGCCGTCGGAGACGACGATCTCCCGCAGGCCGATGCGCGGGATGGCGGTGGTGGTCCACAAGCCGCCGCCGACGACCAGGCGCGCCTTCTCCTCGAGCGTGAGGCTGGCGCGCAGCGCGCGCAGGGCCGCAGCGGGGGTGGCGAGCCGCTGTGCTGCCAGCGGCTGCGTGGTGTCGGTAGACACGGGGTGGAACTCCTCGGTGTGACGTCGTCGTCTGCGCCGATCTAAACACAACTTACTGACTTGTCAGTAAGTCAGAAGGTCACAGTATGGTTGCGGCATGGACGACGTCGTTCCCACCGCCGCACCACCCGACGCGGCGACCCCGCCCGCACAGGCGACCGCGCCCAAGCGCGCCCGCCGCACCCGGCAGGCCACCGCCGAGCGGCGGGCCGAGATCCTGCGCGCCGCCGCCAACACCTTCGGGTCCAAGGGCTACAAGACCGGCTCGCTCGCCGAGGTCGCCGAGCAGGTCGGCATCACGCACGCGGGCGTGCTCCACCACTTCGGCTCCAAGGACGCGCTCCTGATCGAGGTCCTCGAGTACCGCGACAAGGAGGACGTGCGCGAGCTCGAGGGCCAGCACATCCCCGGCGGCCTCGAGCTGTTCAAACACCTCGTGCGCACGGTCCACATGAACGAGGCCCGCCCGGGAATCGTCCAGGGCTACTCCGTGCTGACCGGCGAGTCCGTCACCGAGAACCACCCCGCACGCGCGTGGGTGAGCAACCGTTTCGCGGTGCTGCGCGGCGAGATCGCGGCCGCCATCCGCGAGGTCGGCGGCGAGCAGGTGACCCAGGAGGCCGCCGAACGCGCGGCCAGCGCGATCATCGGCGTCATGGACGGCCTGCAGGTCCAGTGGCTCCTGGACGGCGAGGTCCACCTGGCCGACACCACGCAGTGGGCGATCGAGTCCATCCTCGCGGCCACCTGGGGAACCACCCCCCGCCTCGCCTGACCCCGCGATCCCCAGGGAATTCTCAGGTTCGGTCCAGGGTGGGCACAGGGGCGGTCGCCAGGCTGCCCCGCATGACGACATTGACGGCTCAGCACCTGCTCGTCGTCGGCGACCTCTGCATGGACGAGGACTCGGGCGAGGTCACCCGCGACGGTCAGGCCATCCAGCTCACCCCGACCGAACGCGAGCTCCTGCGCTACTTCATGCGCAATCCGCGGCGCGTCCTGTCCAAGCGCCAGATCCTGGACCGCGTGTGGCGCTCGGACCGCGGCGGCCAAGCCGCGGTCGTCGAGCTCTACGTCTCCTACCTGCGCCGCAAGATCGACAAGGGCCGCACGCCGATGCTGCACACGCAGCGCGGCATCGGCTACGTCCTGCGCCCGGCGCTCTGACACTGCGCGACTGACCCCTCACGCTCGTGTCCGCACCGGGGTGAGGGGTCGGCGCGCGCCCACGCCCGACGAACGGCGGCCGCGTCGCCGCAGCCCGGCCCCTCGGTCGGTGACGCGGGCCCGGGGCTCAGACCGGGAACGCGCGGTAGAAGTCCAGCACGTCGGCCACCGGGACCTCGGCGCGGAACACCGCGGTCCCGTTGGTCCAGACCACGACACCCGTGCCGGCGCCCTCGTCCGCCGCGACGTACGTGCCCACCCGCTCGCCGCCCACGAGCACCGGACCGACCTGCGGCAGTCGGTCGCGCCACGGCGTTGCGGGCGACGCGGACGGGTCGGGCGTGCCGGTCGGCTCCGGCTCGGCAGGGCCCTCGGTGGGCGTGTCGGTCGTCAGGTCCAGCGACGCCGCGGACGGGATCTGCTTGACGAGGTCGCCGAAGAAGGCCGTCGCCTCGTCGACCGTCGCCCACTGCCCGGACTCGACCGCGGCAGTGCCGTCGGCGCCGTCAGTGAACCGGTCCGCGTACGCCTCGAGCGCGCCGTGGTCGATCCAGTCACGCGCCACGCCGGTCTCCGCGAGCGCGTACTGCAGCACGCTCGTGGGCAGGCTCGTGGCGAACGGGGTGGTCGCGTCGCGCGCGATCGGGGAGACCGCCGGCGTCGGGACCGGCAGGATCGTCGTGCTCGCGCTGGGCGCCGGAGTCGCCTCGTCGTCGGAGTTCGTCGCGACGACGATGCCCGTCACGACGCCCGCGACGACGACCACTCCCGCGACGATCGCGACCGGCAGCAGCCACCTCGGGCGCCCGGCGCCCGCCGGCTCACTCGCGGGCGGCTGCGCCCCCGCGGGCGGTGTCGGGCTCGTGGGCGGGGTGGGGCCGCCGTTCGACGAGGTGGGCGGCCACGTCGGTCCTGGTGTGTCGCTCATCGGTCCCCCTCCGCGCTTGCCACGCCCGCAGCCTAATGGGCGCCGGCGCCGATCAGCCGGTGGCGCGGCGGGTCATGCCGCGTCGGTCACGCGCCGTCGGTCACGCTGCGAGGTCACGCCGGCGGAACCCCGCCCAGGCGAGCACGAGCAGCGCCACCGCGACCGCGCCCACCCCGGCGACTGCCGCCCAGTCCATCGGCTCGGCCGGCAGCGCCGGGAGGTACGTGAACGGCGAGAGCGCGTCGGAGCCGTCGGGCAGCACCGCGCTGAACACCGACTCGACACCCACGTACGCCACGTACGCCCACACCACGCCCAGCGCGCGCGGCGCCCACGCCAACACCGCGGCCGCCAGGCCCAGCACCAGCCACACACCCGGGATCGTCACGGCGCCCGCGGCGAACAGGTCGGCCACCTGCCCGGGGTCGTCGAGGCTCGACGCCGCCGCGAAGCCCATGAGCAAGCCGGAGACCAGCATCGTCGCGGCCGCGACGACTCCCGCGAGCCCCACCTGCGCGCCGAGCCAACGCGTGCGCGACACCGGCGACGCCAGCAGCGGCGCCGCGCGGCCGGACGTCTCCTCGCCGCGCGCCGCGCCCACCGCAGTCCCGCAGTACGCCGCCGCCATGACCGCCAGGAAGACGACGTACAGCGCGAACACCGACGCGGCAGCGCCCTCGGCTCCCGTGGTGAACAGCTGCGCCATGTCCGGCTCGGACGCGATGAAGTCGACCACCTGGTCCGCGAGCACGCCGATCAGCGCGGCCGTGAGCACGATCGCCACGGCCCACGACACGATCGACGTCCGCTGGCGGCGCCACGTCAACGCGGTGATCCCGCCGATCCGCCCGTGCGCGCGGCCCAGCCGCTCCGGCAGCAGCCCTGTGCCGTGGTCCCTGCGGGCGACCAGCGCGAACGCGAGCGCCACCTCCACCGCGGTGGCCGCGAGCCCGACGAGCAGCGGCCACCACCGGTCCAGCGTGTAGGGCGCCGTGGCCTGCGACCAGCCGAACGGCGACAACCACGTCCACACGCTCGTGCTCTGCGGGCCGCGCACGTCACCGACCGCGCGCAGCACGAACGCCACGCCCAGCGCCGCCATCCCGAGCGCGCTCGCGGACCGCGCGGTGCCCGACAACTGGGACATCACAGCCGACGCGCCCGCGAACACCAGGCCCACCACCAGCACCGACGCCGACAGCAACGCGGTCCCCGCCGGGTCCAGGTCGATGGTCAGGAGCGCGACGAACATCAGCGCGCACACCGCGGCGCACCCGACGGATGCCGCCACCAGACCCGCGACTACCGGCGCATCGCGGCCCACCGGCTGCGAGCGCACCAGCTCGAGCCGCCCGTCCTCCTCGGGCGCCCGCAGGTGCCGCGTGGCCGCGAGGATCGCCATGATCGCGACCGGGATCATCACCCACAGGGCCAGCTCGTTCGCCGTCATGGCGCCGAACGTGTAGTCGTCGAGCCCGTAGCCCGGGCCCGCGAGCGCGGTGGCCGCGGGCGACGAGATGAGGGTCGCGCGGCCCTGGCGAGCCTCGGCGGTCGGGAACAGCGCCTGGTACGACTGCGCGGACGCGAGCATCAGCCACGCGACGCCGAGCGCCCAGACCACGATCCGGAACCGGTCCGCGCGCAGCGCCAACCGCACGAGCCCGCGTGTCCCCGCGAGCGCGCCCCCGGCGACTGGCCGCGCAGCCGGCGCCGGCGCGAGGACCACCGCGCTCATCGGGCGGCCTCGCCGGACGCGCGCTCCTCGTCGGGCGACGACGTCCCGCCGCGCTCCGCCCGACGAGGTCCACGGCCCTCGTCGTCCGCGTCGTCGGGCACTCCGAGCGTCGCGAGCTCGTCGGAGTACTCGCGCAGGAACAGGTCCTCGAGGGTCGGCGGATGCGCGACGAGCGAGCGCACCCCGAACGCGGGAAGCGCCGCGAGCACGGCGTCGAACGCGCCGCTCTCCACGTCGAGCGACACGTGGTCCTCGTGCCGCCGCGCGTGGTGGACGCCCGGCACCGCGTCGAGCGCCGCGAGCGCCGCCTCCGGGTCCGCGAGCCCCGCGGTCACCGACGTGCGGGTCAGGCCGCGGAGCTCGTCGAGCGAGCCGCTGGCCACCGCGCGGCCCTGCCGGATGATCGTGACCCGGTGGGCCAACGCCTCCACCTGCGCGAGGATGTGGCTCGACAGCAGCACGGTGCGGCCCTCGTCGGCGATCTCACGCACCACCTCTTGGAACAGCGCCTCCATGAGCGGGTCCAGGCCGCTCGTCGGCTCGTCCATGAGCAACAGCTCGACGTCCGCCGCGAGCGCCGCGACGAGCGCGACCTTCTGCCGGTTCCCCTTGGAGTACGCCCGGCCCTTGATGCGCAGGTCGAGCTCGAATCGCTCGACGAGCTCGTCGCGGCGCCGCGGGTCGAGCCCGCCGCGCAACCGGCCGAGCAGGTCGATCGACTCGCCACCGGTGAGGTTCGGCCAGAGGTTCACGTCCCCGGGGACGTAGGCCAGGCGCCGGTGGAGGCCGACGGCGTCGCGCCACGGGTCCGCGCCCAGGACGGTCGCGCGCCCATCGTCGGACCGCAGCAGGCCCAGCAGCACGCGGATCGTGGTGGACTTCCCGGCGCCGTTGGGGCCGAGGAAGCCGTGCACCTCCCCCTGCCGGACCGTGAGGTCCAGGCCGTCGAGCGCGCGCTTCTTGCCGTACGACTTCACCAGCGCGTCGACGGTGATGGCGTCGGTCATCTCTGCTCCTTCTGGGTGGCCTGGTGGGCGCGGTAGGCGTCGAGGTAGCTGGAGTCGGTGAACAGCCCGCGCGTGTAGAGCTCGAGGACCGCGGGGACCACGGCTGTCATGTCCGCGAGCGCGGCGGCAGGCTCCTCGACGACCCCCGGCGCGCGGCCCGCGGAGGCCTGCACGTGCGCGGTCAGCAGCAGCCCGAGGTCCAGCGCGACCAGGAGGCGGGCCGTCGTCGCGACGTCCTCCTGCGGCCGCACCCGGCCCAGCGCGATGCCCTCACGCACGTAGTCGACCGTCGCGGCGTGCACGCCGTCGAGCAGGTCCGCCGCGAATGCGCCGCCCGCCATGAGCGCCTGCGTCAGGTAAGCGGCGAACGGCGCGTAGTCCTGCGCGTCGCCCACGCGCGCCATCGCCGCCTGCGGATCGGCGTGGCTGAACGTCGTCGCGACGTCACGGCCCACGACCTCGACGACGTACTCGTCGCACGCGT
Source organism: Actinomycetes bacterium (assembly GCA_023461115.1). GTDB lineage: Bacteria > Actinomycetota > Actinomycetes > Actinomycetales > Cellulomonadaceae > Cellulomonas. The sequence continues at coordinate 6,575 of JAEWOA010000316.1, forward strand.
GCCGCAGCCCGTCCTTGGACGCGAAGTGGTGGATGACGAGAGCCGGGGACACGCCGGCGTCGGCCGCGATCTGCCGCACGGTGGCGCCGAACCCGTCCGTGCCGAACCTCCGCACCGCGGCATCCCGGATCCGGGCCCGCGCGGTGAGATCGGCTGAACGCATGTTCCATACCCTAAACACCCGTTCAGCCGCTCGCAAGCCCTCCGCGCCGATCCCTCGCGCCCCTACCTCCCCCGCCTCCCCGGCGTTCCATGAGGGTGAGCGGGCCAGGGCCGGTGTGGGCGGTGACCGACGTGTGGGTGGGGCGGGTTAGCGTCGCGGCTGTGACGACGACGAGTGCGCGGGGCGCCGCGCGGGCCGCCCGGGCCGGGTACAAGTGCCTCGAATGCGGGTGGACCGCGGCCAAGTGGGTCGGGCGGTGCGGCGAATGCCAGGTGTGGGGGTCGGTAGTCGAGGACTCCGGGCCAGGGGGCGGCGCGCCCAAGACGAGCGCCGCGACCCCCACACGCGGCGCGGCACGCCCGATCCACGAGATCTCGGTGGAGCAGGCGCGCGCCAGGCGGACGGGGGTCGACGAGCTGGACCGCGTGCTCGGCGGCGGACTGGTCCCTGGCGCCGTGGTGCTGCTGGCCGGCGAGCCGGGTGTCGGCAAGTCGACGCTGCTGCTGGACGTGGCCGCGCGCGCGGCGCGGACGGGCCTGAAGGTCCTGTACATCACCGGGGAGGAGTCGGCCGCGCAGGTCCGGCTCCGCGCGGGCCGGATCGACGCGCTCGACCCCAACCTGTACTTGGCCGACGAGACCGACCTCGCCTCGGTCCTCGGCCACATCGCGCAGACCGAGCCGGACCTGTTCGTGCTCGACTCGGTGCAGACGGTGGCGTCCGCGGCGGTCGAGGGCACCGCGGGCGGCGTCGCCCAGGTGCGTGAGGTCAGCGCGGCGGTGATCCAGGCGGCCAAGGCGCGGGACATGCCCGCGGTGCTCGTCGGGCACGTCACCAAGGACGGCTCGGTCGCCGGCCCGCGCACGCTCGAGCACCTCGTGGACGTGGTCTGCCAGTTCGAGGGCGACCGGCACTCGCGTCTACGGATGCTGCGGGCGACGAAGAACCGGTACGGCCCGACCGACGAGGTCGGCTGCTTCGACCTCTCGGAGCAGGGCATCGTCGGCCTGCCGGACCCGAGCGGGCTGTTCGTCTCGCAGGCGCTGCACGCGGTCCCCGGCACGTGCCTCACGGTCGCGCTGGAGGGCCGGCGCCCGCTCGTCGTCGAGGTGCAGGCGCTCGTCGCGCCGAGCAACACACCCAACCCGCGCCGCACGACGAGCGGTGTGGACGGCTCGCGTCTGGCGATGGTGCTCGCGGTGCTGCAACGGCGGCTGTCCACCCGGCTCGGGGACCAGGACGTGTACGCGTCGACGGTGGGTGGCGCGCGCCTGAACGAGCCCGCCGCGGACCTCGCGCTCGCGCTGGCGGCGATGGGCTCGCGGGACAACTACGCGCTGCCGCGCGGCCTCGTGGCGATCGGGGAGGTGGGTCTCGCGGGCGAGTTGCGGACCGTGCCGGGCATCGGGCGGCGACTCGCGGAGGCCGCGAGGTTGGGGTTCCGACGAGCGATCGTGCCCGCGGCGGCGCTCGACGGCCTGGCCGTCCCCGAGGGCATGAACGTGCGTGGCGCCGCCGACCTTCCGGAGGCTGTCACGCTCGTCTCAGACTCGGCGCCGGGCCACGAGGGCGTCCCGCGACAACCAGGCTGGTCAGGCGGCGGATCAGGGCGCTAGCCGCGACCGGGTGAATCCGCGGCGCGCCCGAAGAGGCCCGGGGCGCCGCTGGCGGGCATCGTTACGATGCTCACGTGGCCCACCCGCACGCGACAGACGACCTGCTGCGCTCGACGCTGGCCGCGGTCGCCCCAGGCGGGGCCCTGCGGGACGGACTCGAGCGCATCCTGCGCGGCCGCACGGGCGCGCTGATCGTCCTGGGCTACGACAAGACGGTCGAGAGCATCTGCTCGGGCGGCTTCCAGCTGGACGTCGAGTTCTCCGCGACCCGGCTGCGCGAGCTCTGCAAGATGGACGGCGCGGTCGTCGTCGACCGGGACATCAGCCGGATCCTGCGCGCGGCCGTCCAGCTGCTGCCGGACGTGACGATCGAGACGTCGGAGTCGGGCACGCGTCACCGCACCGCCGAGCGCGTCGCCAAGCAGACCGGCCTCCCGGTGATCTCGGTGTCCGCGTCGATGCGGATCATCGCGCTCTACGTCGACAACCAGCGCTACGTGCTGGAGGACTCGACGACGATCCTGTCCCGTGCCAACCAAGCCCTCGCCACGCTCGAGCGCTACAAGGCGCGCCTCGACGAGGTCAGCGGCACGCTGTCGGCGCTCGAGATCGAGGACCTGGTGACGGTCCGGGACGTCTCCGCGGTCGTCCAGCGCCTCGAGATGGTCCGCCGCATCTCGGAGGAGATCGAGGGGTACGTCGTCGAGCTCGGCACGGACGGCCGCCTGCTCACACTGCAGCTCGACGAGCTCGTCGGCGGTATCGGCTCGGACCGCGAGCTCGTCATCCGCGACTACGTCGACACCGGCCGCCGCGACATCGAGACCGTGCTGGCGGCGCTCGCCGAGCTCGACTCCACCGAGCTGCTCGACATCGCGCACATCGCGCGCGTGCTCGGCCTGCCCGGTGGCGGCGATGCGCTCGACGCGGCGGTCGGCCCCCGGGGCTACCGCTTGCTGTCGCGCGTGCCGCGCCTGCCGGGGGCGATCGTCGACCGGTTGGTGGCCCACTTCGGCGGGCTGCAGAAGCTCTTGGCCGCCGGCATCGACGACCTCATGGCAGTCGACGGAGTGGGTGAACAGCGAGCCCGCGCGGTGCGCGAAGGCCTCTCCCGGCTCGCAGAGTCGAGCATCCTCGAGCGCTACGTCTGAGCGCTCGCGGCTGAAGTGCACGCTCACGGCTGAAGTGCACGCTCACGGCTGGAGTGCACGCTCACGGCTGGAGTGCACGCTCACGGATGGAGTGCACGCTCACGGCTGGAGTGCACGCTCACGGCTGGAGTGCACGCTCACGGATGGAGTGCACGCTCACGGATGGGGTTAGCGGAGGGTGAAGACGGCGGGGGCCGCGTCGACGCCGCCGACCTCGAGCATCGTCGTGTAGGTGCCCGCGCCGGGCGCCGCGAGCCCTGCGACGCAGCCCTGCGCCGACCGCGTGCGGGGCCACGTGAACGTCGACCGGCTCACGCCGTCGGCGGCGAGCAGCAAGGGCTTGACCTCCGGGTCCGGCGCCAGGCAGTCCTTGTTGGACCAGATCCGGTCCGAGCCGGACGACACGACGAGGGTCCGGGCGCCCTCGCCCGCGTCGAGCAGGCACGCCTCGTCGGCGGTGTTCTTGACCTCGATCGCGAACGTCGGCTCGGACTTGCCCGCGAACGTCTCGGCTGCGGCCGCGATGGTCACAACGACCCGGTCGGAGTCGCACAGCGGCACGCCGCCGGCCTTGGCCTGCGCGGCGATGCTGCCCTTCGCGGGCGCGGTCGGCTCGTCCTTGCTGGGCTCGTCGCTCGTCGCGACGGCGCTCGACGACGGCGCCGGCTCGCTCGACTCGGGCGCGGTCGGCTGCCCGGTGGGCTGCCCGGTCGGCTGCCCGGACGGGGGCGCCGTCGCCGTCGTCAAGCCCGCGGCCGCCGACGCCGGCTCGTCGGCGCCGCGGCTCGTCGCCACCCAGACGACGAGCGCGATCACCATGATCGGCAGCCCGAGCACGACGAAGCGCCGCACCCAGTAGACCCGCGCGGGAACCGGCGGTCGTCGTAGCGGCGCGGACGCGCTCATCCCCAGCCCCCCTCGTGTGAGTGCCGGCGGCCGACCGGCTGCCCCCACGGTACGAACCGCGCACGCGCGCGGCCGGGCATTCGCGCCCGGCGTGCCGCGAATCCGCGCCGAACCCCGGCTTCGGCGCCCGGCGCTCGGGGTGGCCCGTGTGAGGATGCGCGCGTGGACCACACCGGGCTCGTCGCCGCGATCGTGGCGGACGTCGTCGACTGGTACGACGACCATGCCCGCGACCTCCCGTGGCGTGCCGCGGACCGCACGCCGTGGAGTGTGCTGGTCAGCGAGGTGATGTTGCAGCAGACCCCAGTCGCCCGCGTGGAGCCGGTGTGGCGCGCGTGGCTGGTCCGCTGGCCCACACCCGCGGAGCTCGCGGCGGCGCCCACCGCCGACGTCCTGCGGGCGTGGGACCGCCTCGGCTATCCGCGCCGCGCGCTGCGGCTGCAGGAGTGCGCGCGCGCGATCGTCGAGCGGCACGGCGGCGAGGTGCCCGACGACGACGC
>JAEWOA010000317.1 GCA_023461115.1 Actinomycetes bacterium
TGATCTGGTTGTTCTTCCAGTAGCAGGTCGTCGCGGCCGACGTGATCGTGATGCCGCGCTCCTGCTCCTGCTCCATCCAGTCCATCGTCGAGGCGCCGTCGTGCGTCTCACCGATCTTGTAGTTGACGCCCGTGTAGAACAGGATCCGCTCGGTCGTCGTGGTCTTGCCGGCATCGATGTGAGCCATGATGCCGATGTTGCGGACCTTCGTGAGGTCGGTCAGCACGTCGAGTGCCACGTGAGTTGCCCCTTGTCGGTTTGGCTGTGGGGCCCGCCCCGGGCCCGCGTGAGATCACGCGGGCCGCGGGGCAAGGCGGCCGGGTCTTACCAGCGGTAGTGCGCGAAGGCCCGGTTGGACTCGGCCATCTTGTGCATGTCCTCGCGGCGCTTGACCGCGGCGCCGAGGCCGTTGGAGGCGTCGAGGATCTCGTTCATGAGGCGCTCGGTCATGGTCTTCTCGCGACGAGCGCGCGAGTAGTCCGTGAGCCAACGCAGGGCCAGCGTCGTCGCGCGCACGGGGCGCACCTCGACCGGCACCTGGTAGGTGGCGCCGCCGACGCGGCGGGAGCGGACCTCGAGCGACGGGCGCACGTTGTCGAGCGCGCGCTTGAGCACGACCACCGGGTCGGACTGCGTCTTCTCGCGGACGCCCTCGAGCGCGCCGTAGACGATCGACTCCGCGACGGTCTTCTTGCCGTCCAGGAGGATCTTGTTGATGAGCTGCGTGACGACCGGCGACCCGTAGACGGGGTCGACGATCAGCGGCCGCTTCGGGGCGGGACCCTTACGAGGCATCGGTTCAGCCCTTCTTCGCGCCGTAGCGGCTACGCGCCTGCTTGCGGTTCTTCACGCCCTGCGTGTCGAGCGCGCCACGGATGATCTTGTAGCGGACACCCGGCAGGTCCTTCACACGGCCGCCGCGCACGAGCACGATCGAGTGCTCCTGCAGGTTGTGGCCGACACCCGGGATGTACGCCGTGACCTCGACACCCGACGACAGGCGCACACGGGCGACCTTGCGGAGGGCGGAGTTCGGCTTCTTGGGGGTCGTGGTGTACACGCGGGTGCACACACCACGACGCTGGGGGCTGCCCTTGAGGGCAGGCGTCTTCGACTTGTTCGTCTTCGCCTGCCGGCCCTTGCGGACCAGCTGCTGGATCGTAGGCACTACGTCTCCGTCTGGTAGATGAGCTCTGGTCGACCGGACCCCGTCACCCTGGACGGCCGGCATGTGCGCGATTCGCCGCCCGTCGCGCGGCTATCGCTATTTCTTTCGTCCCACTCCGGCCCCCGCGCTCGGGCGTGTCGCCCCGCACTCTGGCGTGGCATGTCCAGTCTCGCGATCTGGGGGGTCACGGCGCCGAGTGCACGCGCAAGGGCCCGACGGCGCGGGCACGGTGTCCAACGGTACCTGGCCGCAGAAACACCGTCAAAGACAGTGGCCGCGGGGCCGCTGCGACGCGCGCCACACCACGGGCGAGGGCCCGGCCGAGTCGGCCGGGCCCTCGCGTCGTGAGTCGTTCGAACTCAGCGGAAGTCGCCGAAGTCGATGTCCTCGAGCGGGATCGCCTCACCCGAGCCGAGGCCCAGGGCGGGGAAGTCGATCTCGTCGTAGCCGAACGTCGGGTACAGCTCGGCCTTCGCCTCCTCCGTCGGCTCCACCGCGATGTTGCGGTAGCGGGGCAGGCCCGTGCCGGCGGGGATGAGCTTGCCGAGGATGACGTTCTCCTTGAGGCCCAGCAGCGGGTCGCTGCGGCCCGACATCGCGGCCTCGGTGAGGACGCGCGTCGTCTCCTGGAAGGAGGCGGCCGACAGCCACGAGTCCGTCGCGAGCGACGCCTTCGTGATGCCCATGAGCTCCGGACGGCCGGAGGCCGGCTGGCCACCCTCCGCCACAGCCTGACGGTTGGCGTCCTCGAACCGGCCACGCTCGGCCAGCTCGCCCGGGAGCAGGTCGGTCGTGCCGGAGTCGAGCACCGTCACCCGGCGCAGCATCTGGCGGACGATGACCTCGATGTGCTTGTCGTGGATGTCCACGCCCTGCGAGCGGTAGACCTCCTGCACCTCGTCGACCAGGTGCTCCTGCGTCTTGCGCGGGCCCAGGATGCGCAGGACCTTCTTCGGGTCCACCGCGCCCTGGACGAGCTGCGTGCCGACGGCCACGTGGTCGCCGTCGCCGATGAGCAGACGCGACCGCTTGGTGATCGGGTAGGCGATCTCCTCGGAGCCGTCGTCGGGCGTGAGCACGATGCGACGCGAGCGGTCGCCCTCCTCGATCTGGATGCGGCCCGAGAACTCCGCGATCGGCGCCTCACCCTTGGGGGTACGGGCCTCGAAGAGCTCCTGGACACGCGGCAGGCCCTGCGTGATGTCGTCCGCGGACGCGACGCCACCGGTGTGGAAGGTACGCATCGTCAGCTGCGTGCCCGGCTCACCGATCGACTGCGCCGCGATGATGCCGACGGCCTCGCCGATGTCGACGAGCTTGCCGGTGGCCAGCGAACGGCCGTAGCACTTGGCGCACGTGCCGACGCGCGACTCGCAGGTCAGCACCGAGCGGACCTTGAGCGTGTCGACACCGGACTCGAGCAGGCGGTCCAGCAGGACGTCGCCCACGTCGTCGCCCGCGTGGCCGATGACCTCGCCGTCCACCTCGATGTCGGTGGCCAGCGTGCGCGAGTAGACGCTCGTCTCCACCTTGTCGTGGCGGCGCAGGGCGGCGCCCTCGCCTCCACCGACCGAGATGCCGATCGGCATCGTCAGGCCGCGCTCGGTGCCACAGTCCTCCTCGCGGACGATGACGTCCTGCGAGACGTCCACCAGACGACGCGTGAGGTAGCCCGAGTCGGCGGTCCGCAGCGCGGTGTCCGCCAGACCCTTGCGGGCGCCGTGCGTCGCGATGAAGTACTCGAGGACGGACAGGCCCTCGCGGTAGTTGGACTTGATCG
>JAEWOA010000318.1 GCA_023461115.1 Actinomycetes bacterium
GCGGCGACCGCGCGCCGTGGCCGACGCGCTCACCCCGCGCGCGGCCCGTGCAGGCCGTTCGGAGCCGGCCCGCCGGTGGCTCGCCCGGACACTGGCCATGGTCGATCAGAACACGCGCGCTCGGCGCCGCCTACGCCCGACGGCTGACACTGCCCGATCGGGCATGCGCGCGCAGGACGACGCCTGCGGCGCGCGCCGCAACGACGCGTCAGGCGCTGGCGATCACGTGGTCGCGGACCGAGCGGCGCAGCACCTTGCCGACGTGCGAGCGCGGGAGTTCCGCGAGCACCACGAGGCGCCGCGGCAGCGCGTACCGCGCGATGCGCTGCTCACACCAGGCGCGCACGGCGGCCAGGTCCACCCCGGCGGCGCCCTCGTCGAGCACCACAGCCGCGACGACCGACTCGCCCAGGTCGCCCCCCGGGACGCCGACGACCGCGGCGTCGGCGATGCCCGGCATCGCGCGCAGGTGCTCCTCGACCTGCGACGGGTAGACCTTGAACCCGCCGGTCACGATCATCTCCTTGACGCGGTCGACGAGGACGACGAAGCCGTCGCGGACCTCGACGATGTCCCCGGTGCGCAGCCAGCCCCCGGCGAGCAGCTGGGCGCCGGTCTCGTCGCCACGGCCCCAGTAGCCCTGGAACACCTGGGGTCCGCGGATCAACAGCTCGCCGCGCGCGCCGGGCTCGGCATCGAGCGTGACGTCGTCGGGGTCGGCCAGCGAGATCTCGGTGCTCGGGAACGGCAGGCCGAGGGCGCCGGGGCGACGCTGCGCGGTGAGCGGGTTGCCGAGCGCGACCGGCGACGTCTCGGTCATGCCGTAGCCCTCGACGACCAGGCCGCCGCTCGCGGCCTCCCACCGCTGGGCCGTCGCGGCGGGCAGCGCCATGGCACCGGAGATCGCGTAGCGGAACGACGTCAGGTCCGCCGACGCCGCCTCGGCCGCCGTCAGCAACCGGTCCAGCATGGGCGGCACCGCGGGCAGGAACGTTCCTGGCAGGCGCCGCTGCGCGGCGAGCACGAGCGTGGGGTCGAACGTCGGGAACAGCACGAGCGTGGCGGCGATGCGCAGCGCGTAGCTGAGGCACAGCGTGAGCCCGAAGGCGTGGAAGAAGGGCAGCACGCCGTAGACGACCTCGGCGCCCGGCCGAGCGCCGGTCCAGGCGATGCCCTGCACGACGTTGGCGACGAGGTTGCGGTGGCTGAGCATCGCGGCCTTGGGTGTGCCGGTCGTGCCGCCGGTGAACTGGAGGACCGCGAGGTCGTCGGGCTGGGGGTGCGGGTGCGCCTGCGGCAGCGGCGCCGCGCGCGCCACCAGGTCGTGCCATGACGAGACCCCGGCAGGCACCGGGCCGCGCATCGCGGAGCGCGCCGCGCGCGCCTTGGCGATCGGCAGGCGCATCGCGAGGCGGCTGCGGGCCGGCAGGTCCGCGCTGAGGTCGACCGCGACGACCTCCCGCACCGCGCCGTCCGCCTGCGCCGCGACGAGCGCCGGCACGGTCTTCTCCCAGCCGATCGCGACGACGGCGCCGACGTCCGCCAGCTGGTCGGCCAGGCCGTCGGCGGTGTGCAGTGGGTTCTGCTCGACGACGACCGCGCCCACGCGCAGCGCGGAGTAGAAAGCGACGACGTGCGCGGGGCAGTTGGGGATCGCGAGCGCGACGCGGTCGCCGGCGCCGACCCCGAGGTCGAGCAGCGCCTGCGCGCCGCGCGTCACCTGCTCCCCCAGCTCGCGGTAGGTGGTCGTGGCGCCGAGGAACTCGAGCGCGACGCGGTCGGGCCAGTCCGTGACGGAGCGCTCGAACGCGGCGGTGAGCGGCTCGTCGGGGACCTCGACGTCGGCGGGCACGCCGGCCGGGCGAGGGAGGCTGAGCGGAGTGGTCACCCCCCGACTGTAACCTACGCATCCGTAGGTTACTACTGCGTAACTTAGGCGCCTCCGTCGCGGACGACGCCGAGCCGGCCGACCTGACACCACAATCGACACCAGAGTCCTTGCGATGGTGTCATATTGGTGTCACAGTGGCGTCATGCAACTCACCCCGTACGTGGACCGCATCCGCCGCGACCTGCTCGCGACGGCCGAGATCTCCGGTGACGAGACGCGCGCGCTCGCCGAACGGCTGGCGTTCGCTCTCGACTCGTCCGCCCGCCTCACGCTGCTCGAGGCGCTCGCTGAGGCCGCGGGCGAGATCACCAGCGAGCTCGCGCCCGGCTCGGTGCAGGTCCGGCTCGTCGGCCGCGACGCCGAGTTCGTCGTCGACCCCCCGGCAGCGCCGGCGCCTCCGCAGCCGGGCTCCCCGCTGTGGGAGCCGGCGCTCCCCGCGCTCGACCAGCGCGAGACGCTCGCGCCGCCGGCCACGGACGAGCTCGCGGGCGCGTCGCGGACCACGTTGCGCCTCCCCGACCACCTCAAGTCCCGCGTCGACGACGCCGCCGCACGCGAGGGCATCTCGGTCAACGCGTGGCTGGTCCGGGCGGCGGCCGCCGCGCTGGCCACCGGCGAGGCCCCCCCGCGCCCGGTGGCCGCCGAGCCCTCCGGCCGCCAGCGCCTCCAAGGGTGGGTTCAGTGAGCCCGCGCCCGCCCGCCACCCCAGCACACCGGACAGGAACCGCCATGCCGACCTTCCCCACACCCGCGCCCGTGAGCATCGCCGTGGACCTCTGGATCGGAGACCTTCGCGTGATCGGCGCGAACGTCACCGAGACGACCGTCGACGTGCGTCCGGCCTCAGGCAGCGCGGCCGACGCGCGCGCGGCGGAGCTCATGCGCGCCGAGCACATCAGCGACCTGATCGTCGTGCACGCGCCCAAGGACTGGAAGCGCTACACGTGGTTCTCGAACGACGGGTCGGTCGACGTCACGGTGACCGTGCCGGCCGGATCATCCGTCAACGCGACCGGCCAGATGACGCAGGTGCGGTGCGAGGGCGCGCTCGGCGAGGTCGCGGTCAAGACGAGCATGGGCGCCATCCGCGTGGACTCGTGCACGACGCTGCAGGCCAAGTCGGGGCACGGCGACGTGACGGTCGCCGTGGTGGCGGGCGACGCGAGCGCGACCACCGGCAGCGGGCGGATCACGCTCGGCGAGGTCGGCGGAAGCGCGAAGGTGTGGAACAGCAACGGCGACAGCGAGATCGACGTGGCCCACGGGCCCGTCGTCGTGAAGTCTCCGAACGGCGGCGCGCGGATCCGGCGGGCCGCGGGCGGATCCGTGCAGGTCAAGGCCGCGGTCGGCACGATCGTCGTCGACGAGCTCGCCACCGGCTCCGCGACGCTCACCACGTCGACCGGCGGAATCGAGGTCGGCATACCGGCGGGCGCCGCCGCCTGGGTCGACGCCGACACCAAGTACGGGCGCGTGCACAGCGCGCTCGACCCCACGGACGCGCCGCAGCCCGACGCGCCCAGCGTGCAGGTGCGCGCGCACACCAGCTATGGCGACATCACCATCCGCCGCGCGACGGCCTGAGCCACCACCAGGAGGAGCCATGGACACCACCGCTCCGGCCATCGAGGCCATCGCCGTGCGCAAGGCGTTCGGCGCCACCACGGTGCTCGACGCGATCGACCTCGCGGTGGCCCCCGGCTCGGTGTTCGCGCTGCTGGGGCCCAACGGGGCCGGCAAGACGACGGCCGTGCACATCCTCACCACGCTGCTCGCCGCGGACGGCGGCACAGCCCGCGTCCACGGCCACGACGTCGTGCGAGACGCCGAGGCCGTGCGCGGCCTGATCGGGGTCACCGGCCAGTTCTCGGCGGTCGACGCGCTGCTCACCGGCGAGGAGAACCTGCGCCTGATGGCCGACCTACGCCACCTGACGACGGCCGACGGGAGGCGCCGCACCGCCGAGCTGCTCGCGCAGTTCGAGCTCGAGGACGCCGCACGCAAGCCGCTGGCGGCCTACTCGGGCGGCATGCGCCGCCGCCTCGACCTGGCCATGACCCTCGTCGCCCGTCCCGCCGTGATCTTCCTCGACGAGCCGACCACGGGCCTGGACCCGCGCAGCCGCCGCACCATGTGGGACATCGTGCGCGGGCTGGTCGCCGACGGCACGACCGTCTTCCTCACCACCCAGTACCTCGAGGAGGCCGACGAGCTCGCCGACCACGTCGCCGTGCTCGACCGCGGCCGCCTGGTGGCCGACGGCTCGCCCGACGAGCTCAAGCGCCTGGTCCCGGGCGGGCGCCTGCGCATGCGGCTGGCCGACGAGGCGGCGTACCGCGAGGCCGCCGCGCGGTTCCCCGGCGCCGAGCGCGACGACGACGCGCTCGCGTTGGCATTGCCGGGAGCCAGCGACGTGCGCGCGCTCAAGCGCACCCTCGACGTCCTCGACGAGGCCGCGATCGCCGTCGAGGAGGTCGCCGTCCAGAGCCCCACCCTCGACGACGTGTTCTTCGCCCTCACCGGGCACGGCGCGTCGGCCAGTGAAGCCATCACCACCGAAGCCATCACCACCGAAGCGACCACCACCGAGGAGAGGAGCGCGTGATGACCACCACCGTCGTCTCACGGGCGCCCACAGCGGCGCCAGCCGTCGGCCGGCCCGCGCTCACCTGGCGCGACTCGCTCACGATGCTGCGCCGCGACCTGCGGCACCGGGCCCGCTACCTGTCGCTGACGCTCATGCTCGTCGGCCTGCCCGTGGTGCTGCTCCTGCTGTTCGTCTTCGTGTTCGGCGGCACGCTCGAGGCGGGGATCGCCGCGCAGGCCGGCGTCGACGTCTCCTACATCGACTACGTCGTCCCGGGCATCGTGCTCCTGTCGATCGCCTCGGTCGCGCAGGGCACCGCGATCTCGGTGGCCACCGACATGACCGGCGGCATCGTCGCCAGGCTCCGGACCATGTCCATCGCGCGCGTCGCCGTGCTCACCGGGCACGTCCTGGGCAGCGTGCTCCAGAACCTCGTCGCGGTGGCCCTCGTCGTCGTCGTCGCGGTGCTGTGCGGGTTCCGGCCCACCGCGAGCGCGACGGACTGGCTGCTGGCGGCGGGCGTCGTCACGCTCATCGCGTTCGCCCTCACCTGGCTCGGCGTCGGGCTCGGGATGGCGGCGAAGTCCGTCGAGGAGGCCAGCAACACCCCGATGTTCCTCATGCTGCTGCCGTTCTTCGGCAGCGGGTTCGTCCCCACCGAGTCGATGCCCGGGCCGGTGGCCTGGGTGGCCGAGCACCAGCCGTTCACGCCGTTCATGGACACGCTGCGCTCGCTCCTGCTGGGCACGCCCATGGGCTCGAGTGGCTGGCTGACGCTCGCGTGGTGCGCCGTGATCGCGCTCGGCGGCTACGTGTGGTCGCGCTGGTTGTACGAGCGCAGGTCGCTGCGCGCGTAGGGACCGTCCAGACGCGCGGCCGACCGCGCTCAGGCGGCGCGCAGGACGGACGCGACGAACTGGGTGGAGCGTTCTCGCAGGCCCGCGACGCGGCGCTCGACCAGGAGCGCGCGCTCGTCGTCGGACGCGTTGCCCGCCTCCGCGCGCGTGGGCTTGCGGCGCACGTTGCGCGAGCACGTGAACTCGGTGCAGATCAACGTGCCGATCGTGTCGCCCTTGCGGCCCGCGGCCCCGGCCAGGCGCGCGACGTACAAGCTCACGTCGTCGGTCTCGACGACGTCCTCGCACCACGCGCACACCGCGCGGCGGCGCACCCTCTCCTTGGAGTCGGTGGACCGCAGCAGCACGCCGGTGGGCCCGCCGTCGAGCTCGACCACCGCGTACGCCGACAGCGGCGCCTTGCGGTCGCGCCAGCCCAGGTAGTCCAACCGGTCCCAGTCGAGCGCCGCGAGGTCCGGGACCGTCGCCTGCGCGGCCTCACGGCGCGAGGCGTTCACGAAGGACGCGCGGAGCTGCTGCTCGGTCAGGGGACGCATGGGCGCCATTGTGCGGGCGCGTCGGTTGACCGGACAAACGGAATGCCGCAGCACCGGAATGCAACGCCCCCGGACTACCGATGGCGGCCTGTGACGCGCGCGTGACGCGCGTGAGGCGTCCGTGAGGCGCGCCCCGGCGCACGCTCCGCTCGGGGGCTGCGACGTGGGCGACGAGCCCGCGGGCTTCCTCCGGCCGCCGCGGCACGCGGCCGCCGGCCGTCGCGCGAGGAGGATGCCATGGCGACGCTCGTCGTACCCGGGGTGCAGGTCGAGACGCGGTTCGACGTGCTGCCGCCGCTGCCGGCCTCGTCGGGGGTGGTCGGCATCGCCGCCATCGTCGACCGGCCGCCCACGCCCGCCGCGATCGTCGGGCTGTCGCGCGCCGCCGAGATCCCCGGGGCGCTCGGCCCGGGCACCGCGGCGTCCGCGCCGGAGATCGTGCACGCGCTCGGCAACGGCGCGTCCGAGGTGCTGGTCTCGCCCGTGGGCGGTGGCTCGGCGGCCTCCCTCGTGCTGCGCAACGGCGTGTCCACCGACGCGGTGCTGCTCCGGGCGCGATCGGTCGGCACGTGGGCCAACCAGGTCGCGGTCGACGTGCGGACCATCACCGACGCGTCCGGCGCCACCGTGCGCGTGAGCCTGCGCGTCTTCCGGGCCGGGCAGGTGGTCGAGGAGTTCTCCGACCTCGTCGTCGAGCCCGGCTCGCACCAGGACCTGTTCGACACGATCAACACGCGCTCGGCGTACCTCGTCGCGCTCGACCCGTCGCTGGCCGACGCGTCGCCGGCCGCGGGCGTCTACGTGATCCCCGCGACCGACGCGGGAATCGCCGTGCCGCGCACGGGCGCCGCGCAGACGCTGCTCACGCTGTTCCCCGAGCCGGGAGTGGATCCCACAGGCCTCACGGTCGAGGTGCTCTCACCGTCGGCCGACAACATCCGCGTGCGCGTGCTGCGCGACGGCGCGCAACAGGAGGAGTTCACGCGCCTGACGATGAACCCGGACTCGGCGAACTTCCTGCCCGCGGTGCTGCTGCGCGAGAGCGCGCTGATCCACGTGCGGCAGGCGTCGTCGCTCGCCGGGCCGGACCGGCTCCCGGTGGCAGTGGCGCCCACGCCGCTGGCCAACGGCACATCACCGTCGGCCGCCGACTACTCCGAGGCCATCGACCGGCTCGCGGAAGACCCGCGGATCAGCCTCGTGCTCGCGTCGGTCGAGCCGACGCGCACCGACCAGTTCACGCAGACCGTGCACCAGGCGCTCGTCGCGCACGCGGTGGCGCAGGCGGACGCAGGCGCCCCGCGCATCGCGTTCGGCTCGGTCACCGCCGCCGAGCAGATCAGCCTGGACAAGATGCGCGACCACGCGGCGGGCGTGCGCAACCGGCGGTTCGTGCTGGTCAGCCCCGCAGGCGCCGCGGGCGCGGTCCTCGGGGCCGTCGCGCGCACCGGGCCGGAGGTCTCCCCCACGTTCAAGCCGGTGCCGCTGTTCGGCATCGCGCCCGCCAAGTACACCGACAGCGAGCTCAACCGCCTGCTCGGCCCGACCCACAACCTCGTGGTCGTCGCCGCGCGCTCCGGCCGGGGCGTGATCGTGCTGCGCGGCTTGGACACCAGCGGCGACCAGATCTCGGTCACGCGCGTCGCGGACGCGTGCGTGCGCGAGGTCAAGGCGATCGCCGAGAACTTCATCGGCCAGCTCAACACCGCCGACGCGCGCACCGCGCTGCGCCAGCAGATTGTCGCGACCTTCACGCGCATGGAGCGCGCGGGCCAGCTCGTGCCGTCGACCGACGGCTCCGACCCCGCGTTCCTCGTCGACGTGTACTCCACGCAGCTCGACTTCGCGCAGGGCAACGTCCGCATCGACATCGCGGTCCGCCCGGTGCGGGCCATCGACTTCGTGTACGCCACCATCCGCGTGAAGAACTGAGAGGCGAGCCATGCCCACCGTGTATGCGGCCAACGAGAGCTCCATCCTGGTCAACGGCACCGCCGTCGAGGGCGTGCGGTCGGTCGAGCACCGCTCCGCGACCGCGCGCTCGGACCTGTACGCGCTCGGCTCGGCCGAGCGCATCGGCGTCATCACCGGAGGCCGCAGCGTCGAGGGGCGCATCCGCGTCGCCTCGTCGGCCCCCAGCCTCGACGACCTCGTCGGCGACGACTTCTTCCAGATCACCGCACCGCTGCGGCACGGCGACACCACGGTCACCGTGAGCTTCGACGAGTGCCTGCTCACCGAGAAGTCGTTCGCGATGAGCGCCGGCGGGCACGGCGAGACGGTGTACGCCTTCACGGCCACGCGCGTGCGCGAGGCCGTGAAGGCGTACAC
>JAEWOA010000319.1 GCA_023461115.1 Actinomycetes bacterium
GACGCGTTGGCCGCCGTGCTCGGCGGGGTGGCCGGCGCGGTGAGCGCCTGACGTGCGCCCCGGTGACGAGGTCGAGCGCGGGCCGCGGCTCGCGCTCGACGTCGGCTCGGTGCGCGTCGGGCTGGCCGCGAGCGACCCTGACGGCTTGCTCGCGACCCCGGTCGAGACGCTCGCGCGCGACCACGCGAAACGCGGCGCGCTGCCCGCGGACATCGCCGCCGTGGTGCGCGAGGCGCGCGAGCGATGTGCGAAGTGTGTGTACGTCGGGCTTCCGCGCCACCTCAATGGGGCCGAGGGTGCTTCCGCTGAGGCCGCGCGCGCGTACGCTGTCTCCTTGGCGCACGCAGTCGCACCGATCCAGGTGCGGCTGGTGGATGAGCGGATGAGCACGGTGACCGCGCATCAGGCGCTGCAGGCGTCCGGCAGGTCCGGGCGCCGTCACCGCCAGGTGGTCGACCAGGCCGCCGCGGTGGTGATCCTGCAGTACGCGTTGGATGCGGAGCGCGCCGCGGGGCGTCGACCCGGTGAACGGGTCGATGTCGCCCCGGCGCCGGACGGCCAAGCGCGCAAGGGGGCTGTGGGCGAGACGACGACGGACGACGGTGGAGCGACGGCGACGTGACGGACAGCCAGACCCGGTGGTGGGCGGCGCAGGACAGTGGATCGGCGGGCGTGGCAGACACGCTCGCCCGGCCCACGTCGTCGTCCACCCCTGAGCCTGACGGCGCTGCCGTGCCACTTCAGGCGCCCACTCGGGCGGCACACCAGGCCTCACGCCCGGCGCACCCCGCGGTGTCCGCCGTCGCGCCGACCAGGCGCTCGCGTTCGGGCCGCGCCGCCCGCGCCGAGCGGGAGCGTGAGGCGGCGGAGAAGCAGGCGCACCGTCGCCGGGTCGCCCTGGGCTGGCTCGTGGTGGCCGCGCTGCTGGGCGGCGCGGCGTTCGTCGTGCTGTCGGTGCTCGACGGCAGGTCCGACGACGTCGTGGTGGCCCCGCCGGTCGACGACCTCCAGGACTACACAGGCCCGGGACACGGGACCGTGACGGTCGTCGTCGAGAAGGGCGACGACGCGGCAGCGGTCGGGCGCACGCTCGAGGCTGCGGGCGTCGTCGCGAACGCGTCGGTGTTCGCGTCGGTGCTCGAGGCTGCGCCGGACGTGGCCCCCGGCACCTACCGGCTGATGTTGGAGATGCGCTCGTCGGCCGCGGTGAAGGCGTTGGGCGACCCCGCGTCGCGCGCGCTCATGCGCGTGACGGTGCCCGAGGGCCTGACGACCGCGCAGATCCTCACCAAGATCACCCAGAAGACCGAGCTCACCATGGACGAGCTCACCGCGGTGGTCGCCGACCCGAAGGCGATCGGGCTCCCGGCGCAGGCCGGCGGCAAGGTCGAGGGGTGGCTGTACCCCGGCTCATACGACGTGGCGCCGGACGCGACCGCGGCGCAGCTCCTCAGCCAGATGACCGCCAAGACGGCCGAGACATTGACCGAGGCGGGGGTCCCGGCCAAGAACTGGCAGGCCGTGCTGACGATCGCGTCGCTGGTCCAGCACGAGGGGACCCCCACCGAGTACTGGCCACAGGTCGCCCGCGGGTTCTTCAACCGGCTGAGCGACGGAGTCCCGCTCGACAGCCTCGCGTCGGTGTCCTACGGCGCCGGGGCGAGCGGCATGCCGACGGACGCGATGCTGGCGAACACCAAGAACCCGTACAACCTCTCGAAGCGGCCTGGCCTGCCGCCGACGCCGATCTCGTCGCCGAGCGCGGCCTCGCTCGCGGCGGCGGCGCACCCCAGCAAGGGCGGATGGAAATTCTGGGTGACGGTGAACCCCGAGACTGGGGAGACGGTGTTCGTCTCCCGATATGACGAGTACCAGGAGTACCAGGCCCAACTGGCCCGCTGGCAGGACGAGCACAAGAGCTGAGTGGCGGCATAGTCGCCGCCGACGGACCGTGGAGATTCACTCGTGAGCAATCAGACCGACTGGTGGGCGCCTGAGCGTGACGCCACGCCTGTGCCCGATGCGCGCGCCCGCAACCGCGGGCGGGCGCGCGACGACCGTCGCCGCCGCCGGCGGCGCGCCCGCACCGTCGTCGCGATCCTCGTGGTCGTCGCGCTACTCGCGGCCGCCGTGTACCTGGCGCTCGGCCTGCTCTCCTCGGGCGGCGGAGGCGGGACCGCCGGACGGCCCGACGACTACCCGGGGCCCGGCCACGGCTCCGTGCAGGTCACGGTGAACAAGGGCGACACCGGCGCCGCGATCGGGCGGACGCTCGAGGCGGCGGGCGTCGTCGGGACGGCGAAGGCCTTCCAGGACGCGTACAACGCGAATCCCGACTCGATCAGCATCCAGCCGGGCGCGTACAACCTGCTGCTCGAGATGCGCGCCGAGGACGCGGTCACCGCGCTGCTCAACCCCGCGTCGAAGGCGACCAAGAAGGTCGTGGTCGCCGAAGGCCTCACGGTCGCGCAGATCGCGCAGCGGCTCGTGAAGGACGGCGGCTACACGCAAGCGGAGGTCGACGCCGCGCTGGCCGACCCCGCGGCGTTCGGCCTGCCGGCCGAGGCGGGCGGCAAGCCCGAGGGCTGGCTGTTCCCGGCGACGTACGAGCTGCAGCCCGGACAGCCCGTGGCGGACGTGCTCAAGGGGATGGTCGCCAAGACCGTCAGCGTGCTCGACGAGCTCGGCGTGGCCCCCGACCAGCGCGAGACGGTGCTGACCAAGGCGTCCCTGATCGAGCGCGAGGCCAAGCACAACGAGGACCGCCCGAAGATGGCGCGCACGATCGAGAACCGCCTGGCCAAGAACTGGACGCTCGGGATCGACGCCGCGGTGCTCTACGGCGCAGGCGGCCCGGGCACCGAGCTCACCAAGTCGGTCCTGCAGGACCCGAGCAACCCGTACAACCTGCGTGTCCACAAGGGCCTGCCGCCGACCCCGATCGCGTCGCCCGGGCGGCCGTCGATCGAGGCCGTGCTCCAGCCCGAGGCCGGCGCGTGGATGTACTGGTGCACGTACGACCTCGACACCGGCGCCACCGAGTTCGCGGTCACCGACGCCGAGTTCCTGGCCTGCAAGTCCAAGCTCCAGGCGTGGATGGCGGAACACGACGGGTGAGCGGCGCCACTCGACGCGCGGCGGTGCTCGGGCATCCTGTCGCGCACTCGCTGTCGCCCACGCTGCACCGCGCCGCGTATGCGGAGCTGGGACTCGACGACTGGTCGTATGACGCGGTCGACGTCGCAGAGGACCAGCTCGCCGCGTTCGTCGGCGGGCTCGGCGAGCAGTGGGCGGGCCTGAGCCTGACCATGCCGCTCAAGCAGACCGTGTTGCCGCTGCTCGACCACGTCGAGCCGCTCGCGCAGGTCGTCGGGGCGGTCAACACGGTGCTGCTCCAGGGCTCGGGCTCGGCCCGGACGCTCGTGGGCGCCAACACCGACGTGCACGGGCTCGTGGCGGCGGTGCGCGAGGGCCTGGCCCAGGTCCCGGGACAGCCGCGGGGCATCCGGTCCGCGGCCGTGCTCGGCGCCGGCGCCACCGCGGCCTCGACGCTCGCCGCCCTCGCCGAGCTCGGGTGCGCGACCCCCACGGTGTTCGCGCGCGCGATCTCGCGTGCGGGTGGGTTGCTGCGCGCGGCGCACCGCATGGGCGTGTCTCCCGTCGTGCGCCCACTCGACGAGGCCGCACGCGTGCTCGGCGGCGTCGACGTCGTGGTCTCGACGCTCCCGCCGCATGCTGCCGACACGCTCGCCGAGGGACTCTCGGCGGGGGGTGTTGCCTTGGCCGGCTCGGTGCTGCTGGACGTCGCGTACGACCCGCGCCCGACTGCGCTGCACACGGCGTGGGTCGCCGCAGGCGGGATCGCGGTGGGCGGCGAGCGGATGCTGCTGCACCAGGCGGGCGAGCAGGTGCGCCTGATGACGGGCCGTCCGGCGCCGCTCGCGGCGATGGACCGCGCGTTGTCGGAGCGCCTGGGCTGAGGTCGGCGCCGCCGGGCGACGAGCCGACGGCGGGCGACGAGCCGTGATGTGTGCCCCGGGTCGGATTCGAACCGACACTGGATCGGGTTTGAGCCGATTGCCTCTGCCGTTGGGCTACCGGGGCGCCGCGTCAGAATAGCCGTTCCCGACCTGCCGCAACGCCAAGGGACCGTCGCGTGGCACCGGTCACAGCGCGCGTGGCTGCGAAGACGCGCGCTTCGAGCACTACGCTGTGCCTCGTGACCAAGGACGCCACTCCTGAGCCCACCGAGGCGGCCCCCGACGCCCTCGACCTGACTACGCCCGCGCCGGAGCCGGCGCCGACCTCGTCGCGGCCCGCGCGCCGCGCGGTCGTCGCCGAGGACGAGGCCCTGATCCGCATGGACGTCGTCGAGACGCTCCGCGAGGCGGGCTACGAGGTGGTCGGCGAGGCGGCCGACGGCGAGCAGGCGGTCGCGCTCGCGACCGAGCTGCGGCCGGACGTCGTCGTCATGGACGTCAAGATGCCCGTGCTCGACGGAATCTCGGCGGCCGAGCGCATCGGCAAGGAGCACCTGGCCCCCGTGGTGCTGCTGACCGCGTTCTCGCAGACCGAGCTCGTCGAGCGCGCGCGGGACGCCGGCGCCATGGCGTACGTCGTCAAGCCGTTCAGCCCTGCGGACCTGCTGCCCGCGCTCGAGATTGCCATCTCGCGGTATGCGCAGATCAGCGCGCTCGAGTCGGAGGTCGCGGACCTCGCCGAGCGCTTCGAGACCCGCAAGCGCGTGGACCGCGCCAAGGGGCTCCTGATGACGAAGATGGGCCTGACCGAGCCCGAGTCGTTCCGTTGGATCCAGAAGACGTCGATGGACCGCCGGCTCACGATGCGCGAGGTCGCGGACGCCGTGATCGAGCAGGTGGGTGGCGGCGCTTCCTGACGAAGCGGAGCAGTCCAGTCGCGCACCCCGGCCAGCCGGGCGGTCGTCGGCCGATTCGCCCGGTGAGGTGATTCCAGGTGTGTCGTCGGTCACAACTTGGCCACAATCGTGCGGTGGACTGTGGCGGTTCACATCGCGGACACACAGTGTGAGTACCTTCACGCCACGCGCAGGTCGGATGGGGCCTGAGCGGCTGCACTACTCACGAAGGGCACCACGGATGACACGTAGGACCCACGCAGTTCGCGCCGCGGCTCTCGCGGCCGTCGCGTCGCTCGCGCTCGCCGCGTGCGGCAGTTCCGACGAGGGGAGCGACGGCGACGGCGACTCCGACGCCGCGCAGCTCGTCATCGGCACGCTGCTTCCGCAGACAGGCTCGCTCGCCTACCTCGGCCCGCCCGAGATCGCGGGCGTCAAGCTCGCGATCAAGGAGATCAACGAGGCCGGCGGCGTACTCGGCAAGGACGTCAAGCAGGTCGACACGGACTCGTCCGACGCCGACCACGCCGAGGTCGCCACACAGTCGGTCGCCTCGCTGCTCGCGCAGAAGGTCTCGGTCGTGATCGGCGCCGCCTCGTCCTCGGTGACGCTCAACGTGGTCGACGACATCACGGGCGCCGAGGTCGTGCAGATCTCGCCGGCCAACACCGCGACCAAGCTGTCCGGCTACTCGCCCTACTACTTCCGGACGGCGCCCCCGGACACCGTCCAGGGCAACGCGCTCGCGAACCTCATCACGGGCGACGGGCACTCGAACGTCGGCATCCTCGTCTTCAACGACGACTACGGCACGTCGCTGCGTGACGTCGTCCAGAAGGTCATCGAGGACGCGGGCGGCACGATCACGTACGGCAAGCAGGGCCAGGAGTTCGACCCCGCCGCCTCGAGCTTCGACTCGGACATCACGGCGCTGCTGGCCAGCAAGCCCGACGCGGTGGTGGTGCTCGCCTTCGAGCAGACCAAGCAGATCATCCCCGGCCTCATCGCGGCGGGTGTCTCGGCCAAGGACGTCTACATGGTCGACGGCAACACGGCTGACTACTCGAAGGACTTCGACGCCGGCACGCTCGACGGCGCCCAGGGCACCATCCCGGGCGCGTTCCCCAGCGACGAGTTCCAGGGCCGTCTCAAGACGGTCGACCCGAACCTGAAGGACTACGCGTACGGCCCCGAGTCGTACGACGCGGCGATCCTCGCGGCCCTCGCGGCGATCAAGGGCAAGGGCACCGACGGTCCGACCATCCAGAAGAACCTGGCGGCGGTCTCGGGCGCTGGCGGCGGCGAGAAGTGCGACAACTTCGCCGACTGCAAGAAGCTGCTCGAGGACGGCAAGGACATCCAGTACACCGGCCAGGCCGGTGCTGGTCCGTTCAACGACAAGAACGACCCGTCGTCCGCGTTCATCGGCGTCTACAAGTACGGCGCCGACAACAAGAACACCTGGGTCAAGGCGGTCGAGGGCAAGTCCTGATCCTCGGCTGTTCGGCCTGACCGACGAGGGCCGGAGCGGTTGATCCGCTCCGGCCCTCGTCACGTCCTGCCTGGGCAGCTCAGGGCTGCTTGTCCTGCGCCTCCACGTCAGCGGCCAGCGTGCCCAGGTAGAGCTCGATGACCTTGGGGTCGTTGAGCAGATCGCGGCCCGGGCCGGAGTACGCGTTGCGGCCCTGGTCCAGCACGTACGCGCGGTCGCAGATCTGCAGCGCACGGCGGGCGTTCTGCTCGACGATCACCACGGAGACGCCGGCCTTGTTGATCTTGCGCGTGCGGATGAACGTCTCGTCCTGGCGCACGGGGGACAGGCCCGCGGACGGCTCGTCGAGCAGCAGGACGGACGGGTCCATCATGAGCGCGCGCGCCATCGCGACCATCTGCCGTTCGCCGCCGGACAGTGAGCCCGCCCTCTGCCTGCGGCGCTCGCCCAGGGTCGGGAACAGGTCGACGATGAACGCGAAGCGCTCCTCGTACCGCTTGGCGGCCTGGAAGATGCCCATCTGCAGGTTCTCCTCGATGGTGAGCGAGGGGAACACGTTGTTGGTCTGCGGGACGAACCCCACGCCGCGGCGCACGAGCGCGTCGGCCCGGTGGTTGGTGATCGCCTCGCCGTTCAGCGTGACCGAGCCCGAGCGGACGTTGACGAGCCCGAACATCGCCTTGAGCAACGTCGACTTGCCGGCGCCGTTGGGCCCGATGATCCCGACGAGCTCGCCCGGGTGCACCACCAGGCTGCACCCGTTGAGGATGTCCACGCCCGGGATGTAGCCCGCGACGAGGTCGTCGGCGTGCAACAGGGGCTCGCCCTGCGGCGCGCCGCGGTGGAGCGGCTGCTCGGTGGTGGTGCTCACTTGGTGGCCTCCTTGTCGGCGGAGCCGTCGGACGCGTCGTGGAGCGCCTCGTCCTCCGCGCGCACCTCGGCCTCGAGCTGGTCGCTGACCTCGTCGGACAGGAGGCTGTCGTCGCCGAGGTCGATGTCGTGGTGCTTGCCCAGGTAGGCGTCGACGACGGCCTGGTCCTGCATGACGGAGCTGGGCGGCCCCTCGGCCACCACGCGGCCCTCGGCCATGACGACGACCCAGTCCGAGATGTGGCGGACCATGTGCATGTCGTGCTCGACGAAGAGCACGGTCATGCCGTCGTCGCGCAGCGCCTGGATGTGCCCCAGGAGCGACTGTGTGAGCGCGGGGTTCACGCCGGCCATGGGCTCGTCGAGCATGATCATGGTCGGCTCGGTCATCAGCGCGCGCGCCATCTCGAGCAGTTTTCGCTGACCGCCCGACAGGCTGCCTGCGAAGTCGTCGCGCTTGGTGTCGAGCTTGAACCGCTCCAGGAGCACCTCGGCGCGTTCGGTGATCTCGCGCTCACGCTGGCGCCACAGCGCCGGGATGAGCGCGGTGGCGAGGTTCTCGCCGGGCTGCTTCCCGGCGCCGAGCCGCATGTTCTCGATCACCGTCATGCGCGACAGCGCCTTGGTGAGCTGGAACGTGCGGACCATCCCGGAGCGGGCGACGCGGGCCGCGGACACGCCGCCGAGCGAGTGACCGTCGAACGACCACGTGCCCGTCGACGGCTTGTCGAACCCCGTGAGCAGGTTGAACAGCGTCGTCTTGCCGGCGCCGTTCGGGCCGATCAGCGCCGTGATGGCGCCGCGCTGCACCTCGAGGTGATCGACGTCGACGGCCGTCATGCCGCCGAAGTGCCGGGTGACGTTGTCGGCGACGACGATCGGGTCGGGCTTGCTCGATCCCGGGACACGCGCGACGGGAGCGAGCGCTCCGGTCACCCGCGCTCGCGCGTCCTGCGCGGTGGTGGGCGTCTCAGCGGACATCGATCGCCAGCTCCTTCTTGTCGCCGAGGATGCCTTGTGGCCGGAAGATGATCAGCAGCATCAGCGTGACGCCGACGACGATCCAGCCGAACTGCTCGATCTGCTCGGTGCGCATGAACGACTCGAACCCGCCCGCGCGCATGCCCGTCTTGATCAGCATGAGCGCGGCCCAGAAGATGATCGACCCGAGCACGGGTCCGAAGACTGTGGCGGCGCCGCCGAGCAGCAGGATGGTCCAGACGAAGAACGTCATCGGGCGGCCCATGGAGTCGGGCTGCACGGCGCGTGGCAGGACGTAGAAGATGCCCGCGATCGCGCCGATCACGCCGCCGAGGATGAGCGACTGCATCTTGTACGAGTAGACGTTCTTGCCGAGCGAGCGCACGGCGTCCTCGTCCTCGCGGATGCCCTTGAGCACGCGGCCCCACGGCGAGCGGATCAGCAGGTAGACCAGCAGGCACGCCAGCGCGACCACGGTCCACGCCACGATGCGCACCCACCAGGAGTCCGACGCGTTGATCGAGTACTCCCACGGCCCGAGCTCGAGGCGGCCGTCCGGGAACGGCGACGCCTCCTGGAACGTGTGCTTGTAGTCGCTTCCGCGCAGGCCCGACGAGGCGCCCGTGAGCTCCGTGAGCGCGGTGGAGCGGCCGACGAGGCGGATGATCTCCGCCGCGGCGATCGTCACGATCGCGAGGTAGTCGCCGCGCAGCTTGAGGGTCGGGATGCCGAGGATGAGCGCGAAGACCGCGGCGCACGCGATCGCGACCAGCACGGCCGCCCACAGCGGCCAGCCGGCGATCGTGGAGATCGCGAAGCCGTAGGCGCCGAGCAGCATGAAGCCCGCTTGGCCCATGTTGAGGAGCCCGGTGAGGCCGAAGTGGATGTTCAGGCCGATCGCGGCGAGCGCGTAGGCGGCCGTGGTCGGCGCGAAGAACTCCGCGATGACCAGCGGCGGGATCTGGTTCCAGTCCATGGTGGCTCCTTTAGCCGATCCGCTCGGCGCGGCCGAGGATGCCCTGCGGCCTCAGCAACAGCACGACGATGAGGATGAGCAACGCGCCGGCGTACCGCATGTCGCTCGGCAGCACGAGGTTGGAGAGCTCGACGACGAGGCCGATGACGATCGACCCGACGAGGGCTCCGAACGCGGCGCCCAGCCCGCCGAGCGTGACGGCAGCGAACATCAGCAGCAGCAGCGCGCCACCCATGTTCCAGCTCGTCGCGTTCAGGTACAGGCCCATGAGGACGCCGCCAAGGCCAGCGAGGCCGGCGCCGATCGTCCAGACCAGCCGGATGATGCGCTCGACCGTGATCCCGGAGGCCGCGGCGAGCGCCGGGTTGTCCGAGACGGCGCGGGTGGCGCGGCCGACCCTCGTCGCGAGCAGGAAGTACGCGACCGCGCCCAACGCGACCGCGGCGATCCCGACGGACCACAGCGAGGTCGTCGAGACCCGTACGCCGCCGAATCTGAGGTAGTTGGGGTTCGACGTGACGATGCGCAGCGCGCTCGCGCCGAAGAAGAACTGGTAGGTGTACTGCAACGCCATCGACAACCCGATCGTGACGATCATCTGCTGCGTCGTGCCGACGCGGCGCTTACGCAACGGGTGCCAGATCGCGGCATCCTGCAGCCAGCCGCTCGCGGCCGCCAGGACCACAGCGATGACGCCCGAGAGCACGAGTGGCAGGCCCACGAGCTGGCATCCGACGTAGGCGAGGATCGCGCCGAGCGTCACCTGCTCGCCGTGCGCGAAGTTGCTGAGGCCCGTGGTGCCGTAGATCAGCGAGAGCCCGACGGACGCCAGCGCCAGGAGCGTGCCGAAGATCAGGCCGCTGACGGTCTGTTGGGCCAGGCGGCTCCACGAGAAGCTCGAGACCGTGCCGTCGGATGCCTCCTCGCCTTCGTCGTCGCCGGTCGCGCTGGGCTCGTCGCTCGGCGCGGTGGTCGGGCCGGCGTCGGACGGCGTGCCCATCGGGAACAGCGCGCCCGTGTTGGAGCCGAGCGTGACCGTCACGGTGCGCGGGTTGCCCGCGGGGTCCCGCAGGGTTTCTCCCGCGGGAAGCGTGGTGTCGTCGAGCGTCACGGTGTAGTCGCCCGCGGCCGTGACCGCGGCGCTCCAGCGGCCCTCGGCGTCGGTCACGGCTTCGACCTCGCCGCCGTCGCCTGCGACGACGATGCGGATGCCCGCGGCGGGCTCGCCCGCCGACGTGCGGATCGTGCCGGTGACGCAGCCCGTGGCCTCGTCGGCCACGCACTGCTCGGCGGTGGCCGCCTGCGCGGCCGGCGCGGCCAAGAGGGTGGCCAGGAGGGCCATGGCGACCGCGGCCAGCAGGGCGAACGCCCGTCGGGTCCGGGCGCGCCACGCCGACGCGGAGCGGGCAGCAGGGGGAGTGGCTGGTCGCACTCGGGACCTCCGTCCAGTGGCAGCTTGCGCTGCGGAGTCGATGACGCGTCGAGGCGGCCCCGGCAACCTCGCCGGACCCTGACCGCCCGCCGGGCTGGCAGGACGATAGGCAGGGATTGTGTCCTGTTCGTTTCCGACATGCGAGCCACGTCACACTCGGCGTGTCAGAAGGCTCGGTCCTCGCTGGTCATTTGTCCAGGAGCAAACGGTTCCGGGTGGCCCGTGGCGGCTTGTGGGACTAGCACCGCCGCGCGGATGTGCGCCATGATCGCCCCAGTGCCACCGTGGGCAGCGGTGGCGCCGTCCCGACCGGCCCCCTCTCCGGCTTGGAGGTAACCGCCCGTGCGTCCCGGTGTCCATGCCCACGCTGCCCGCCCCGACGACCTCGACGACTTGGTGCACCTGTGTCTCGAGGCGCGCAAGGAGTCGGGGATGGGCGCGCAGCTCTGCACCGACGACGGCGACCGGCTGCGCCAGCAGCTCGGCGCCTACCTGAGCGTCGAGGGCGGGATCGTGTTCGTCGGCACGCTGGACGGCCAGCCCGCCGGTCTGCTCCTCGCGCGGCTCATCGGGCCCGGCCTCTTCACGGACGCGGTCGCGGTGCACCTCGAGGCGCTGTACGTGATGCCGCAGGCGCGGCGCCGGGGCTTGGGGCACGCGCTGTTGTCGTCGGCGGCGCAGGAGGCCGACGAGCGGGGCGCGACGGAGTTGTACGCGGCGCCGCTGCCGGGCGCACGCGGGATGCAGCGGTTCCTCGCGCGCGTGGGGTTCGCGCCCGCCGCCGCGCACCGTGTCGTGACGACGGCCGCGCTCCAGCGTCGGCTCGCGCACGAGGCGACGGGCGTGGCAGCGCGCCGGCCCGCCCCGCGTGGGCTCGAGGACCTGATCGCGCGCCGCCGCCAGGTGCGTGAGGCGCGCCGGCCGGGGGACTCCGACGCGGTGGCGTCGATGTCGAAGTCGGTCGCGTTGCGGCGTCCGTCGCCGTCCGGCCAGTACTGAGCCTCTCTGCTCTGGACGTCACTGATCTGGACGCCACTGATCTGGACGTCACTGATCTGGACGTCTCTGCGCCTGGCGCGTTTGCGCTTGGCGTGTCTGCGTGAGCGGTAGCGCCCGGGCTCAGCCCGCGTCGAGCACCATGCACGTCAGCCGGGCGGTGCACACGCGGCGGCCGGCGTCGTCGGAGACGACGATCTCGTAGGACGCGAGGGTGCGGCCGAGGTGGAGCGCGGTCGCGACGCCGGTGACCGTGCCCGCGCGGGCCGACCGGTGGTGCGTGGCGTTGAGCTCGATGCCGACGGCCGCGCGGCCGGGGCCCGCGTGCGCCTTGGCGGCGTAGGAGCCCAGCGTCTCGGCGAGCACCGCCGAGGCGCCGCCATGCAGGAGCCCGAACGGCTGGGTGTTTCCCTCGACGGGCATCGTCCCCACCGCGCGCGTCGCGCTGACCTCGGTCATCTCGATGCCCATGCGCTCGAGCAGCGAGCCCGTCACGTCGGGCAGCGCGAGCGCGGGCGACGAGCCGGTCTCGGGCTCGGCGTCGGACGGGGAGGTGGACTGGGGAGCCGCGGGGGCCTGGGCTGGGGTCGTGTCAGACATGGCAGATAGGTTGGCGCCCGTGAGCGACGTGCAGCCAGCCCGACTTCTGTTGATCGACGGCCACTCGATGGCCTACCGGGCGTTCTTCGCGCTCCCGGTGGACAAGTTCGCGACCTCCACAGGGCAGCCGACGAACGCGGTGTTCGGGTTCGTGTCGATGCTCGCCAACCTGCTGCGTGACGAGGCACCGACGCACGTCGCGGTCGCGTTCGACCTGGGCCGCACCACGTTCCGCACCGAGCAGTACGAGGAGTACAAGGGCACCCGCAGCGCCACGCCGGAGCCGTTCCGCGGCCAGGTGGACGTGATCCGCCGCGTGCTGGAGCCGCTGCACATCCCTGTGCTCACCAAGGAACGCTACGAGGCTGACGACATCCTGGCGACGCTCGCGTCACAAGCCACCGCGCAGGGCATGGAGGTCCTGATCTGCACGGGCGACCGCGACGGCTTCCAGCTCGTGCGGGACAACGTCACCGTGCTGTACCCGGTCAAGGGCGTCTCGGAGCTCGCGCGCATGACGCCGGAGGCGGTCGAGGCCAAGTACGGCGTGTCGCCGCTGCGCTACCCGGACCTCGCGGCGCTCGTCGGGGAGACGTCGGACAACCTTCCGGGGGTCCCGGGAGTCGGGCCCAAGACGGCCGCCAAGTGGATCGCGCAGTACGACGGGCTCGACGGCGTGCTGGCGGCCGCCGACCAGATCGGCGGCAAGGCGGGGGAGTCGCTGCGGGCCAACCTCGCGCAGGTGCAGCTCAACCGGCAGCTCAACGCGCTCATCGACGACCTCGAGCTGCCGCTCGGCCCGCAGGACCTGGGGGCCCGGCCGTGGGACCGCGAGGCGCTGCACACGATCCTCGACGAGCTCGAGTTCCGGACCCTGCGCGACCGGCTGTTCCAGATGCTGCCCGACGAGTCGGGCGCGTCCGCGGTCGCGGTGGCGGCCGCGGCCCTCGAGGTCGCCGCGCTGCAGGACGGCCAGCTCCAGGGCTGGCTCGGCGAGCGCGCGGGCGCGTTGCTCGGCATCGACGTGCGCGGCACGGGCTCACCCGCGGGCGGGGACGCGTGGGGGATCGCGCTCGCGGACGCCTCGGGGCAGGCTGCGGTCTACGACCTGGCGGAGATCTCGCCCGTCGACGAGGGCGCGCTCGCGACCTGGCTGGCGGACCCGGCCCAGCCGAAGGCGGTGCACGCCGCCAAGCACGCGGCGCATGCGCTCAAGGGCCGCGGGCTGCCGCTCGCGGGCGTCACGGTGGACACCGAGCTCTCCGCGTACCTGTGCCAGCCGGACCGCCGGGCGTACGACTTGGCCGACCTCGCGATCGGTTACCTGCGCCGGGAACTGGGTGCGGACGACGCCGAGGACGGCGGGCAGGGCGCGCTCGACCTCGAGCTGGACGGCTCAGACGAGGGCCGCCGAGCCGCAGTTCGCGCGTCGGCCGTGCGGGACCTGGCGGACGTGCTCACCGCTGAGGTCGCCGACCGTGGAGGCGCCCACTTGCTGGATGTCGAGCTGCCGCTGCAGGACACGCTCGTGCGCATGGAGGCCGCGGGAATCGCGGTGGACCGCGACTACCTGGGCCAGCTCGAGCGCTCGTTCGACGCGCAGGTGGCCGCCGCCGCAGGCGAGGCGTACGACGCGATCGGCCGGGAGGTCAACCTCGGCTCTCCCAAGCAACTCCAAGAGGTGCTGTTCGACCAGCTCAACATGCCGAAGACCAAGCGCACCAAGACCGGGTACACCACGGACGCGGCCGCGCTCACGGACCTGTTCGCGCGCACGCAGCACCCGTTCCTCGAGCACCTGCTCGCACACCGCGACGCGATCCGCCTGCGGCAGACCGTCGAGGGGCTGCTGCGCTCGGTGGCGCCGGACGGGCGCATCCACACGACGTTCCAGCAGACGATCGCCGCGACGGGCCGCCTGTCGTCGACCGACCCGAACCTGCAGAACATCCCGATCCGCACCGAGGCCGGCCGCCAGATCCGGCGCGCCTTCGTCGTCGGCTCGGGGTACGAGACGCTGCTGACCGCGGACTACTCGCAGATCGAGATGCGGATCATGGCGCACCTGTCGGGCGACGAGGGGCTCATCGCGGCCTTCCGCTCCGGTGAGGACCTGCACAACTACGTCGGCTCACGCGTGTTCGGCGTGGCGACCGACGAGGTCTCGGCCGCGCAGCGCTCCAAGATCAAGGCGATGTCGTACGGCCTGGCGTACGGACTGTCCGCGTACGGGCTGTCGCAGCAGCTCTCGATCGAGGTCTCCGAGGCGAGCGCGCTCATGCAGGACTACTTCGAGCGCTTCGGTGGAGTGCGCGAGTACCTGGGCGGGGTCGTCGACCAGGCGCGCGCGATCGGCTACACGCAGACGATCCTCGGCCGTCGCCGCTACCTGCCCGACCTCACCAGCGACAACCGCCAGCGGCGCGAGGCCGCCGAGCGCATGGCGCTCAACGCGCCGATCCAGGGCAGCGCGGCGGACCTCATCAAGATCTCGATGCTCGGCGTGGACCGCGAGCTCACGCGCCGCGGGCTGGCGTCGCGCCTGTTGCTGCAGGTGCACGACGAGCTCGTGCTCGAGGTCGCGCCCGGTGAGCGCGACGAGGTCGAGGCGCTGGTCCGCGAGCAGATGGGCGCCGCCGGCGATGCCGCGCAGGACGGGCCGCTCGACGTCCCGCTCGACGTGTCGGTCGGTGTGGGCGCGAGTTGGCACGAGGCCGGGCACTGACGGGCGGGGCACTGACGGCGCTATCGCACGACGGCGCGCGTCGCACCGTGCGCTCCGCGGCGGCGGAGCCGCGTCGGTAGCGTGCGGTCATGCCTCTCGCACTGGTCACCGGCGCCGCGCGCGCCGAGAGCATCGCGGCGGGCATCGTCCCGCGCCTCGTCGCCGACGGCTGGGAGGTCGCGACGAGCGACCTCGCCGGCGTCGACTATCCCTGCGACCTCGCAGACGCCCGGGCGGCCGCGGGCCTCGTCGGCCGGGTGAACGCCGAGCGCGGGCCGGTGGGCGCTCTCGTGCTCAGCCACGCGCTCGACGACGTCGCGGGCGTGCTGGACACGACCGCCGAGAGCTTCGACGCGCACGTCGCGGTCAACGCGCGCGCGAGCCTGCTGCTGATCCAGGCTTTCGCGCGCCAGGTCCCGCCAGGTGGTGGCGCGGTCGTCGCGCTGACCAGCGACCACACGTCGGGCAACCTGCCGTACGGCGCGTCGAAGGGCGCGCTCGACCGCCTGGTGATCGCGGCGGCGCGTGAGCTCGGCCCGTTGGGCGTCTCCGCGAACGTCCTGAACCCCGGGCCGATCGACACAGGCTGGGTCACGGACGACGTGCGTGACGCGCTCGTCGAGCGCCAGCCGACCGGGCGGCTCGGCACGCCGCGGGACATCGCCGGTGTGGTCGCGTTCCTCGTCTCGGAGCCGGGGCGGTGGATCTCAGGACAGCTCCTGCACGCGGACGGGGGCTTCTCGGCGCGCTACTGACGGCGTGGCGAGCTCGACGAGCCGGCTGGGGCGAGGCGCGCGACGAACACCGCGGTCCCCGGCAGGAGCGCGCCGCGCACGGGGCCCCAACCTCCCCAGGTTCGCTCGTGGCCCGCGGGCCATCGCGGCTCGACGAGCCGGTCGAGCGTGAACCCCGCGCCGACCAGGTCGGCGACGTGGTCGCCCACTGTGCGGTGGTACTCGGCGTAGAGCACGCCGCCGGCGTGGTCGAGCTCGACGTAGGGCCGACGGTCGAAGTACGAGCGGATCGCGGTGAGACCCTCGGGGTCGTCGGGGAATGCCCAGCGGATCGGGTGCGTCACCGCGAACACCCAGCGGCCCCCGGGCCGCAGCACGCGCGCCGCCTCGGCGTGGACGCGGCCGGCGTCCGGCACGAAGGGGATGGCTCCGAATGCGGTGAAGACGACGTCGAACGACCCGTCCGCGAAGGGCAGCGCGCGGGCGTCCGCCACGACCGCGGGGACGTGGCGGCCCAACTCGGCGTCGTACCCGGCGCCGGCCGCGAGCATCGCGTGCGAGACATCGGTGGCGACGGCGCGCGCGCCTTGGCCGGCGAGCCAACGGGAGCACTGCGCCGCACCCGCTCCGATCTCCAGCACATCCGCGCCGGCCACGTCGCCGAGCAGCCGGGCATCCGCCTCACGCAGGCCCTCGGGGCACCACATGAAGTCGGCGGGGCCCAGGAAGTCACCGTGCTCGCGCAGGTAGTCGCGCGCATTCGCGTCCCACCAGCGGCGGCCCGCGCGCCCACCCTCGTCGTCGGGAACGTCGAGGAAGCCGGCCGAGGCGAGGTCGTCGGAAGCCATACGCCCAGTGTGCGGGCCACGGCGGCGGCTCACGCGCCATGCGGCGCCCGGCGGCGTGCCGCCTAGGACCGAGGGCATGGGGCCTGCGACGACGCGTGGCTAGGCTACGGAGCACGGCCGCCCGACGTCGTGCGCCGCACCACCCATCCACGACGAAGGAGCGCACGCGTGCGAGTCGGTCTGCTCACGGGCGGCGGCGACGTCCCCGGCCTCAACGCCGCCATCAGGGCGGTCGTCAAGCACGGCGAGGGCCACTACGGGCACTCGATCATCGGCTTCCGCAACGGCTGGCGCGGTGTCGTCGACGGCCTGTCGGTCCCCATGACGCGCCAACACATCCGCAACGTGCTTCCGGTGGGCGGCACGCTTCTCGGCACCGCGCGGTACCACCCTCACTCCGACGACGGCGGCGTGGACGCGGTGCTCGCCACGCTCGAGGCCGAGCGGATCGAGGCGTTGATCTGCATCGGCGGCGACGGCACGCTGCACGCGGCCAACAAGGTCGCGGAGGCGGGCGTGAAGATCGTCGCGATCCCCAAGACCATCGACAACGACGTGTGGGGCACCGACGCGTCGATCGGATTCGACACCGCGGTCACGATCGCGACCGACGCGGTCGACCGCATCCACACCACGGCCGAGAGCCACAACCGCGTGATGATCGTGGAGGTTATGGGCCGCCACGCCGGCTGGATCGCGGCGACCGCGGGCATCGCGGGCGGGGCCGAGCTCGTGCTGGCGCCCGAGCAGCCGTTCGACATCGTCGCGATCGAGAAGTTCCTCAAGCACCGCCACCGCGCGCATGCGAGCTTCTCGATCGTCGTCGTCGCCGAGGGCGCGGTGCCCGCCGAGGGCACGCAGATGCACTACACGACCGAGGTGGGCAAGTACGGCGAGATCGTCGCGGGCTCGATCGCGGAGCGGCTCAAGGCCGAGATCGAGCAGCGCACGGGCTTCGACACCCGCGTCACGGTGCTGGGGCACGTCCAGCGCGGCGGGACGCCCACGCCGGCCGACCGGATCCTGGGGTCGCGGTTCGGCGTCGCGGCGATCGACGCGGTCACGCGCGGGGAGACGGGCGTGATGACAGCGCTGCGCGGCGACCAGGTCAGGCTCGTGCCGCTCACCGAGATCGCCGGCAAGGTGCGGCAGGTGCCCGACGAGTTGCTCGCGGTGGCGCGCGCGTTGGCGTGAGCGGTGGACCGCCGCCCGGCGCCGTCGGCGTCCCGTTGCTTTGACCGGGTCCTTGCCGCGCGGTTAAGGTTGTCGGCGGTG
Source organism: Actinomycetes bacterium (assembly GCA_023461115.1). Lineage (GTDB taxonomy): Bacteria > Actinomycetota > Actinomycetes > Actinomycetales > Cellulomonadaceae > Cellulomonas. The sequence goes on from JAEWOA010000319.1 coordinate 17,806, forward strand.
CCACGCGCCTTCTTTCGCTTGCCCACGGGGTAGCGGACGGCGGTGGAGCCACCAACCAAATCCGCACAACTTCCTGTCCGCATCGGAGCCCATCCCTACATGAGCATCTCCACCCCCGCGAAGCCCGCAACCCCGCAGGTCGCGATCAACGACATCGGCACGGCTGAGGACTTCCTCGCCGCGATCGACGCCACCATCAAGTACTTCAACGATGGCGACATCGTCGAGGGCACCGTCGTCAAGGTCGACCGTGACGAGGTCCTGCTCGACATCGGCTACAAGACCGAGGGCGTCATCCCCTCCCGTGAGCTGTCCATCAAGCACGACGTGGACCCCGGTGAGGTCGTCAAGGTCGGCGACGAGGTCGAGGCCCTTGTCCTCCAGAAGGAGGACAAGGAGGGTCGTCTGATCCTGTCCAAGAAGCGGGCGCAGTACGAGCGCGCGTGGGGCACGATCGAGAAGATCAAGGAGGAGGACGGCGTCGTCACCGGCACCGTCATCGAGGTCGTCAAGGGCGGCCTCATCCTCGACATCGGTCTGCGCGGCTTCCTGCCCGCCTCGCTCGTCGAGATGCGTCGCGTCCGCGACCTCGGCCCCTACGTGGGCAAGGAGATCGAGGCCAAGATCATCGAGCTCGACAAGAACCGCAACAACGTGGTCCTGTCGCGCCGCGCGTGGCTCGAGCAGACGCAGTCCGAGGTCCGCTCCACCTTCCTGCAGACGCTGCAGAAGGGCCAGGTGCGCCCCGGTGTCGTCTCGTCGATCGTCAACTTCGGCGCGTTCGTCGACCTGGGTGGCGTGGACGGGCTCGTGCACGTCTCCGAGCTGTCCTGGAAGCACATCGACCACCCGTCCGAGGTCGTCGAGGTCGGCCAGGAGGTCACGGTCGAGGTGCTCGACGTCGACTTCGACCGCGAGCGCGTCTCGCTGTCGCTGAAGGCGACGCAGGAGGACCCGTGGCAGGCGTTCGCCCGGACGCACGCGATCGGCCAGGTCGTCCCCGGCAAGGTCACCAAGCTCGTCCCGTTCGGCGCGTTCGTGCG
>JAEWOA010000320.1 GCA_023461115.1 Actinomycetes bacterium
CGCGGGGCCAGGCGCCGTGATCCCGAGCGTCGTCGGGACGGTCGCAGGGCTGCTCGCGCTGCGTGCGCTCGTCGACCGCATCCCCGCCGACCGCGCCCCCGCCCACCAGCCAGCCCTGCGCGGCGGCACGGGCCAGCGAAGCCCCGCCGCGGTGGCCGGGTCCCGGTCGGCGCGGCAGCTCGAGGCGGACCGACGCGGGTTCCTCCAGGCCGGGTTGATCGCGGGCGGCATCGGGGTGGTCGGGCTGTTCATCGGACGGGTCGCCGGCGCGAGCGGGCGCGCGGTCACGGCCGCGCGTCAGGCGCTGCGGATCCCGCAACCGGCCGTCACGGCGGCGCCGGTCCCGGCGGGCGTGGACCTCGGAGTCGAGGGCGTGGACCCGTGGGCCACACCGCCCGACGAGTTCTACCGGATCGACACCGCGCTCACGCTCCCCCAGGTGGACCCCGCCACGTGGTCCCTGCGGGTCCACGGGCTCGTCGAGCACGAGGTCACGCTCACGTGGGACGAGCTGTTGGCGGCCGATCTCGTCGAGGCCTGGGTAACGTTGTGCTGCGTGTCCAACGAGGTCGGAGGCAACCTCGTCGGCAACCAGCGCTGGCTCGGCCTGCCCATCCGCGAGGTCCTGGCGCGCGCGCAGCCACACGCGGACGCGGACATGGTGCTGTCCCGCTCGGCCGACGGCTTCACCGCGTCCACGCCGATCGAGGCGCTGACCGACGACCGCGACGCGCTGCTGGCCGTCGCGATGGACGGCCAGCCGCTGCCCGTCGACCACGGCTTCCCGGTGCGGATGGTGGTCCCCGGGCTGTACGGGTACGTGTCGGCCACCAAGTGGGTGGTGGACCTCGAGGTCACGCGGTACGCGGACGCGCAGGCCTACTGGACCGAGCGCGGCTGGTCGGCGAAGGGACCGGTCAAGACGCAGAGCCGCATCGAGGTGCCGCGCGACGGGATCTCGGTGAACGCGGGCAACGTCGTCCTGGCGGGGACCTCGTGGGCGCAGCACCGCGGGATCGTGCGCGTCCAGGTGCAGGTCGACGCCGGAGCGTGGCAGGACGTCACGCTCGCTGACGACGGCGGCGTCGACACCTGGCGGCAGTGGAAGTCGGTGGTGCCGCTGGAGGCCGGCGAGCACCGGATCCGGGTTCGCGCATTCGACCCGTCCGGCCCGCAGACCGGCGCCGTGGCGGGCGTGATCCCCGACGGCGCCACGGGCTACCACACGGTCACCGTGACCGCGGTGTAGCGCTCCGGCCCGGTGCCGGTCAGTAGACGTCGCGCGCGTAGCGGCGTGCGGACGAGAGCGCCTTCACGTAGGCCGCCGCCTCGTCGCGCGGCATCCCGCCGTGCGTCGCCACGATCTCGTGCAGTGCCGCGTCGACGTCCTTCGCCATCCGGGACGCGTCACCGCACACGAACACGTGCGCGCCCTCCTCGAGCCACGCCCACACGCGCGCGCCCTGCTCGCGCAGCCGGTCCTGCACGTACACCTTGGCGCGCTGGTCGCGCGAGAACGCCGTGTCCAGGCGGGTGAGCGTGCCGTCCCGCACGAGCGCCTCGAGCTCGTCGCGGTAGTAGAAGTCGCTGGCCTCGTGCTGCTCGCCGAACACCAGCCAGTTCCGCCCGGCGCCACCCGCGGCGCGGCGCTCGTCGAGGAACCCGACGAACGGCGCGACACCCGTGCCCGGGCCGATCATGAGGGCCGGGACGTCGCCCGCCGGTGGCCGGAAGTGCGCCGAGGGCTGCACGTGCACGGGCACCGTCAGGCCGTCGGGCGCGTCGGCGAGGTAGGTGGAGCACACGCCCCCGCGCACGCGCCCCCGTGGGGAGGAGTAGCGGACCACCGACATGGTCAACGCGATCCGGTCCGGGTCGACCAGTGGGCTCGACGAGATCGAGTACTGGCGGGGCTGGAGGCGCCGCAGCACCGCCAGCACGTCCGCCGCCGGCACGCCGCGCAGGAACTCGTCGACGACGTCGATGGCCTGCCGGCACCACGTCCAGCGGGCCAGGTCGTTGCGGTTGTCAGGCCGAAGCAGCCGGCGCAACTCGAGGTCCCCTGAGCGGTCGGCGGCCAGGTCCAGCAGGTCCGCGGAGACGCGAGTGACGTCGAGCGCGCTGGTCAGCGCCTCGCGCAGCGGCAGGCGCGCGCCCTCGACGTCCACCTCCGTGGCCCCGTCCCAGCCGGTCACGGCCAGCCACTCCTCGACGAGCGCGGCGGAGTTGTGCGCGCGCACGGCGAGCGCGTCTCCTGCTCGGTACTCGACGACGCGCTCGCTCTCAGCGACGTCCAGCACGATCCGCCGCACTTCCTTGGCGGACCCCGGCAGGCCCAGCACCCGGTTCTCGACCAGCCGCCCCCACCCGGGCGCGGACCGCGTGGCCCGCTCCCCCGCGAGCCCGGCGCCGTGTTCCGCGCTCCGCCGAGCGGACTGCCGGGCGCGCGCCGCGTCGTCGGTCCCGTGGGTGGTGGGCGTGCGCGGCGAGACGGCTGGGGAAGCGGGGGCGGCGGATGGGGTCGCCAGGGCCGCGGCCAGTGCATCGATCCAGCCCTGGGCGGCCTCGTCGTCCCCCGGCTCGCAGTCCACGCGCTCGACCAGACGCGCGGCGCCCAGCTCCTCCAGCCGGTGGTCGAGGCGGCGCCCGTGGCCGCAGAACCGGTCGTACGACGAGTCGCCGAACGCGAGCACCGCGAACCGCGACCCCTCGAGCCGGCGCGCGTCGGGCGCCGCGAGCGCGTCCCAGAACGCGACGCCGTTGTCCGGGGCCTCGCCGTCACCGAAGGTGCTGGTCACCACGACCAGGTCCGCGCCGTGCGGCAGGTCCGCGGGCGTCCCGGCGTCGTCCATCGCGACGACCCGCGGAGCCAGGCCGCCGTCCTGCAGCGCACGGGCCGCGAGTCCGGCGGCGTCCTCGGCGGCACCGGTCTGTGACGCCCACAGCACGATCAGGGGCCGCACGGGTGTGGACTCGCTCGGCGCGGCCCGGTGCGCCGCCGCGCTCTCGGGCACTCGGGAGAACACGCCCGCGAGCAGGCCGTCGATCCACAGCGCCTGGCCCTCGTCGAGCGGGGCCGACGCGGGGAGCACGGGCGTGCCGGGACCCCCGCCCAACCCGCTGCCCAGGCCCCCGCCGAGGCCCGCCAAGAATCCGGCCAGGTAGCGCTTCTGGTCCGGGCCGAGCGGAGGCGCCGTGATGCCGTCGAGCCCGAGCGCTGCGCCGAGGGCCCGGATCTCCACGGCGCCTTGCGTCAGGCCACCCGTGGCCACGAGCGGGCCGGGGGCGTCGGCCTTCGCCGGATCGGCCGGCTTCGCCGCGACCGGGGTGAGCGCCACCGCGCACACCTTGAACTCCGGCTGGAACGAGATCGGGTCGACCGCGTCGTTGGTCACGGCGTTGACGGCCAGGTACTCGCCGAAGCTGTCGTTCCAGTGGATCGGCGCCCAGCAGGCGCCGGGCTGCACGCGGTCGGTCACGGCCACCGGGAGCACCGCGCGTCCTCGTCGGGACGCCACCTCCACCGACGCGCCCGCGGCCAGGCCGAGCCGCGCCGCGTCGGCTGGGTTGACCTCGACGAACGGCGCCGGCGCCAGCTTGGTGAGCTTGGCGACCTTCCCGGTCTTGGTCATGGTGTGCCACTGGTGCTGGACGCGGCCGGTGTTCAGGACGAAGGGGTAGTCGTCGTCGGGCAGCTCTGCGGCGGGCAGGTGCGGGCGCGCGTGGAAGACCGCGCGACCCGTCGGAGTGGGGAACGCGAGCGCGGGCCTGGTTCCGTCGGGGCGGGTGATCAGGGCCTGGCTCACGCCGTCGTTGCGATAGCGGATCGGGTTGCGGGCGCCGCCGCCGGGCGGGCACGGCCACTGGACCGGGCCCGCCAGCAGCCGGTCGTAGGTGGCGCCGCGCAGGTCGTAGCCGGTGCGGGGGTTCGCGAACGCGCGCAGCTCGTCGTACACCTCGCGTGCCGACGTGTGCTCGAACCCCGCGTAGCCCATCGCGCGGGCCACGCGCGCGACGAGCTCCCAGTCCGGCAGCGCGTCCCCGGGCGGGTCGAGCGCGCGACGCGCGAGCGTGAGGTTCCGCTCGGAGTTGACCATCACGCCGTCGCCCTCCGACCACAGCGCGGCCGGCAGGAGCACGTCTGCGTACGCGTTGGTCTCGGTCTCGGCGAACGCGTCCTGCGTCACGACGAGCTCGGCGGCCTCCAGGCCCTCGATCACCGTGCGCCGGTTGGCCACGGACGCGACCGGGTTGGTGCAGATCACCCAGCACGCCTTGACCTGGCCGGCCGCCATGCGCTCGAAGAGCTCGACCGTGCCGCGCCCGACGCCATCGGAGCGGATCGCGCCGGGCTGCAGGCCCCATGCCTGCTCGACGAACGCGCGGTCGTCGTCGTCGAGCACCGAGCGCTGGCCGGGCAGCCCCGGCCCCATGTACCCCATCTCGCGTCCGCCCATCGCGTTGGGCTGCCCGGTCAGCGAGAACGGCCCGGACCCGGTGCGGCAGATCGCGCCGGTGGCGAGGTGCAGGTTGACCAGGGCGTTGGTGTTCCAGGTGCCGTGCGTGGACTGGTTGAGGCCCATGGTCCAGCAGCTCACCCAGTTGTCGGCGCGCGCGATCAGCCGCGCGGCGGCCCGCAGGTCGTCGGCCGGGACTCCGGTGAGCCCCGCGACGACGTCCGCCGGGTAGTCCTCGAGCATCGCCTCGACGTCGTCCCAGCCCTGGGTGTGCTCCGCGACGAACTGCTCGTCGAGCCCGCCCTCCTCGACCACGAGGCGCAGCAGCCCGTTGAGGAGGGCAAGGTCCGTCCCGGGCTTGACCTGCAGGAACAGGTCCGCTTTGTCGGCGGTGGCGGTGCGGCGCGGGTCGACGACGATCAGCTTGGCGCCGGCCTTGACGCGGTCCAGCAGGCGCAGGAACAGGATCGGGTGGCAGTCGGCCATGTTCGCGCCGATCACGAGGAACACGTCGGCGTGGTCGAGGTCGTCGTACGAGCCGGGCGGGCCGTCGGCGCCGAGCGAGAGCTTGTAGCCCGCGCCCGCCGATGCCATGCACAGGCGCGAGTTGGACTCGATCTGGTTGGTCCGCACGTAGCCCTTGGCCAGCTTGTTGGCCAGGTACTGGGCCTCCAGGCTCATCTGCCCGGACACGTAGAACGCGACGGCGTCGGGCCCGTGCTCGTCGACGATCTCGCGGAATCGACGCCCGACGAGCGAGACGGCCTCGTCGAGCACGGCCGGCCGCGGCTCGGCGCCGCGCTCGGGGCGGACCAGCGCGGTGGTGGCGCGGCCGCCGGCGGCAAGCATGTCCGCGCTGGTGGCGCCCTTGGTGCACAGGCGACCGGCGTTGGCGGGGTGGTCCTTGTCGCCGCGGGCGCCTGCGGCGGTGCGCCGTCCCTCGTCGTCGGTCGTGACGTCCAGCACCAGGCCGCAGCCCACGCCGCAGTAGGAGCACACGGTCGCGACCTGCGTCCGTGTGCCCCCCTGCGGGACAGTCGTGAGGGCCGTCAAGCTCGCTCCCCGCTCAGATGACCGTGTCGCCGAACGACGACCCGCGGCGCGCGTACACCGCCCACACGGTCGCGGCCATGACCACGTACATCCCGACGATCACCCACAGCGCCGCCTCGATGCTGCCGGTGGCGCCCGTCGAGATCGCGAAGCCGCGCGGGATCAGGAAGCCGCCGAACGCGCCCACCGCCCCCGCGATGCCGAGGCACCCCGCCGCTGCGCGGGCCCGGCGGGCGTGGTCCTCGGCGTCGGTGGCGCCGTGCCGGAACACCGCGGGGATCATGCGGTAGACCGAGCCGTTGCCCGCTCCGGTCGCGACGAACAACACGAGGAACGCCGCGAGGAACGCCCCGAAGCTGTGCGCCCGCAGCGCGACGATCGCGCTGACCGTGCCCGCGGCCATGACCGCGAACGACGCGATCGTGACCCGGGCGCCGCCCAGCCGGTCCGCGAGCGTGCCCCCGAGCGGCCGAGCCACCGACCCGACGAGCGCGCCCAGGAACGCCACCGACGCCGTGACCTCGGGAAACATGCCGTGGAGCAGCGTCGGGAACACGCCCGAGAAGCCGATGAACGAGCCGAACGTGCCGATGTAGACGAACGAGATGACCCACGTGTGCTTGGCGCGTGCGGCGGCGCCGTACGAGCGGGGGTCCGACTTCGCGTGCGACAGGTTGTCCATGAACCGCCACGCCAGGACCGCGGCTACCCCGATGAGCGGGACGAACATCCAGCCCGCACGCTCGAGCTGAACCCCCGCGGCCGTCACGATCACCAGCGGCACCGCGAACTGCACAGCGGCCGTGCCGATGTTCCCGCCCGCGGCGTTGAGCCCGAGCGCGCGGCCCTTCTGCCGCTCCGGGTAGAAGAACGAGATGTTGGCCATCGACGACGCGAAGTTGCCGCCGCCGACCCCCGCGAGCGCCGCGACACCGAGCAGCACCGGGAACGACGTGTCCGGCCGTTGCACCACGACCGCGAGGCTGACCGTCGGGATCAGCAGCAGCAGCGCGGACGCGATCGTCCAGTTGCGGCCGCCGAACAACGGGACCGCGAACGTGTACGGGATCCGCAGCGTGGCGCCGACGAGGCTCGGGACCGCGATCAGCCAGAACATCTGGTCCACGCTCAACTCGAAGCCCGCCGCCGGGAGCTGGGGCACGACGATGCTCCACAGCGCCCACACCGCGAAGCCGAGGAACTCCGCGAAGATCGACAGGCCCAGGTTCCGCGCGGCGATCGCCTTGCCTACGTGGCTCCACTGGGCCTCGTCCTGCGGGTTCCAGCCGTCGATCCAACGGCCGGCGCGCCGGGTGATCGGCCCGCCAGCGGCCACGGGCAGCACCACGTCGAGCGCCGGGCCGAGCGCCGTTGCGGATGCCGCGGCGGGTGCGGGGTCGAGTTCGTCGTCGACGGTCGCGAGCGGTTGCGCCATGGGGGCCTCCGGGAGGGCTCGGTGGGGCTCGGACTCCGCTGACGCTAGGAACCCGATGTTTCGCCCCACGGCGCGCGCCTGTTGCACCCCGGCAACACTTCCCGCACGCCCAACCCCACCCCCCTGTGAGAACTCCGCCCACCCCCACCGGTGAGCGTGCACTCCAGCCGCGAGCGTGCACTCCAGCCGCGAGCGTGCACTCCAGCCGCGAGCGTGCACTCCAGCCGCGAGCGTGCACTCCAGCCGCGAGCGTGCACTCCAGCCGCGCCGCGCCCGCTCGTGCGGCGCGCGGGGACTAGCTGAGGCGGGCCGCGGCGGCCGGCACTCCCACGACCACCTCGTCGCCCGCGCGTAGGCCGAGTCCGGCGGCCTCGACCGGCGTCAGGTCCACGACGACGTCGCCGGTCGTCCGCACGCGAACCCCGCGCGGACCGCGCTCGAGGTCGACCACCCGGGAGCTCCAGGCCAGCGGCGGGTGGACTTCGGTGCCCACCGCGGTCGCGTTCTCCACCCAACGATCGGCGGCTGGCCGGCGCAGCCACGCCTCGCCCGGGGAGAACGTCAGGAAGGCCTCGCGCGGGCGTGGCGGCTCGTCGGAAATCGCGCTCAGCCGCACCGCCACGCCGCCGGCTGCCAGCACCCAGCCGTCGCCGCGTCGTTCGAGGCGTCCGCGGAGCAGGTTGACGTCCGCGAGGGCCGCGGTGAAGGGATGCGTCGGCTGACCGAGCACGTCCAGGGGCGCGCCCTCGACCACCACCTGCCCGTCCTGGAGCACGACGACATGGTCGGCCAACGTCAGGGCGTCGAGGGCGTCGTGGGTGACCAGCACGGTCGGTGTGCCGGTGGCCCGCACCTGCTCCGCGACGAGGTCGCGCAGCTCAGCCGCCGTGCGGACGTCGAGCTGCGCGAACGGCTCGTCGAGCAGCAGGGCAGCGGGCTCGGCGGCGAGCGCCCGGGCCAACGCCACGCGCTGGCGCTGGCCGCCCGACAACTCGTCGGGCCGGCGGCCTTCCATCCCCGCGAGGCCGACCGCGGCGAGCCACTCGTCGGCCTCGCGCCGCGCCAGCCCCGCCGCCCGACCGGCCGCGCGCGGTCCGAACGCGACGTTCTCGCGCGCGCTCAAGTGCGGGAACACGAGCGGGTCCTGGCCCAGCAGCCCCACCCGCCGGCGCGCGACCGGCACGTCCACGCGCTCGTCGTGCACCACCACACCGCCGAGCTCGATGCGCCCCTCGTCGGGCGTGACCAGGCCGGCGATGCCCTGGAGGAGCGTCGACTTCCCGGAGCCGTTGGGCCCGAGAATGGCGACGATCGAGCCTGGCGCGACGTCGAACGACGCGCGCACCCGGAAGTCGCCGCGGTGGATGCCGAGCCCGGCGGCGACGAGGCCCCCGGTGGCAGGGCGGCTGGAGTGCACGCTCACGGCTGGAGTGCACGCTCGCGGCTGGAGTGCACGCTCGCGAGGGGGTGGGGTGGGGGTGTGGGCATTACGGGAGGGCTCTCGTGGGGCGCCATGCGCGGGCGGCGAGGAGGACGGCGATCGCGGCCGCGACCAGCAAGAGCGACAACGCGACCGCGGTGCCCTGCGTGACGCCGGCGCCGTTGAACGCGGAGTAGATCGCGAGGGGCATGGTCTGGGTGACTCCCGGGGTGTTGCCAGCGAACAGCGCGGTCGCGCCGAACTCGCCGAGCGCGCGAGCGAAGCACAGCACCAGGCCGCTGACCAACCCGGGCGCGGCGAGCGGCAGGGTCACCCGCCGCAGGACGGTCCAACGGCCGGCGCCGAGCGTCGCCGCGACCGTCTCGTACCGCGTGCCCGCGGTGCGCAGCGCGCCCTCGAGGCCGAGGACCAGGAACGGCATCGCGACGAACGTCTGCGCGATCACCACGGCCGCGGTGGTGAACGGGATCGTGAGGCCGAACCAGTCGTCGAGCGTCTGCCCGATCACGCCGCGCCGTCCGAGCAGGAACAGCAGCGCGATGCCGCCGACGGTCGGCGGCAGCACGAGCGGGAGCGTGACGAGCGCCCGCAGCCAGTCCGCCGACCACCCGGACCGCCGCGCCAGCACCACCGCGAGCGGCGCCCCGAACAGCAGGCACAGGCCGGTGGCCACCAGCGACGTGCTCAACGAGAGCCCGAGCGCGCGGACCGCGGCGGGCGAGGTGACGTCCGCGGGCAGCGTCGCCCAGTCCGCGCGCACCACGAGCGCGACGACGGGCAGCACCAGGAGCGCCACGGCCAACGCGGCGGGGAGCCACAGCAGCCGGGGCGCCCCGCCCGCGTCCGCCCGGCTCGTCACGGCGAGACGAACCCGCGCTTCGTCAGCAGCGCCTGGCCGTCCGGGGAGAGCACGAACGCGACGAAGGCGCGCGCGACCGCCGGATCGTGGCCGTTAGGCAGCGCGGCGCCGGTGAGGGCCGCGATCGGGTAGGTGTTGACGACGCCCGACGCCTCGGCGAAGTCGACGCCTTCGACTGTGTCCCCGGCCTTGATGACGTCGGTCCGGTAGACGAGGCCCGCGTCGGCCTCGCCCGCGGTGACCTTGGTGAGCACGGCGGTGACGTTCTGCTCCTGGCTGGCTGGCGCGAGGTCGACTCCCGCCGCGGCCGTGACCTTCGTCGTGGCCGCGCCGCAGGGCACCTCGGGCGCGCACACCACGACTTTGCCGCCCGCCTTCGAGAGCGCGGCGAGGTCCGCGAGGGACGAGATGCCGTCGGGGTTGCCTGCGGGGACGACGATCTGGAGCGTGTTCGTCGTGAACACGGCGGGGGCGCCGTCGACCAGACCGGCGTCGACCACGGGCTGCATGTTCTTGGTGTCGGCGGACGCGAAGACGTCGGCCTGCGCGCCCTCGACGAGCTGCGTCGCGAGCGTCGAGGAGCCGTCGTAGCTGATCGCGTCGACGGTGACGTCGGGGTACGCGGCTGTGAACGCGGCCGCGATCTCGTCGAACGTCGGCTCGAGCGACGCGGCCGCGAAGATCGTGAGCTCACCGGCCAGCGCCGGCTCGGTGGGCGTCGCCGCGGAGTCCGAGGCTGTGGGCGTCGACGGCGTGTCCGACGACGAGCATCCCGCGAGCGCGAGCGCCCCGACCAGCACCACCAGCCCGGCACGGCCGATTCTGTCCACCAACGTCACCGTTGACCTCCGCTCGTCTCGACGACCACGGTGGTCGCCTTCACCACTGCCACCGCCCGGGACCCGACGACGAGTCCGAGCTCCCGCACGGCCTCGCTCGACATGAGCGAGACCACCCGGAACGGTCCGCACTGCAGCTCGACCTGGGCCATGACCGTGTCGGCGGTGATGCCGGTGACCAGGCCCGTGAACCGGTTGCGCGCGGACGAGTGCCCGGCCGCGGGGTCGTCGGGCGCCTTGGCCCGCTCGACCGCGAACGCCGCAAGGTCCGCGCCGGTGATCTGCTGGCGCCCGGACTCGCCCGGCGAGGCGGCCAGGGCCCCCGAGTCCACCCAGCGGCGGACGGTGTCGTCCGACACGCCGAGCAGCTCGGCAGCCTCTGAAATCCGATAATGCGTCACAAGACGTGAGCATAGGCCGCAGTTGCGGCTCGAAAACACTGATTCCGCCGTGGAAAAGCGCCGTGACGTCCGCCACACGGTTCCGCGGCGCACGCCCGCCCGGGCCACTAACGTGCAGACATGGCGAAGGACAAGGGCAAGTCCAAGAAGCGCAGTGGGGGCCCGGCGAAGGTCTCCGACGAGGTCTACGAGGCCGAGATCTACCGCCTCCAGACCGAGCTGGTGAAAGTCCAGGAGTGGGTGCGGCACACAGGCGCGCGGATCGCGGTGATCTTCGAGGGCCGCGACGCCGCCGGCAAGGGCGGCACGATCAAGCGGATCAGCGAGTACCTGTCCCCGCGCACCGCGCGCATCGCGGCCCTCCCGACGCCCACCGAACGCGAGAAGTCGCAGTGGTACTACCAGCGGTACGTCGCGCACCTGCCCTCGGCTGGCGAGATGGTGCTGTTCGACCGGTCCTGGTACAACCGCGCGGGCGTCGAGCGGGTCATGGGGTACTGCACGCCGCGCGAGTACACCGAGTTCATGCGCCAGACGCCGATCTTCGAGCAGATGCTCGTCGAGGACGGGATCCTGCTGCGCAAGTACTGGTTCTCGGTGTCCGACGACGAGCAGCTCAAGCGCTTCCGCTCGCGCCTGTCGGACCCTCTGCGGCAGTGGAAGCTGTCGACCACGGACCTGCAGTCCATCGCGAAGTGGGAGGAGTACTCACGCGCCAAGGACGAGATGCTCGTGCACACCGACGTCCCGGCGAGCCCGTGGTACGTCGTCGAGAGCGACATCAAGAAGCACGCGCGGCTCAACATGATCGCCCACCTGCTCTCGACCATCCCGTACACCGACGTGCCGCACGAGAAGGTCGAGCTCCCCGACCGGCCGGCCGCGTCGTCGGGCTACGTCCGCCCGCCGCGCGAGCTCAACACCTACGTGCCCAACCACGTCGCCGCGCTGCTGGGCGACCGCGAGCGGGACCTGTAAGGAGCAGTGAGCGCCGACACCACCACGCCCGGGCCGGCGCTGCGCGTGCGCGTGCCGGGCCTGTCCCCCAGCGTCCGGGCGTTCCTGCGCACCGAGGCCGGCTCGGCGGTCGCGCTGCTCGCGGCCACGGTCGTGGCGCTCGGCTGGGCGAACTCGCCGTGGTCGTCGTCGTACGACGACGTGTGGTCGACCGTCGCGGGCTTCCGCGTGGGCGACTGGGTGTTCGAGCTGAGCCTGCACGACTGGGTCAACGACGCCGCGATGGCGCTGTTCTTCGCGGTGGTCGGCATGGAGATCGCGCGCGAGGCGACGCGCGGCGACCTGCGCGACCGCCGCACGGTGGCGGTGCCCGCGCTCGGCGCGCTGGGCGGGCTCGCCGTCCCCGTGCTGCTCTACCTCGCGATCACCGCGGGCGACGACGTGATGCACGGCTGGGGCGTGGTGATGTCCACCGACACCGCGTTCCTGGTGGGGGTGCTGGCGCTGTTCGGCCCGGCGTGCCCGGACCGGCTGCGGCTGTTCCTGCTGACGCTCGCGATCGTCGACGACATCGGCGCGATCACGGTCATGGCGATCGCGTACACGCCCGCGGTGGACGGTGTGGCGCTGGCGGTCGCGGGGGCGCTCGTCGTCGCGCTGCTCGTGCTCCGGGCGGTCGGGGTGTGGCGGCTGCTGCCGTACGCGCTGGTGGGGCTCGCGCTGTGGTTCGCGGTGCACGCGTCCGGGGTGCACGCGACGCTCGCGGGCGTGGTGGTCGGGCTCGTCGTGCCCGCGACCCTGCCGCGGCGTGAGCACGTCGAGGCCGTCCCCGAGTACGCGAGCGACCTCGTCGAGGAGACGACCGCCGAGCGCGAGCACCTCGCCGAGCTGGCCGCGCGCGCCGCGATCCCGACGAGCGACCGCGCGCAGCGGATGCTCCACCCGTGGAGCGCGTTCGTCGTCGTCCCGGTGTTCGGCCTGGCGAATGCGGGCGTCCGACTCGACGCCGCGGCGCTCGACCAGGCGTTGCACTCGCGGCTGACGCTCGCGGTGGTGGTCGGGCTCGTGGTCGGCAACGCGGTGGGCATCACGGGCGCCGCGACGCTCGCGATCAAGCTGGGCCTCGGGGACCTGCCGGGCCGGGTCCGCTACGGGCACCTGCTGGGCGGCGCCGTGCTGGCGGGCATCGGCTTCACGATCTCGCTGTTCATCGCGGAGCTCGCCTTCGACGACGAGGCCCACCTCTCGCAGGCCAAGATCGGCGTCCTGGCGGGCTCGTTGCTGGCCGCAGTGCTCGGCTCGGTGCTGTTGCGCTGGCTGGGCGAGCGCCTGCCGCTGTGCTCGCCTCCCGACGAACCACCGGCGGCGCTCCCGCCCCTGCCCTGGCGCGCGCCGGCTGGCGGCTAGGCCAGCGGGTCCGCGGGGCCGTAGAACGGCACTCGCAGGCGGCGCGCGTCGGTGGCCTCGATCTCGTCGAGCGCGCACAGCAGCGACTCTGCGGTGTCGGCGCCAGCGCGGACGAAGCGGCCGGACAGCGCGTCGAGGCCACCGCCCGCGAACGCGACGGCGAGCGCGACGACGTCCGCGAGGTCGGTCCATGCGGAGCGGTCGTCGTGCGTCGGCATGCCCGCGGTCATGTCGGTGCGGACGACGCCAGGCGCGAGGTCGAGCGAGCGGATGCCGTGGCCGCGGTACTGCGCGTCGACCATCGTCGTGAGGCGCGCGAGCGCGCCCTTGCTGATGTTGTAGCCGCTGTACGCACCGCCGCGGCTGTACCCCGCGCCGGAGTTCACGTTGAGCACGCGGCCCGAGCCACGCGCGAGCATGCCCGGCAGCACGGCATGCGTGACGAGCATCGGGCCCCGCACGTTCGTCTCGACCACACGCCACATATCCTCGACGTCGTCCGCGACGAAGTGCGTCTCGCGGTGCTCGATCACGCCGGCGTTGTTGACGAGCAGGCCGATGCCGCCGAGCCCGTCCTCGACGCGCGCGACCGCGTCGGCCACCGCCGTGGCGTCGACGAGGTCCGCGGCCGCGACCACGACCGCGCCGCCGTGGGCGCGGGCTTCGTCGGCCACCACGTCCAGGTGCGCGCGGGTCCGCCCGACGAGGCCCACCGCGTAGCCCGCGGCCGCCAGTCCGAGCGCGAGGCCACGCCCGATTCCGCGGCCCGCGCCCGTGACGAGCGCCGTGCGTGGTGCGTCCATGTGTCCGGTCCTTGTCTCGTCAGCGCAGCGTGTGGCACCGGGACGCGGCCTCGACGGCCGCGCGTAGCGCGGGGAGCTCGACGGGCCCCTCGAATCGAACTCCGTCGACGAACAGCGTCGGCGTGCCGCGCACCCCGAGACCGAGGCCCGCCACGTAGTCCGCCTCGACTGCGGCAGCGTATTTTTGCGCTTGCTCGCCGACCGCGTCGTCGGGGTCCAGGCCCAGCCCGGCCGCGTAGCGGCGCAGGTCGACGTCGCCGAGCCGGTCCTGGTGCGCGATCGCGGTGTCGTGCCAGTCCCAGAACCGGCCTGCCGCGGCGGCGGACTCCGACGCCAGCGCGGCGGTCAGCGCGTACGGGTGCACCTCGAACAACGGGAAGTGCCGCCACACGAGCCGCACCTGCCCGCCCGACTCGTCGACGAGCGTGCGCAGCAGCGGCGCGGCCGCCCGGCAGTGCGGGCACTCGAGGTCGCCGAACTCGACGACCACCACGGGCGCGGCGGCGGCGCCGTAGACGTGCCGTTCGGCGCGGGTGTCCACCATTGCTCTCTCCCTTGGTCAGAAGAGCCGGTCGGCTGCGGCGGGCGCGTGCGCGGACTCGTGCTCGAGCAGGAACCGCTTGGCGGGCAGGCCGCCCGCGTAGCCGGTGAGCGAGCCGTCCGCTCCGATCACGCGGTGGCACGGCACGACGATCCCGAGCGGGTTGCGGCCGTTGGCTGCCCCGACCGCGCGCGACGAGGTCCGCGGATCCAGCCCGATCCGGGCCGCGAGCTCGCCGTACGACTCCGTCTGGCCGTACGGGATCTCGCGCAGCGCGGCCCACACGCGCCGCTGGAAGTCCGACCCTTCGGGCTCCATCGGGAAGTCGAAGTCGTGGCGCTCGCCGGCGAAGTACGCGGCGAGCTGGCCCGCGGCGACCGCGAGGACGTCCGAGGCGCCGTCGTCGGGCACGCCGACATCCGCGCCGGGGCCCGCGTTCATCCAGACCGCGACCACCGCGCCGTCACGCGCGACGACCGTGACCGGGCCGATCGGCGAGGACACGAGCACGTGGCGGCGGCTCACGACGCACCCGCCCCAGGCTCACGCCCGCCGCCGGATCGAGCGGGCACGCGCACGACGACGCGTCCCGTTCTCGTCAGCACACCAGCCAGCGCTCCGCCCACGCCCCACACCCTAGGCAGGCCCACCCACACGCGCCGCGCGGCTCGCGTGTGGCCACGGTGTGGCGAAGGTGTGTTCACGCTGGTCGACGAGTCACCGGTCAGCCCCGATTGGGTGTCAGTACCGTCACGAACCGGCAATCCGGCCACCTCGACACCGCGGTCCCCCTACCGTCCGAACATGGCACACACCCGACCGGCGCGGCGCGGATCCGCGATCTGGACCGACACCGCCTCACCCGCTCGGCGCCGTCGATCGTGGCGTGCCGGCGCGCTCGCCGCGGGGCTGCTGGTGGCGATGCTCGCGCTCGCCGGGTGCTCGGGGAGCGACGGGGACATGGCCGTGACCGACGGCGAAGCGGTCTCCCAGACCGGCGCGGACGACAGCGGCGGCGACGAGAGCGGCGGCGGGGCCGGCGGCACGTCCAGCGACCGGATGGTCGTGCAGACCGGCCATGTGGAGGTTGCGGTCCCGGACGCGCGCGCCGCTGCCGCCGCCGTGGTCGACCTCGTCGAGGGCAGCGGCGGCCGCGTGGACGGCCGCCAGGAGACCGCGGCGACCACCGACCGCAGCGGCTGGGCCGAGCTCGTCGTGCGCGTCCCCGGCGCCAAGGTGACCAGCACGATCGAGTCGCTGCGCGAGATCGGCGACGTGCGCGCGATCGACCTGTCGGCCGACGACGTCACCGACGCCGCGCAGGACCTCGACGCCCGCATCCACGCGCTCGAGCTCTCGATCGCCCGCATGGAGGCGCTGATGCAGGACGCCACCACCACGCGCGACCTGATCGACGCCGAGTCCGCGCTCTCCGAGCGGCAGTCGAACCTGGAGCAGCTCCAGGCCGAGCGCAAGTCGCTCGAGGGGAAGGTCGCCCTCGCGACCCTGACGATCACGCTCGCCGGGCCCGACGCGCTGCCGTCCGAGGGCCCGACGACCTTCCTGTCCGGGCTCGAGTCCGGCTGGAGCGGGCTGGTGTCCACCGCCAAGGTGACCGCGGTGGTGTTCGGCGTCCTGCTGCCGTGGATCCTGGCCGGTGGTCTCATCGCGTTCGCGGTGGCCGCGGTGCTCCGGGTCCGCCGCCGCAACCGCCCGCCGGCGGCGCCTGGCCCGCAGGGACGCCCACCCGTCCCGGGCGTGTTCCCGCCCGCGCCACCCGCGGCGCCGAGCGAGCAGGCCAGCCCGGAGCCGGTCGCCGCGGGCCGTCAGCAGTAGAGCAGCGCCCGCCGCCGCAGCGCGACGAGCGGCAGCCCCGTCCGTCCTGCGCGACTACCTCGTCGCACGATTGGAAACTTTCGGTAGACCATGGGGTTATCGAGGGCACGACGACTGGCGTCGGATCTGGCGCACGCGAGAGAATCCGCGGCACTTCACGAAAGAGAATGAGCGCAACTCAATCGAAAGTTTCTTCCGCTGTCCCTCGATGCGGTGATCGACGCGACCGACTCGTCGCGTTCTGACCGATCCTTCGCGCGCCCCGCGCAACCAGTTCGACGCCACCTTCACCCGTGCCATCACCCAAGCGGCGCTCATGCGCGCGCCCGCTTTCCGCCTAACGTCGATCGTGCCTGGGCACCACCACTGACCCGAGGCAGGAGGAACCATGGGCGCGGCGGGCAAGGATCCTCGCTGGCGCGAGGCCGAGCGGTTCGCAGAACGGCACGCGCGCACCGTGCTGGCGCGCCTGGACGTCCGGGTCACCTCCGACCCCGCCCAAGCCCCCCTCGACCTCGTCGGGGTCGACTTCGTCGCCGCGGTCGCGCACGAGCGAGCCCCCGTCACCCGCGAGGCCGTGCAACTCGTCCACCAGGCCGCCGCCCAGCGCGCGGCCGCCTACTACGCGCGGGCGGGCTACGCCAAGACCGCGGCGCTGTGGGCTGACGAGCACCACGTCGCGCTGTTCGGCTATACCGACGCCGGCCACTGCGCGCCCATGAACGCGACCGCACGCACGCTCGTCGAGCGCGCGCAGCACCTCAGCGAGCAGCGCGTCCGGGCTGCGGTCGAGGCCGTGAGCCGCCGCGCGACCGAGCTGCGCCAGGAGGCCGAGCGCCGCGAGCGCGAGTACGCCGCCGCCGCGC
>JAEWOA010000321.1 GCA_023461115.1 Actinomycetes bacterium
TGGCGTGAGATTCTGGCGATCTCACTTTGCTGGATTTTCATCTGCATCGCCCTAGCCCAGCCCGAGCGGATCGAGATGGTGCCCGACCGCAGCGCCTCGGGGCGCGATATCGTTATCGCACTGGATATGTCGGGCAGTATGACGACGCCCGACTTTTCGCTGGACGGAGAGACGGTTCCTCGGCTGGCCGCCGTCAGGCGCGTGGCCGAGGAATTCATCCGGTCCCGCACGGGCGACCGGATCGGGTTGGTGATCTTTGGTGACCGCGCCTTTGCGGCCGCGCCTCTGACCCACGATCTGCCCGCCGTCGCCCGCGCACTGGATGAGGCCGAGATCGGCCTGACCGGTCGTTCAACTGCGATTTCCGAGGGTCTTGGCCTGTCGCTGAAACGGATTCTGGCGGATCCGGCGGAATCCAAGGTGATCATCCTGCTGTCTGACGGTCGCGACACCTCGGACCGGTTGGATGCGGATCAAGTGGCGGCACTGGCGGCCAAGCACGACGTCCGGGTCCATACCGTGGCGCTTGGCCCCGAAGATCTGGAAACCCGGCCCGCCGCGCGAGATGCGGTCGATGTGGCAACGCTGCGCAAGATCGCCGAAGCCTCAGGTGGGCAAACCTTCCGTGTCCGCAGCACCGCAGATCTGCAGGCGATGGCCGAAGAGCTGGACCGGCTTGAACCCAATCCGACAGATCGCCCCCCCGTCGCTATGCCCCGCCCGCTATGGATCTGGCCTGCGGCTTTGGCACTGCTGTTGGCGATTTCTTCTGCCGTGATGAGGGACAGATGAGCGATCTTGTCCTTCTCCGCCCACTGTGGCTGCTGACTTTGTTGCCGCTTCTGGGGGTGCTCTGGTGGCTGCGGCGCAGACCGACACGCGGATGGGCGGCGATCATCGATCCGGCCCTGATGCCTGCCTTGCGTCGTCTGGGCCTGATGACCGAAGGCGGTGGCAACGTGCAACATCTGCTGCCCGTGCTCGCAGGCGCGGTTATGGTCATCGCCCTGTCGGGCCCGGCAGCACAGCGCCCGGGCGCGATTGAATTTCGGGCGCTGGACCCGATGATTCTGGTGCTGGATCTGTCCCCGTCGGTTGTCGCTGATCAAAAGGTTCTGGGTCAGCTGCAATCCAGTGCGATGGAGATTCTGACCGCCTCGGCAGGCCGCCCGGTCGGGATGATGGTCTATGCCGCAGATGCTTATCTGGCCTCGGCCCCGACGACGGACGCGATGGGCCTGCAGGGGCTGCTGGCGGTGCTCGAGCAAGGCACCGTCCCGATCGAGGGCAGCCGCCCAGACATTGCGCTGTCGATGGCGCGGGATCTGTTCTCGGGCAAGGGGGCGGGGATCGGCGGGGCCGATCTGGTGCTGATCAGCGATGGCGGCGGCAGTGGTCCGCGCGCCGACGAAGAGGCCGCGCGGCTGGCGACCGACGGTGCCCGCGTCTGGACGCTTGCCCTGCCGGAAAACGCCACGGGTGCGCCCGAACCTTCGCTACAAGGGCTGCGCCAGATCGCCGAAGCAGGCAAGGGCGCCATGTTCGAGGTCTCGCAAGTACCGCAACTGATGTCACGGGTCGCCTCGGCCAGAACCGCGCGGCTGGCGCGGGAAGAAACCGCGAGCCTTGGTCTGCGCGATTATGGCCCCTGGCTGTTACCCTTTGCGATGCTGATCCTGTTTCCTCTGTTTCGGAGGCAGCGATGATCCGGGCCGTTCTTGGTATTGCAGGGTTGGCGGCGCTGGCCGTGGCTGGAAAAGCGCCTTTGGCCAAGCTGCTGCTGATCGTTGGCTTGCCGGGGATGGCTGCGCCCCTGCTGGATGATCCAGCCATCAAGGGTGTCGCGCTGTATCGGGCGGGTGACTATGCTGCCGCCGATGACGCGTTCCGCGTCGCCGGACGCGGCACGACCTATAATCGTGGACTGTCACTGGCGGCCACGGGGAATTATCCGCTGTCGCGCGCTTATTTCGATGCGGTGCTGTTTGCCAA
This sequence comes from Actinomycetes bacterium, assembly GCA_023461115.1. Taxonomy (GTDB): domain Bacteria; phylum Actinomycetota; class Actinomycetes; order Actinomycetales; family Cellulomonadaceae; genus Cellulomonas. The sequence goes on from JAEWOA010000321.1 coordinate 1,993, forward strand.
CCCTGCCGATAGCGAAGCGCGAGAAAACCGCAATGCCGTCAACGCCCTGATCCCGCCCACAGTTGGCGAGGCGAACAATGCCGGGCGGATCGCCTCGGAAGCAATTGCCGTATCCGGCGGCTCGCCCGTGGATGAGATCAAGCGCCTTGGCCGTCCGCTGGATGTCGGTCGGCGCGTGGCGGATGAGGATTGGCTGACCACCCTGCCCGACGACCCGGGCGAATTCCTGCGCCTTCGCCTATCCGAAGAATACAAACGCCGCCTGTCGATGGGCATGACCCCACCCGAGGAGCGTGACCCATGGTGAGGCTGGTCCTGTTTTTGATCGCACTGGCCTTGCCTGCCTATGCCGAGGGCAATCTGTCACTGACCATCACCACAGATCCCCCTGCCCCGCATCCGATCGTGGGCGAGATGGTCAATGTCACCATTCGCGCGGTCTATGACCGCAAGGTGGCCAACGAAAAGCTGGAGATTGATCCCTCGGACGCTTTCGACTGGATCCAGACACGCCCTGATGACTGGCATGAGGAACGCATCGACGGCCTGCCCTGGATCATCATGGAGCGGCATCTGGCCATCTGGCCGCGCCGCGCCGGAATCCTTGAATTCGGACCTGCCCGGCACCGGCTTACGATCATCGACAAGCAAAGCCAGCGCAAGGATGTCGTGGTCGAAGCCAAGCCACTGGCGCTGTCGGTGGGCGAATACCCTGCGGGCAAGCGCGCGACGCTGGCACCCGAGCCGATCAACTGGCACATGGTCGCGAAGAATGTCGAAATCATCGATGAAGTCTCGGCCAATGCGGCCCGTCTGGCAGATGGAGAACAGGTGATCCGCAAGGTCACTATGCGCGCGCTTGGGGTTCTGCCCGAGCATCTGCCGCCGCGCCCCGTTGTGGCTGAACCGTGGCTGATCACCTTTGCTGCCCCGACGGAACGTGATCTGACCCTGACCGATGAGGGCCCGGTATCCGAGGTCACATGGACTTGGCAGTTCCGCCCGCATACGGGCGAGCCGGGGATGTTGAATCCGTTCCGGATGCCCTATTTCAACAGCTCGACCCGCAAGATGGATGTCGCTGTCATCCCGCAGCTTTATATCGGCTATGCCAGTTTCTACACTGGCCAGGTGCCCAAAGGTCGAATCGAAGCC
>JAEWOA010000322.1 GCA_023461115.1 Actinomycetes bacterium
TTCGACCGCGCTGCGTAGTCGCGCTGCCGCCGCACGTACTCGGCTTTGCCGTCGGGCGTCTCGATCGCGACCGGCCCCTCGCCGTACGACGACACGTCGTACGGCGAGGCTTGCATGTCCGTATAGCGGATCTCCCGCGCGAGCTCGAAGCAGTCGAGCAGGAGGTCGCCCGGCGTCAGCGGCCCGAGCTTGAGCGCCCACTTGTACACGTCCATCGCCGCGTGCAGGCAGCCGGGCTGCTCGAGCGCGGGCTGCGCGTCGCGCGTCGGCTGGAGCGTGTTGCGGGGTGCCGCCTCGGGGGTGAAGAAGCGGAACGCGTCGAAGTGCGAGCAGCGGAGCTTGTGGGACTCGACGACCGCGTCGGTCCCGGCGCCGCCGAGCCGCAGGGGCAGCCGGTGGCGGTGGTCGTCGTCGGGCTCGCGGTACACCATCGCCCACTCGTGCAGCCCGAAGCAGCCGGTGAACGCGGGCTTCTCGGCGGTCGCGGACAGGAGCCCGGCGACGAAGCGCACGGTGTCGGCGCGCTCTGCCAGGAAGGCCGCGAGGTCCAGCGTGACGACGCCGAAGTCGTCGGTGCGGTACCAGCGCCAGGCGCCTGCGGGCGCGGGGCCGTCGGGTCCGGGCAGGAGCACGACCGTCGCGCCCGGGTGCCAGCGGCGCAGCTGCGCGGGCTTCGCGGGGTAGTACTCGTAGAGGAAGTCCTCGATCGCGTGCCGCTCGCCGCGTGCGCGGCGCTCGCGGTGGCCCGCCGTGAGCGCGTCGGCCCGCGCGGCATGCTCGTCGGCGGCGTCAGCCCACTCGGCGGCGGACAGCGCCACGGAGGGCCGCGCCGCCAGCTCGCCCACGGTGGGCGCAGTCGTCGAGGGCATGGACCCAGGGTAGGCGGACGGACCACACTGGCCGCGTGCTCGTCGTCGCCAGCGTCCTGGCCGCCCTCGCCGCGGCCCTCCACGTCGTCATCTTCCTGATGGAGGCCGTGCTGTTCGCGCGCCCGGCCGTGCACGCGCGGTTCGGCACGCGCGACGAGGCCGTGGCCGCGGTCCGGCCGTGGGCGTTCAACCAAGGCTTCTACAACCTGTTCCTCGCGCTGGGCGTGGTGGTCGGCGTCGTGCTCGTCGCCGCGGGGTCCACGACCGTCGGGCTCGCGCTCGTCCTCTTCGGGTGTGGCGCGATGGCGCTGGCCGCGGTCGTGCTCGTCGCGTCCGAGCGTCGGATGGCGCGCGCCGCGGTGCTGCAGGGCACGCTTCCCGCGTTGGCGGTGGTCGCGTCCGTCGTCGCGCTGGTGGGGTGAGCTGTCGCGGTCAGCCGGCGACGGGGACGCGGACCGCACGGTCGGCGATCGTCGTCGAGACGCCGTGCAGCACGCGCTCCAGGGGGCCGCGTCCCAGCCAAGTGCGCCACGCCCAGCACGCCGCGATCGTGACCAGCAGGAACGCGAGCCAGCCGCCTGCGCTGGCGTCGTAGACGACGCCCGGCCCGAGCTGCCAGATCACCACGAGGTGCACGGTGTAGGCCGTGAGCGCGAGCGCGCCGACGGCCGCGACGGGCGCGACCGCGCGCGGCCACGCGTCGGCCGCGGCGAGGCATGCGGCGATCACGACGAGCGCGACACCGGTGTTCCCGGCGACCTCGAACGTCGTCGACGAGTGCGGCTCGCTCGAGGCCAGGCCGCCGAGGGCGTCGGCCACCGCGCCGACCCGCTGCGCGGCCCACGCCCCGCCGTACCCGACGACGGCAAGCACGGCGCCGAGCCAGCAGACCCGCCACCGGATGCGTGCCGAGCGCAGGTCGCAGCGCCCCAGCGCAAGGCCGGCCAGCAGGTACGCCGCCCACACGAGCGCGGGGTAGTACGGCCCGACGAGGAGCTCGGCGAGCCACTGGCCCTCGACCGACGACGGGTCGCCTCCGGTGACGGCCGCGCGCAGCGGGGGCGTGAGCACCGCGAGCGCCGCGGCGCCGAACACGAGCGCGCTGGTCGGCCAGGACAGCACCAGGATGCCGACGAGGAACAGCACGGCGTACGTCGGCAGGATCACGACGACGGGAGTCCCGAGCGCCGCGAGCCACACGCCGAGGATCAGCACGAGTACGCCGCGGACCGCGATCCGCACCCGGGCGCGCAGCATCAGGCGGCCCGTGGCGGGCTGCGAGCCTCCGGACAGCAGCGCGAGCGACAGCCCGGCGAGCACGACGAAGAGCGCGGACGGCCGCCCGTCCGCTAGGGCTCGCAGGCCGTGTGGCAGGCCCGGGTCGGGCGGCTCTGGGCCGACGTGCGCGGTCATCATCCCGAGCACCGCGAGCCCGCGGGCCACGTCGACTCCGACGATGCGCGTCACGCGCCGACCTTACGCGGCCTGTGGCGTTGCCCGCGGGTGGACTTGTCTCGCATCGCGGGCCTTTCGGTCCCAGGTCTTGAACGACTACCCGCCCGCGCGCCTAAGGTGGCGCGTGAGCACCACCCCGGCGTCCGCGCGCGACGTCTACACCCACGGGCACCACGAGTCGGTGCTGCGCTCGCACCGCTGGCGCACGGCCGAGAACTCGGCGGCCTATCTGCTTCCCGCGCTCGAGCCCGGCCAGCGTCTGCTCGACGTCGGATGCGGCCCCGGAACCGTCACGGTGGACCTCGCGGCGCGCGTCGCGCCTGGGCTCGTCGTCGGCATCGACTCCTCCGCCGCGGTCATCGAGATCGCGCAGGCCACCGCGCGCGAGCAGGGCGTCGAGCACGCGCGCTTCCAGGTCGCGGACGCCTACGAGCTCCCGTTCGACGACGACTCGTTCGACGTTGTCCACGCGCACCAGGTGCTGCAGCACCTGACCGACCCGGTCGCGGCCCTGCGCGAGATGCGCCGGGTGACCCGGCCGGGCGGGGTCGTCGCGGTGCGCGACGCGGACTACGCGGGCATGACGTGGCACCCGCAGTCGGCGGGGCTCGACGAGTGGCTCGCGCTCTACCACGAGGTCACGCAGGCCAACGGCGCGGAGGCGGACGCCGGCCGGCACCTGCTCGAGTGGGTCCGCGCCGCCGGCTTCGACCCCGCGGGCATCACGCCCAGCGCGGGCGTGTGGTGCTACGCGACGCCCGAGGACCGCGCCTGGTGGGCGGGGCTGTGGGCCGACCGTTCGGTGGCCTCCAACTTCGCCAAGCAGGCCATCGACCACGGGCTCGCCGACGAGGTCGGGCTCGAGCTGTTGGCGGACGCGTGGCGTGAGTGGGGCGCGCACGACGACGGCTGGTTCGCGGTGCTGCATGGCGAGGTCCTCGCCAGAGCCTGACGGCGAGGTCGCCACCGGCGGTGAGGTCCTCGCCGGCCGGCCGCGGTCCGTCGTGGTCAGGCGGCGGCGCCGTCGGCGACGCGGCCAATAGCCGTGGGACGTTGTCGGGGGTGGTGTGTACGGTCGGCGAATGAGCGCCGAGATGACCCGATTCCCGTCCGACGAGGCCGCATGGCCCGAGTTCCTCACCGGCGTCGTCGACGCCGCGCTCGACGAGGCGCGCGCGCACGTCGCGGCGCTCAAGGACGGGTCGGCGCGCTCGTCGGAGCAGGTCCTGGACCTGTGGAACGACGGCGACATCGCGCTCGGGCGCGCGTCTGCCGCGGCGCATCTTCTCGCCGAGGTCCACCCGTCGCCCGAGCTGCGGGAGGCCGCGGAGGAGCGTGCGCAGGCCGCAGAGGACTTCGACACCGAGCGCGGGCTCGATCGCGCGCTGTTCGACGTGCTGGCGGCCACCAGCGCGGACGGGCTCGACGACGACGCCCGCAGGCTGCGCGAGCACGTGCTCCGCGACTTCCGGCGCGCGGGCGTCGACCGCGACGCGGACGAGCGCGAGCGGCTGCGCTCGCTCGCTCAGCGCTGCACCGAGCTCGGCCTCGAGTTCGGCCGCCACATCCGCGACGGCGCCCGGAGCATCCGGGTGCGGCCCGAGCAGCTCGACGGGCTCCCCGCCGACTTCCGGGATGCCCACCCGAGCGACGACGAGGGCCTGGTCACGCTCACGACGGACTACCCGGACCTCATCCCTGTCCGCACCTACGCGCACGACGCCGGTGTGCGCCGGGCGCTGACCTCGGAGTACCTGCGGCTCGGGTGGCCGCAGAACGGGCCGGTGCTCGCCGAGCTGCTGCGCCTGCGGGCCGAGCGGGTGGCGTTGCTGGGCTACCCGGACTGGCCGTCGTACGACGCCGAGGTCAAGATGATCGGCTCCGGCCAGGCGATCGCCGACTTCATCGAGCAACTCGACGCGCTGACGGTCGAGCCGGCCCGGCGCGACGTCGAGGTGTTGCTGGAGCGGTTCCGCCAGGACGACGCGGGCGCGAGCGCGGTGACGCCCGCGGAGAGCCTCTACTACGACAACGTCGTGCGCCGCGAGCAGTACGACGTGGACGCGCAGGAGGTACGGCGCTACTTCCAGTACGACAAGGTCAAGGCCGGCGTGATGGACACCGTGTCGCGGCTGCTCGGCATCACGTTCCAGCCGGTCTCCGCGTCGACGTGGCACGCGGACGTCGACGTGCACGACGTGTTCTCCGACGGCGAGCGGATCGGCCGCATCTACCTCGACATGCACCCGCGCGCCGGCAAGTTCAACCACGCGGCCCAGTTCCCGCTGGTCCAGGGCATCGCGGGCCGCCAACTCCCCGAGGGGGCGCTGGTCTGCAACTTCTCCACCGGCAACCTGGAGCACGACGACGTGCTGACGTTCTTCCACGAGTTCGGGCACCTGGTGCACGAGGTCGTCGGCGGCCACCAGCGCTTCGCGGCGTTCTCGGGCGTGGCCACCGAGTGGGACTTCGTCGAGGCGCCCAGCCAGCTGCTCGAGGAGTGGGGCTGGGACGCGGGGGTGCTCCGGTCGTTCGCGACCGACGAGTCCGGTGAGGCGATTCCCGGCCCGCTCGTCGAGCGCATGCGCGCGGCGGACGCGTTCGGGCGCGGCGCCTGGACGCGCCGGCAGCTCAACTTCACCGCGCTCTCGTACGGCCTGCATGCGAACCCGCCGCAGGACGTCGACGCGTTCACGGCCGAGGTCGACGAGCGGTTCGGCCCCTACGCGGCGCTTCCGGACACGCACCAGGCGGCGGGCTTCGGGCACCTCGACGAGTACGGCTCCGCGTACTACACCTACCTCTGGAGCCTGGTGATCGCGAAGGACCTGCGCACGGTGTTCGGCGACGACCTCATGGACGCCGCCGTGGGCCGCCGCTACCGCGAGCACATCCTCGCGCCGGGCGGATCGGCGGACGCCGCGGTCCTCGTCGAGCGGTTCCTTGGCCGCCCCTCGCGGTTCGAGGCGTTCCAGCAGTGGCTCGCTGCCACGGCCTGACGACGAGGCCGCACGCCCGACGACCTAGTCTTGTCGGGTGCGCATCGCGAGATTCACCACCGGCAACGACCCGCGCTTCGCCCTCGTCGAGGGCGAGCCAGGCTCCGAGGAACTCGTCGTCATCACGGGCGACCCGATCTACACGCCCGTGCAGCCCACGGGCGAGCGGATCCGGCTCGACGACGACGCCGTGCGCCTGCTGGCGCCGGTGATCCCGCGCTCCAAGATCGTCGGGGTGGGCCGCAACTATGCCGCGCACGCCGCCGAGCACGGGAACGAGGTGCCCACGCAGCCGCTGCTGTTCCTCAAGCCGAACACCTCGGTGATCGGGCCGGACGAGCCGATCCTGCTGCCGGACTGGACCGAGCACGTCGAGCACGAGGCCGAGCTGGCCATCGTCATCGGCAAGGTCGCCAAGGACGTCTCGCCGGAACGCGCGCTCGACCACGTCTTCGGCTTCACCGTGGCCAACGACGTCACCGCGCGCGACATCCAGCGCTCCGACGACCAGTGGACGCGCGCCAAGGGCTTCGACTCGTCGTGCCCGATCGGCCCGTGGATCGTCCCCGGCCTGGACGTCGAGGACCTGGCGGTGCGCGCGCGCGTCAACGGCGACCTCAAGCAGGACGGCCGTACCTCCCAGATGGTGTTCGACGCCGCCTACCTGGTGTCCTACGTGTCCGAGGTGTTCACGCTGCTTCCGGGCGACCTCATCCTCACGGGCACGCCGGCGGGCGTGAGCCCGATCGTCCACCGCGACGTCGTCGAGGTCGAGGTCGAGGAGATCGGGGTGCTGCGCAACCCGGTGCTGCGCCGCTCCTGAGGTGCGCCTAGGCCGGTCAGCGCCCGCCGAACAGCCGGCTCATGAGCCCGCGCGGCTTTGGGGTCAGGCTGGGGATCGTGCCGTCGGCCGTCGTCGTCGAGACCGGGGCCGCGGACCGCGGCGCTGTGCTGGCTGACGCGCCGGCGAACTCCACCCGCAGGCGGTCGAGGAAGGCGTCGACCTCGTCCTGGTCGTACCCGTCGCGGAACTTGGTGGCGGCGAACTTGACGTTCAGGACGTCGTCGGGAGTCATGGACGCTATCTTCCTCCGACTAACCTGGGCGGGTGACCACCCCCGCTGACGTCGGCGCCGCTGTGCGCGTCCGCTTCTGCCCGTCGCCCACCGGCCTGCCGCACGTGGGCCTGATCCGCACCGCGCTGTTCAACTGGGCGTACGCGCGGCACACGGGCGGCACGTTCGTATTCCGCATCGAGGACACCGACGCCGCGCGCGACTCCGAGGAGAGCTACCAGCAGCTCCTGGACGCGCTGCGCTGGCTCGGCCTGGACTGGGACGAGGGCGTCGAGGTCGGCGGGCCGCACGAGCCGTACCGGCAGTCGCAGCGCTACGACCTGTACGCGGATGTGGCCCGGCGGCTCGTCGAGGGCGGGTACGCGTACGAGTCGTACTCGACGCCCGAGGAGATTGAGGCCCGGCACCGCGCCGCGGGCCGCGATCCCAAGCTCGGGTACGACGGGTTCGACCGCGAGCTGTCCGACGCGCAGAAGCTCGCGTTCCGCGAGGCAGGGCGCGAGCCCGTGCTCCGGCTGCGGATGCCCGACGACGACATCACCTTCACAGACCTGGTCCGTGGCGACGTGACCTTCCGCGCCGGGTCCGTTCCGGACTACGTGATCGTCCGCGCGAACGGCCACCCGCTGTACACGCTGGTCAACCCGGTGGACGACGCGCTCATGGGCATCACGCACGTGCTGCGAGGCGAGGACCTGCTCTCGTCGACTCCGCGTCAGGTCGCGCTGTACCGCGCGCTGCTCGAGCTCGGGGTCGCCACGGTGATGCCGCAGTTCGGCCACATGCCGTACGTCATGGGCGAGGGCAACAAGAAGCTGTCCAAGCGGGACCCCGAGTCCAACCTGTTCCTCCACCGCGAGCGTGGCTTCACGCGCGAGGGGCTGCTGAACTACCTCTCGCTGCTGGGCTGGGGGCTGTCCGCGGACCGCGACATCTTCACGGTCGACGAGCTGGTCGAGGCGTTCGACATCGCCGACGTGAACCCCAACCCCGCGCGCTTCGACCTCAAGAAGGCAGAGGCCATCAACGGCGCGCATGTGCGGATGCTCGCGGCCGACGACTTCCGCGACCGCCTGGTGCCCTACCTGCACGCGGCGGGGCTGGTGCCCGCGAACTCGTTCGCGGACCTGGCGGCCGCGCACCGCGACCTGCTCACCGCCGCGGCGCCGCTGGTCCAGGAGCGCATGACGCTGCTGGGCGAGTCGGTCGGGATGCTCGGGTTCCTGTTCCGCGCCGACGACGCCCTGCCCATCGAGGACGACGCTCGTGGCGCCTTGCGCGAGGATGCCGCCGCCGTCCTGGACGCCGCCGCGCTCGCGCTCGGCCAACTGTCCGACGACGGCTTCACCACGGCCGCGACGCAGGAGGTCCTGGCCGCGGCGCTCGTCGACGAGGGCGGGCTCGGCATCAAGCCGCGCTTCGCCTACACCCCGCTGCGAGTCGCCGTCTCGGGGCGCCGCGTCTCGCCGCCGCTGTTCGAGTCGATGGAGCTGCTGGGCAAACAGTCCACGCTGGCCCGCATCGCGTCGCTGCGCGCGTCGCTGTGACGGCCTCGGCCCACGGGTCCCGCGGCTCGACGAACGGCGAGCCGCACGCGCGCCTGGTCGACGGCGTCCTGTTCGACGTGGACGACACGCTCGTCGACACGCGTGGCGCGTTCGCGCAAGCGCTCGCGGTGGTCGCGCGCGAGTACTTGCCGGCGCTGGACTCCGCCGAGTCGCGCGCGGCCCGCGACGCCGAGCTCGTCGTCATGTGGCGCGCCGACGTGAACGGCCACTACCGCCGGTACACCGAAGGCCACGCGTCCTACGACGCGCAGCGCATGGCCCGCGCCAACGAGCTGCACGCGGCGTTCGACGGGCCGGCGCTCGACGACGTCGGGTTCGCGGCCTGGGACGCGGTGTTCTTCGGCGGCTTCCGTGCCGCGTGGGCCGCGCACACCGACGCCGTCGACGCGGTGGTGCGGCTGCTGGACGCGGGCATCGCCGTCGGCGCGCTGTCCAACGCGTCCACCGACCTCCAGACGGAGAAGCTGGCCAAGGCCGGCCTCGGTGACCACGTCCCGATGCTGGTCGGCGTCGACACGCTCGGCTTCGGCAAGCCCGACCCGCGCGTTTTCGCCGAGGCATGCCGCCGCCTGGGCACCGACCCGTCGCGGACCGCCTACGTCGGCGACGAGCTCGACGTCGACGCTGCCGCGGCCAAGGCCGCCGGCCTCGTGGGCATCTGGCTCGACCGCCCCGACTCTCGCCGCCACGAGATCTCCGACGACGCGATCAACGCCGCCGCGGTCCACCGCGTCACGACACTCTCAGAGCTCCCAGCGGCCCTCGCGCTGACGCACTGACATCCTTTCGTCAGAGGACCACAGCGTGTGGGGTGGTCAGCAGCCGGGTGCGTGTGGGTTCTGGTCGCAGGTCTCGGCGACCAGGCGGGTGCGGTATTCGCGGATCTCGATCGGGTTGCTGGTGGTGGCGGTGAAGGCGGTTCCGTCGACGTCGTGCCAGTCGTCGGCGCCGTCGATGCGGTAGCGGCCGGCCCACGTCGTGGTGAGCGTGATGCGGGCGGAGCCGAGGCGCTGGTAGACGTGGAAGGTGTCCTGGTCGGGCCACGCCTGTCCGGGTGAGGTGGTGGTCAGCGGCGCGGAGCCGTCGCCGAAGTCGTAGGTGAAGGTCGTGGGCTCGGCGACCACCTCGACGCCCCGGCCGAGCAGGGTGGTGCGCAGGCGTTGCGGGGTGGTGTCGGTCATGACGATCGTGGGCATGTTGACCAGCACCCAGCCGCGGTCGGGCTGTAGGCGCAGCACCGGCTTGGCCAGCGGGAGGCTGCGGAAGTCCTGCGCGGTCAGCGTGGGCAGCAGGTCGCCGCAGCCGCCGGCGTCGATCTGCTCCCATGGCCCCCACCCTGCCGCGCCGACGGGGTTGCGCCGCCACAGCGGCAGCCGTGGCTCCGCGGCCGGGCACTCGAACGCCAAGGCCAACTCGGCGCCGGCGGGGCACGTCCCGTCGTCGAGGCCCTTGACGAACGCCGCCGCCGCCTCCCGACACGCCGCCGCACGAGTGAACTGCGGGAAGCGCGCGTCACTTCGCTGCGGTCGGTGCAAGGACCGCTCTTCCTCGGTCGCCCGATTCCGGATGAAGTCGAGAGTGTCCTTGGTGTCGCCGACATGGGCACGGACGTCGTCGCCTGGGGAGTCGCCGGGACCGCTGAGCACGGCCAATGCGAGCGTGGCGCCGAGGATCATCCGCTTCACTTGCTTGCCGAAGAGACTGGAGTCGGCTCAGCGGCCACCCGCTCGACGACCCAGCCGTCAGCCCAGGTCAGGGCGACAACGAAGTGGTAACTGCCACCGTCGTGGGCGCTGATGGTTGAGCCGTGCTCGTCAACCACGCGCGCCGGGCTCTGGTCGAAGTCGAGTTCTGCGAAGTACCACTTCCCGGGCGAGGTCTCGGAGCCGCGGGCGTTGGACAACGTCACTTCTGACCCGACTGATCGCTGCTTCGCCTTGTGCATCGCCTTGGCGTCATCGAGCGACGAGGTGCAGAACTCGCAGTCTCCGCCGGACATCGCGGCGAACGCCGCAGTCTCGGTCGTCGCGAACATGTAGTCGTAGAGCTCGAGGAAGTACGTGGCCGCCGCGGCGGCACCCTCCTTGCTCGGTTTGCTCATCGCCGCGGGCGGTACAGGCGGCTCGGGCGAGGTCGGTGCCGGGGAGGATGGCGAAGGGCTGGGGATGCTGGCGTGGCCGGTCGGGCGGGGCGTGGGTTCAGGGTCGGCTGGGTCGGCGCAGCCCGCGAGCGCCACCGTCGCGAGGATCGCGCTGGCCAGGGCCACGCGGGACAGGGCTGCGGCAGTTCGACGTCGTCGCACCCGCAGAACCTACCGAAATCGGACAGGCGTGGCGGGTGGTTCTCGCAGGTTGTGGACAACATCGCACCCTCGGGGGTGCGCACAATCACCGGACGGCGGCCCGCCACGCGTAGGTGACGTAGGGGAAGTCGACCTCGGCGCGGCCCGCGAGGTCGGGATGCGTCGCGGCCAGCGCGTCAACCTGTGCCAACGCGGCCGCACGCTCCTCGTCGGGCAGGACGAGGACGTAGGAGCGGCTGGCGGCGAGGGTCCCCAGGTCCGCGACCGGGAATGGGCGCGACCAGCGGAGGACGAAGGCCTCGCTCGGCGCGAACGCCGGACCGAGCGAGGGTGCGCCGTGGCGCGTGAACTGGTCCGGACCGGAGCCGGCGCGGCGCAGCACGTCGGAGTACGCCGCGACCCAGGGCACGGACTCGTCGCGGACGTTCCACAGGACGGTCAGCCGACCGCCAGGAGCCAGGACGCGCGCGATCTCGGCCGCGGCCGCGCCCTCGTCGAACCAGTGCCACGCCTGCGCGACCGTCACCGCGGCGACGCTCGCGTCGGGCAGCGGGATCGACTCCGCTGTGCCGGAAAGCGCCCGCACCGTCGGCAGGGCCGCGGACAGTACCGCGCGCATCTCGTCGGACGGCTCGACCGCGACGACCTCGCGGCCGGTCGCCGCGAGTGCGGCCGTGAGCTTGCCGGTGCCTGCGCCGAGGTCCAGGACCGGCCCCGCCGGCGCCGCGTCCACCGCGAACGCGACCGCCGGGGCGGGGTAGTCCGGGCGGGTCGCGGCGTACACATCGGCGCCGCGCGAGAACGAGGCGGCGTGTTCGGCGCGCCTGCCGGCGGGCGACGGCATCAGGGCAGCGGGTCCAGCAGGCCGAGCACCTCGTCGTGCAGCAGGCCGTTGGTGACGAGCGCGGAACCGCCGAACGGCCCCGGCACACCGCGCACAGACGTGAACCGCCCACCCGCCTCGGTGACGATCGGCACGAGCGCCGCCATGTCGTGCAGCGCGAGCTCGGGCTCGGCGGAGATGTCGACCGCGCCCTCCGCGACCAGCACGTGGGACCAGAAGTCGCCGTACGCCCTCGTGCGCCAGACCTTGCGGGTCAGGCCCAGGAAGTCGTCGAGCTTGCCGCGCTCCGCCCAGCCGTCCAGGCTCGAGTACGACAGCGAGGCGTCCGCGAGCCGGTCGACCTTTGAGACGTGGATCTGCGAGGCCGACGCGAGCGACCGCCCGGTCCACGCGCCCGAGCCTTGCCCGGCCCACCACCGGCGGCCCAGCGCGGGCGCGGAGACGAGTCCGACGACCACCTGGTCGCCGTCGAGCAACGCGATCAGCGTGGCCCACACGGGCACTCCGCGCACGAAGTTCTTGGTGCCGTCGATCGGGTCGACCACCCAGCGGCGCGGGCCGTGGCCGGTGTCCGCGAACTCCTCGCCGTGCACGGCGTCCCGCGGGCGGGCCCGCGAGAGCTGCAAGCGGATCAGCTCCTCGGCCGCCTTGTCCGCGTCCGAGACGGGAGTGAGGTCCGGCTTGGTGTCGACGCGCAGGTCGAGGGACTTGAAGCGGGAGGTCGTCAGGGAGTCGACCTGGTCGGCCATCACGTGCGCGAGGCGCAGGTCGTCGTCGTACCCGGGGCGCAGGCTCATGCCGATCAGGCTAGTGGTCCGGCGTCTTCCGGGCGTCGCTCCTGGTCGGGCGAGCCGAGCCGGGACGCCAACAGGCGCCGGAACGAGTCGACGCGGAACGCACGCGCGGCCCGCTCGTCGCCCGCCGCCGCCGTGACCCATTCGTCGAGCTCGCAGTCGGGGGCGTCCGCGGTGTGGGTGCAGCCGCGCGGACACTCCTGCGCGACCTGCGCGAGCTCCGCGAACGCGCCCAGCAGGTGCGTCGGGTCGACGTGCGCGAGCCCGAAGGACCGAACGCCGGGGGTGTCGATCACCCACGTCGGGGCGCCGGCGTCGGGCACCCGCAGCGCGACGGCCGACGTGGACGTGTGCCGGCCACGGCCCGTGACGTCGTTGACGACGCCCGTGGCGCGCTGGGCGGTCGGGACGAGCGCGTTGACGAGCGTCGACTTGCCGACGCCCGAGTGCCCGACCAGCACCGAGGTGCGCCCGGCGAGCGCCGCGCGCACGGAGTCGAGCCCGTGGATCACGCGCTCGTCGCGGGACCCGTCGGTGTGCGTCACGACGACCCGCACCCCGATCGGCGCGTACAGCCCGACGAGCGCCGCGGGGTCGGCCAGGTCCGCCTTGGTGAGCGCCAGCAGCACGTCCATGCCGGCGTCGTAGGCGGCGGCCACGCAACGGTCGATCATGCGCGTGCGTGGCTCGGGGTCGGCCAGTGCGGTGACGATGACGAGCTGGTCGGCGTTCGCGACGATGACGCGTTCGATCGGGTCGGTGTCGTCGGCGGTCCGACGAAGCACGGTCGACCGCTCGGTGATCCGGACGATCCGCGCGAGGCTGCCCTCGTCGCCCGTCGTGTCGCCGACGAGGTCGACGCGGTCCCCGGGCACGACCCGCTCGCGCCCGAGCTCGCGGGCCTTCATCGCGACCGCGCGCCGCTCGTGCGGCCCGTCCGGGTCGACGAGCACGGCGTACCGGCCCCGGTCGACGCCCGTGACGAGCGCCTGCTCGGCGTCGGCGTGCTCGGGCCGCTGCTTGGTGCGCGGGCGCGAGCCCTTGCCGGGCCGCACGCGCACGTCCTGCTCGTCGAACCGGCGTCCCCGGTCCGAGCGCGGCGACGGCTGCGGCGTCAGCGGGCGCCTCCCAGCATCCCGTTCCACAGCCCGACGAAGTCCGGGATGGTCTTGCCTGTCGTCGCGACGTCCTCGACGAGCACGCCGGGCACCTTGAGCCCGACGAGCGCTCCCGCGGTGGCCATGCGGTGGTCCGCGTACGAGCGCCAGACGGCGCCGGTGAGCGGGCGCGGGGTGACGACGAGGCCGTCGGCGGTCTGCTCGGCCTGCCCGCCCACGCGCGTGATCTCGGCCGCGAGCGCCGCGAGCCGGTCGGTCTCGTGGCCGCGCAAGTGCGCGATGCCGCGCAGGCGGGTGGGGGAGTCGGCGTGCACCGCGAGCGCGGCGATCGTCGGGGCGATCTCGCCGGCGGCGTGCAGGTCGAGGTCGACGCCGCGCACGTGGCCCGTGCCGGTGACCGTCAGGACATCGCCGTCCAGGCGGGTGGTCGCGCCCATGCGCTCCAGGATGCCCGGAAGCAGGCCACCCGGCTGGGTGGTGTCGCTGGGCCAGCCCGGCACGCGCACCGTGCCGCCCACGACGAGCGCGGCGCACAGGAAGGGGGCCGCGTTGGACAGGTCCGGCTCGACGCGCACGTCCCGGCCTCGGATGGGGCCGGGCGCGACCTCCCAGATGGCCGGCCGCGAGTCGTCGACCCGCACGCCTGCGGCCCGCAGCGTCTCCACGGTCATCTCGATGTGGGGCAGGCTCGGCAGCGTCGGGCCGGTGTGCCGCACGACGAGGCCCTGCTCGAAGCGGGCCGCGGCCAGCAGCAGCCCGGAGACGAACTGGCTGGACTCCGACGCGTCGACGTCCACGTGCCCGCCGCGCACCGAGCCCGTGCCGTGCACGGTGAACGGGAGCCGCCCGGGCTCGCCTTCCTCGTCGACTCTGACCCCGAGCGCCGCAAGGGCGCGGATGACCGGGCCGACGGGACGCGCGAGCGCCTCGACGTCGCCCTTGAAGTGCACGGGCCCGTCCGCGAGCGCCGCGACCGCGGGCAGGAAGCGCATGACCGTGCCGGCCAGGCCGCAGTCGATCGTGACGTGCCCGCGCAGGGGCGCTGGCTCGACGACCATGTGCTCGCCCAGGTCCACGCCGACCCCGAGGGTCTCGAGCGCCGTGGCCATGAGCCGCGTGTCGCGGGAGACCAGCGCGGAGCGCAGCACCGACGGGGAGTCCGCGAGCGCCGCGATCACCAGGTACCGGTTGGTCAGCGACTTCGACCCGGGCACGTCGACGGTGGCGTCGAGCGGCGCGTCGGCGGTGGGCGCCGGCCAGAGGGCGGCCGTGGGCGCGTCGGTCGTCGTCATACGCCCAGGCTAATGGCCCGCCGGGCTCCGCCTGCCCGGCGTCTCAACCGACGCCCGCGTTGCGGGCCAGGGTGGGGCGCCTCAGTCGAGCGACCCGGCGGCGTGCTCGTCGCGCGAGTGCTGGACGCGCCAGGCCAGGCCCGGACGGCCCTCGCGGTCGGCCGCCGCCAGGATCGCGCCGCCGGTGGACGACAGCGCGCGGACCAGGCGGTCGCGGCGGGCCTTGGCGGCGGGCTTGTCTCCCGCGTCGGCCGCCTTGTCCGGGAGGTTCGCGACGATCAACGGGGCGGTCAGCACTGCGAGCGCGAGCGCCGCAGTGCGTGGGGCCTTGCCGAGGACGAGCAGCAGCCCGGCGCCCGCGACCGCGACGCCGTGCGCCTGCACCGCGGTCGTCAGCTGCGCCTCCGAGATCCGCAGGTCCTGCGACGTCAGGCGGGAGAGCCGGTCGAGCGCCGCGCGCGCGTCCTTGGCGTGCGGGCCGGGGTGGCGCAGGACGTCGAGCCCTTCGGCGATGAACCAGCTCGCGAACAGCGGCCGTGCGATCCGTCGCAACAGCATCAGCAGCCTCCTGGGGTCGTCACGCCGATGGGTCTACGCCGAGGGTCTACAGGGCGCCGCCCGCGGCGGCCGGGGCGTCGGCGGACTCGCCCGCGTCGCCGATCTGCTCGCGCGCGACGTAGTTCTCCAGGTCGAACAGGTTGGTGCCGGCGCGCTGCGCGACGTTCAGCAGCGTGGTCGCGGACGCGACCTCCTCGACCTGCTCCTTGAGGAACCACAGCAGGAACTGCTCGCCCAGCGCGTCGCCCTCGTCGCGGGCCGCGCGGAAGATCGCCTCGATCTGCGCGGTGACCTGCTTCTCCTGCGCGAGCGCGAGCGCGATCGGGTCCGTCACCGCGGTGAAGCTGTTGCGCACGGGCGAGCCGGCGGGGATCTCGACGGGCAGGTCCCGGTCCAGCAGGTACTGGACGAGCATCATCGCGTGGTTGCGCTCCTCGAGCGACTGCCGGTAGTAGTGCGCGGCGAGCTGCGGCAGGTCCTGCGAGTCGCACCACACGGCGATCGCGACGTACTGCTGGTGGGCGTCGAATTCGTGGCCGATCTGCTCGCGGAGCAGGCGGAGGAACGCGGAGTCGTCGGCAGGCATACGAGCACGCTACGCGGCCGAGGGAATGCGCGCGCCCTCGTCGGGGGTTGACGCACAACATGAGTGCCGCCGTCCTGACGCGCCCAGCGCAGCCCGCGGAAGCCGGTGACCCCATCGAAGGCCTGTCCCAACCGTGGGCCACGCGCGGTGGCACACGGCTTCGGGGCCTAGGCTCGGCACCGATGAGCGACGACTACGACGACGCCACCACCGACCGGGCCCCGGCGGAGGACGACGCGACGCGCACCGAGCGGTTCGAGGCGGAGGCGCTGGTCTACCTGGACCAGCTCTACGGCGCGGCACTGCGCATGACGCGCAATCCCGCGGATGCCGAGGACTTGGTGCAGGAGACCTTCACCAAGGCGTTCGCCGCGTTCCACCAGTACCGGCCGGGCACCAACCTCAAGGCGTGGCTCTACCGGATCCTGACCAACACGTACATCAACTCCTACCGCAAGAAGCAGCGCGAGCCCCAGCAGTCGCACGCGGAGGAGATCGAGGACTGGCAGCTCGCGCGTGCGGCGTCGCACACGTCGACCGGCCTGCGCTCGGCCGAGGCGGAGGCGCTCGACCATCTGCCGGACTCGGACGTGAAGGACGCGCTCCAGCAGATCCCCGAGGACTTCCGCATGGCCGTGTACCTCGCGGACGTCGAGGGCTTCGCGTACAAGGAGATCGCGGAGATCATGGGCACGCCGATCGGGACCGTCATGTCGCGCCTGCACCGCGGGCGCGGCCAGCTGCGGGAGCTGCTCGAGGACTATGCGCGGGAGCGCGGGCTGGTGCCCGCGACGGCCTCGTCGGGAGAGGACGAGCGATGACGCAGGAGAAGCGGGACGACTGCGGGTGCGACGAGGCGGTGTCCGAGCTCTGGGCGTATCTCGACTCCGAGTTGGAGCGCCCCGAGGCGGACCGCGTGCGCGCGCACCTGGAGAGCTGCCACGGCTGCCTGGAGGAGCACGACGTCGAGCTCGTCGTGAAGAAGCTCGTGCGCCGCTGCTACGAGTCGGACCCGACCGCGCCGGACGCGCTGCGCGCGCGCATCCACGAGACGTTGACGACGATCCGGATCACGCGCTCCTAGCCGGCGCTCGTCGCCGACGCTCCCGGACGAGCACGTGACGAAGGCCCCGTGCTCCGCGAGGAGTCCGGGGCCTTCGTGCGCTGTTGGGCTGCGCCCGCGTGAGCTTGTTGCTCAGGCGTTGGGACGCTTGCCGTGGTTGGCCGAGCTCCCGGCACGGGAGCGGCGCTTACGACCGCGCTTGCTCATCGGCGTTCCTTTCGTTGGCTGCATGACATGGTCCCACACCGACAGGGATGCCCTCGCACGGTTGACGCGGGCGTCGGAGACTCAAGTCGGGGCGATTCGCGGCCGATGTCGCACAACGTGAGCACGCCGACGCAGTCCGTCATGCCCCTCCTGCACGCCCTGGCCTCCACGGGCGGTTCCGACCTGCATTGCAAGGTCGGGTCGGCGCCGCGGGTGCGCGTCGACGGCCGCCTGCGCAAGCTCCAGGTGCCCGACCTGACGCCCGCCGACACCGAGCGGATGCTGGAGGAGGTGCTGCCCGACGACCTGGTGCAGATCTTCCGCGAGACGCACGAGGCGGACTTCGCGTACTCGATGTCGGGCGTGGGCCGGTTCCGCGTCAACGCCTACCAGGCGCGCGGCACCTACGGGCTCGTCTTTCGACGAGTGGCGGTCGGCGCGCAGGCGCTCGGCGCGCTCGGCATCCCGGAGGTCGTCGGCGAGCTCGCGCTCGAGCCGCGCGGCTTGGTGCTGGTGACGGGCCCGACGGGCTCGGGCAAGACGACGACGCTGGCGTCGATGGTGGACCTCATCAACACGTACCGCGAGGTCAACATCGTGACGATCGAGGACCCGATCGAGATCCTCCACCAGGACAAGAAGGCGATCGTCTCGCAGCGCGAGGTGCGCCAGGACACCGCGGACTTCACGGCCGCGCTGCGTGCCGCGATGCGCCAGGACCCGGACGTGATCCTGGTCGGCGAGATGCGTGACATCGAGACCGTGCGCGCGGCGCTGTCCGCGGCGGAGACCGGCCACCTGGTGCTCTCGACGCTCCACACGATCGACGCGCCCGAGACGATCAACCGCATCGTCGACTTCTTCCCGCTGCACGAGCAGAAGCAGGTGCGTGTCGCGCTGGCGCAGGCGCTGCGCGGGGTGGTCTCGCAGCGCTTGGTGCGCAAGGCGGACGGCACGGGCCGGTGCGCGGCGGTCGAGGTGATGGTCAACACGGGCCGCACGGCCGAGGCGATCCTGGACCCGCAGAACGCCCCGCCGCTGATCGACCTGATCCGTGAGGGCGACTACTACAAGATGCAGACCTTCGACCAGCACTTGTTCAACCTGGTGCGGGACGACGTCGTCACGTACGACGAGGCGCTCGCCGCGTCGTCGAACCCGCACGACCTGACGGTGGAGCTCCGCCAGGCCGGCCTGGTCGCCTAGCCCGGGCACAAGCCCGCCCACCCACGCCGAGTGCGCCCCTCGGGGCGCACTCGGCGTTTTGGGGGTTGCCCGTGGAGAAGACGCGATATAGCGTGTTGGCGACACGAGATATATCGCGAACGGAGAGCAATCATGTCCGCTACAGAGTCGTGGGTCGTGGCGGGGCCCCAGATCATCGAGATCGAGCAGGTCGAGTCGCTGCGCGTGCAGCTCGTCGGAGGGCGCGTGGACGTCGTCGCGACCGACGAGCCCGGCGCGCGGATCGAGGTCCACTCGATCGAGGGCCGCCCGCTCGAGATCGGCCTGACGAACGGCGAGCTGCGCGTCGGCTACTCGTTCACGCTGTCCGGCTGGGAGGGCTTCGTCGAGAAGTTCCGCAACTTCCGGGACCGCGACCGCGCGGACGTGCACATCGCGATCCCGCGCGGCACCGCCGCGAAGGTCGGCACCGTGAGCGCCGAGGGGCTGCTGGCCGGCGTGATCGCGGACTCGTCGATCTCGACCGTCTCGGGCTCGCTCGTCGCGGACGGCACGCGCGGACGGCTCGGCGCCAACACGGTGTCCGGCGAGATCGTCGTGCGCGACCACGGCGGCCCGCTCAAGCTCAACTCGGTCTCGGGCGAGCTCGCGGCGTCCGGCGAGCTCTCGCTCGTCCAGGCCAACACGGTCTCGGGCGCGCTGTCGCTCGACGTCACCACCGGCACCTCGTCGGTCACGGCCTCGACGGTCTCGGGCGACGTCACCGTCCGGCTCCCCGCGGGCCGCGGCGTGCACGTCAAGGCGCAGACCGTCTCGGGCCGCCTGATCGTCGACGGCCAGGAGTACAAGGGCAACTCGCCGGGCCACCGCCGGGTCGACATGTCGACCGGCGACGGCGCCTGCTACGTCTCCGCCAACACCGTGTCCGGGCACGTCACGGTGCTGCGCGGGTTCCCGCAGGACGACGTGCAGGACGAGCGATGATGGCCCCGGTGTTCGCGCACGGACAGCTGCGCCTGTACCTGCTGGCGCTGCTCGAGTCCGGGCCCAAGCACGGGTACGAGCTGATCACCGAGCTGTCGGACCGGTTCGGGGGCGCGTACCGCCCCAGCGCTGGCACGATCTACCCGCGGCTGGCGCGGCTGGAGGAGGAGGGGCTCGTGACGCGCTCGGACGCCGAGCGCAAGAGCACCTACGAGCTCACGCCCGCGGGCCGCGCGGAGCTGGAGGCGCGGCGCGACGAGCTCGCCCACGTCGAGGAGAACATCTCCGAGAACGTGCGCGACCTGGCCGCGCAGGTCAGGGAGTCGGTCAAGGGGTCGATGCGCGGCCTGCGCGCCGACCTGGCGGCCGCGGCCAAGCAGGCGCGCTCCGAGGCGGTCCCGCACGCCGAGGGATTCGACCCCCGGCCCTCGTCGTACGCGCGGCTGGCCGAGGCCGAGCACCTGGTGCAGCGGTTCCGTGACGAGGTGCGCGCGGACCTGCGCCGTGCGGACGCGCAGGGCCAGGTGACCCAGGTGACGGTCGACACCCTGCGGACCGTGCTGGACACGGCGCTGTCCGCGGTGCGCTCGACGCTGCGGTAGCGGACCCGCGCATCACAGGTGCGCCCACGGGCGCCGGGCTCGGGAAGGAGGAGGCATGCTCACGTGGCGTTGGCGCGCGCTCATCTGGCCGCGCGCGACGGTCGCGCGGGCCGCCGGGCTCGCGATCGCGGCGAGCGGTGTGGCGTCAGGCGTCGTCGGGCAGGCCGAGCCAGGTGTGCCAGCCGGTGTGCAGCACGAGCCAGGCCATCAGGCCGTAGCCGGCCTGGCCGGGCAGCTCGCCGTCCCCGGCGGCCAGGTCCCCGAGCCACTGCTCGTGCGCGGCCAGCGGTGAGTACGTGTCGACGTAGGGCACGCGGCGCCGCGTGGTGACGTCGGCGAACGCGGCGGACAGGTCGGCAAGGCGGCCCCCGTCGGCCGTGTTCCCGGGCGGCGGCCCGACGACGAACGCGGGGATCCGCCGCTGCTCGGCGACGTCGAGGATGTTCGCGAGGTTGAGCCGGGAGCGCGCGAGCGACAGCCCGGCGCCCAGGTCTGCCCGGCCCAGCCCGATGACCAGGCGGTTGTCGGCCTCGGGGGACAGGCGGCGGGAGACCTCGTCGTCCCAGCGGACGCCGAGCTCGGTGGTGGTCTCGCCCGGGACTGCGAGCGGCAGGACGCTGAGCCGGTCCTCGATGGGAGTCCGGGCCGCGACGCGGCCGACCCAACCGAGGGCCTTGGGGTCCCCGGCTCCGGCGACGAGCTCGTCACCAATCACGACGAGCCGCAACTCACCCACTGCTGGCCTCCATCCGGTCCGACCGGACGCCCGGACGGCGCGCTCGGTCTGCGCGCCCAGTCTCGCAGGGCGTGGGCGGGGTGGAGGGCCAGCCGCGCGGCGCGTCGCCGCCCGTGGGCGCCTCAGTACGGACGACTGGGGAGGTTCTGGGCGGAGTCGGACCAGGGGGAGTGCGACGACGGCGGGCGGCGGGAGCCGAGCCCGTCGCGGCTGATGACGCGCGCCAGCCCGACGACGAGCAGCGCGACGAGTGCGGCGGCGGCCAGGAGCAGGATCTCGGTCATGGCAGAAACAATGCTCTCGTCGAAAAGCCGCCGCGAGTGGCAGATCTGACGGTATCCGTTGAAATCCTGCCAACGATGCGCTTGACTGGGCCGCATGCTCCAGAAGGTCGCCGCGATCGCGCTGCCGCACACCTCACCGTTCGAGCTCGGCGTCGCATGCGAGGTGTTCGGAATCGACCGGTCGGACACCGGCGGCCCGCGGTTCGACTTCACGGTGTGCGGCCCCACGCTCGGGGTCATCCCGATGAAGGCGGGGATCAGCATGGTCGTCGAGCACGGGCTCGAGGCCGCCGCGGACGCCGACCTCGTGATCATGACGCCGTACGGCCCGCGCCCCGAGGACGCGCCGCAGGAGGTGCTCGACGCGCTGCGCGCCGCGCATGAGCGCGGCGCGTGGGTGATGAGCATCTGCTCGGGCTCGTTCGCGCTCGCGCAGGCCGGCCTGCTCGACGGCCGCAGGTGCACCACGCACTGGCTGTACGCCGACGAGCTCGCGCGGCGCACGCCCGCCGCGCTCGTCGACCCCGCGGTCCTGTACGTCGAGGACGACCGCATCATCACCAGCGCAGGCACCGCCGCGGGCATCGACGCCTGCCTGCACCTGGTCCGCTGCGAGCTCGGCGCCGCATCCGCCGCGACCATCGCGCGGCGCATGGTGGTGGCGCCGCACCGGGACGGCGGGCAGGCGCAGTTCGTCGACACGCCGCTGCCGTGCGACGCCGACACGCTCGCGCCGCTGCTCGCGTGGATCGTCGCACACCTGGACGCCGACCACTCGGTGCCCGAGCTGGCCGCGCGCGCCCTGATGTCGGAGCGGACCTTCGCCCGGCGCTTCCGCGCCGAGACCGGCACCACGCCTGCCGCGTGGATCACGCGGCAGCGCGTGGTCCGGGCCCAGGAGCTGCTGGAACGCTCGGACGCGAGCATCGACGAGATCGCGCGGCTGACCGGCTTCGGCGCCGCGGCGGCGTTGCGCCACCACTTCGCGCGCACGCTGGGCACCAGCCCGCAGGCCTACCGCCGCACGTTCGCCGCGTGACCTCCCCCCTAGGGGGGAGGGTCAGCGCTCGAAGGCGCGCTCGATCAGCGACTTCTGCTGGGCCTGGTGCTTCTTGGCCGTGCCCGCCGCCGGGCTCGCGGACTCCTTGCGGGACACCACACGCAGCGACCGCTCGATGAGCTGCGGCAGGTGCAGCGTCAGGAACGACCACGGGCCCTGGTTCTCCGGCTCGTCCTGCACCCACACCAGCTCGGCGTCGCCGTAGGGCGCGATCGCGGCCTTCACACCGTCGGCGTCGAGCGGGTAGAGCTGCTCGAGGCGGACGATCGCGGTCGCCTGGTCGCCCGACGAGGCACGGTGCGCGAGCAGGTCCCAGTAGACCTTGCCCGAGCACAGCAGCACCCGGTCGACCTGCCCGGCCTTGGCCTCGGCGAGCGAGTCGCCGATGACCGGCTGGAACGTGCCCGTGGTGAAGTCCTCCGCCGCGGACGCGCCGGCCTTGAGCCGCAGCATCGACTTCGGCGTGAACACGACGAGCGGCTTGCGCGGGCGCTGGTACGCCTGGCGGCGCAGCAGGTGGAAGTGCGACGCGGGGGTCGACGGCTGCGCGATGAACAGGTTGTCCTCGGCCGCGAGCTGCAGGAACCGCTCGATGCGCGCCGACGAGTGGTCTGGCCCCTGGCCCTCGTACCCGTGAGGGAGCAGCAGCACCACCGACGAGCGCTGGCCCCACTTCTGCTCGGCCGACGAGATGAACTCGTCGATCACCGTCTGGGCGCCGTTGACGAAGTCGCCGAACTGCGCCTCCCACAGCACGAGCGCGTCCGGGCGCTCCACCGAGTAGCCGTACTCGAAGCCGAGCGCGGCGTACTCCGACAGCGACGAGTCGTACACCCAGAACTTGGCCTGGTCGCCCGACAGGTACAGCAGCGGGGTCCACTCGGCGCCCGTCTCGCGGTCGTGCAGCACCGCGTGGCGCTGCACGAACGTGCCGCGGCGCGAGTCCTGGCCCGCGAGGCGCACGGGCGTGCCCTCCATCAGGAGCGAGCCGAACGCGATGAGCTCGCCGAAGCCCCAGTCGATGCCGCCCTCGCGCGACATCTGCTCGCGCTTGGCGAGCAGCTGCTGCAGCTTGGGGTGGACCGTGAAGCCCTCGGGCGGCCGGACGTGGGCGCGGCCGATGCGCTCGAGCGTTCCGGCGTCGACCGCGGTCTTCCAGCCGACCATGACGCCCGCGTCCTCGAGCTGGCTCTCCGGGCGCTCCAGGCCCGCGACCGCCTCGGCCTCCGCCGGCGGCGGCGTCCAGCCGTCCTCGCGCGTCTCGCTGAACACGCGCTCGAGCTGCGCCTGGTAGTCCTGCAGCGCGCCCTCGGCCTCCTCGAGCGTGATGTCGCCGCGCGACATCAGCGTCTCCGTGTACAGCTTGCGCACCGAGCGCTTGGCCTCGATGAGGTTGTACATGAGCGGCTGCGTCATCGACGGGTCGTCGCCCTCGTTGTGGCCGCGGCGGCGGTAGCACAGCATGTCGATGATGACGTCGCGGTCGAACTGCTCGCGGTACTCGAACGCGAGCTCGGCGGCGCGCACGCACGCCTCGGGGTCGTCGCCGTTGACGTGGAAGATCGGCACCTGCAGGCCCTTGGCCACGTCGGTCGCGTACTGCGACGAGCGCGACGACGACGGCCCGGTGGTGAAGCCGACCTGGTTGTTGATGATCACGTGGATCGTGCCGCCGGTGCGGTACCCGCGCAGCTGCGCCAGGTTGAGCGTCTCGAAGACGACGCCCTGGCCCGCGAACGCCGCGTCCCCGTGGATCAGGATCGGCAGCACCGAGAAGCCGTCGCCGCCCAGGTCGATGCGGTCCTGCTTGGCGCGCACGATGCCCTCGAGCACCGGGTCGACTGCCTCGAGGTGAGACGGGTTGGCCGCGAGGTACACCTGCGTGGTGGCGCCCGACTCGGCCGTGAACGTGCCCTCGGTGCCCAGGTGGTACTTCACGTCACCCGAGCCCTGCACCGACTTGGGGTCGGCGTTGCCCTCGAACTCGCTGAAGATCTGCGCGTACGACTTGCCCGCGATGTTGGCCAGCACGTTGAGGCGGCCGCGGTGCGCCATGCCGATGCCGACCTCGTCGAGGCCGTTGTCCGCGGCCTTCGACAAGATCGCGTCGAGCAGCGGGATGACCGCCTCGCCGCCCTCGAGCGAGAAGCGCTTCTGGCCGACGTACTTCGTCTGGAGGAACGTCTCGAACGCCTCGGCGGCGTTCAGGCGGCGCAGGATGCGCAGCTGGTCCTCACGCGGCGTGCGCGCGTAGCCCGACTCCAGGCGCTCCTGCAGCCAGCGGCGCTGGCGCGGGTCCTGCACATGCATGTACTCGATGCCCGTGGTGCGGCAGTACGAGTCGCGCAGCAGGCCCAGCACGTCGCGGAGCTTGGCGCGCGGCTTGCCCGTGAACCCGGCGGTCGGGAACGTGCGGTCCAGGTCCCAGAACGTCAGGCCGTGGTTCTGGATGTCGAGGTCCGGGTGCTTGCGCTGGCGGTAGGCCAGGGGGTCGGTGTCCGCCATCAGGTGCCCGCGCGAGCGGTACGCGTGGATGAGCTCGGCGATGTGCGCGGGCTTGGCGGCCTCGGCGTCGGGGTCGTTCGAGATGTCGCGCACCCAGCGCACGGGCTCGTACGGCACGCGCAGCGCGGCGAACACGCGGTCGTAGAACCCGTCCTCGCCCATGAGCTTGCTGGCCAGGACGCGCAGGAAGTCGCCCGACTGCGCGCCCTGGATGATCCGGTGGTCGTACGTCGAGGTCAGCGTCAGGACCTTCGAGATGCCCATCAGGTTGAGCCGGTCCTCGGACGTGCCCGCGAACTCCGCGGGGTAGTCCATGGCGCCGACGCCGACGATCGTCCCCTGGCCCTGCATGAGGCGCGGCACCGAGTGGACCGTGCCGATCGTGCCGGGGTTGGTCAGCGAGATCGTCGTGCCGGCGAAGTCGTCGACGCCGAGCTTGCCGCCGCGCGCACGGCGGACGACGTCCTCGTACGCGACCCAGAACCCCGCGAAGTCGAGCGTCTCGGCCTTCTTGATCGATGGCACCAGGAGCTGGCGCGTGCCGTCCGGCTTGGCCAGGTCGATCGCGATGCCGAGGTTCACGTGCGCGGGCTGCGTGACGCCGGGCTTGCCGTCGACGAGCGTGTACGACGCGTTCATCGAGGGCATCTGGCCCAGCGTCTCGACGACCGCGAAGCCGATCAGGTGCGTGAAGGACACCTTGCCCCCGCGGCCACGCGCGAGGTGGTTGTTGACGACGATGCGGTTGTCCACCATCAGCTTGGCGGGCACCGCGCGCACCGACGTCGCGGTCGGCACCTCGAGCGACGCCTCCATGTTGGTGACGACGCGCGCGGCCGGTCCGCGCAGCTTCTGCGTGTCGTCGGCGGCGGCGGCGTCGTCGCGCGGAGTCGCGCGCTGGGCGACCTCGGCGTACGGAGCCGTGGCGGGCTGGGCGGTGGCGACGGGGGAGAGCACGGGCTCGTCGGCGGGTACGGGCACGGGAGCGGGCACGGGGGCGGCGGACGCAGAGGAGGACGCGGAGGTGACGGGCGCGGACGTGGAGGACGCGGGAGCGGGGGCGGCCGGCTGCGCGATCGTCGCGGCGCGCGGAGCGGCGGCGGCTGATCCGTTCGCGGGGGCGTCGGCGTCACCGTCCGGCTTGTAGCCCTCGAAGAAGTCCCACCACGCGGGGTCGACCGAGTTCTTGTCCTTCAGGTATTGCTCGTACAACTCGTCCACGAGCCATTCGTTCGCGCCGAAATCGGCGCGCGTCTGCGCTGGCTCAGCCTTCTGGGACACGCGAGGATCGCCCACTTCCGCTGCGGCGTGACAGCCGCGTCGTTGCCGGTTCTGTTGATGACAACACTACGCGGTGCGCGCGTGCGCGACCGCCTCCCGTGCCACTCGTGGAGCCCCAGATCGCGCGGCTTTCGGGCGCGGGTCAACCGCGGGCAAGGCGCACCTGAGGGCGAGTCAAAGGCTGGCTCTGGCGCTGGTGTGGGAGGTCACAACTCGGCGCCATGCGCCGGCTCGCGCGCTTGTGGTGGCGGCGCCATGAAAACGCGCCCGCCGGGCTCGCAATGCGCCCGAATTGTCATTCCTCGCGGAATGTGCGCGAAATCACGTGCGGCCGGGCGGCCGTCGTCGTCAGGTGATGTCGCGGCGCAACGTGGTGGCCCGCCCGATGCCCGCGAGCACCGCGACGTAGGCCAGCAGGACTCCGAGTCCCTGCCACCACTCGAGCATCCCGACCACGCCCGTCGCGGCGTAGAAGCTGCCGCCCGAGATCGCCTCGCCCGCGGCGCCGGGGAGGTACATCGCGATGTCCTTCCCCCACGACGTGAAGGCCAGCACCACACGCAGCACGGGCTCGACGAACTGCGTGAACGCGAGCACGACGACGATCGCGGCGACCTGGTGCGTCAGGACGCTGCCGAGCGCGACGCCGACGAGCGCCCAGACCGCGAGGGCGAGGACCGACTTGGCGAGCGTGACCCAGGTGTCGGCGTCGCCCAGGAAGGTGGACTCGCCGAGCAGCGCGAGCAGCCCGCCGCCCACCGCGACGCACGCGAGCGTGCCGACCGCGCCGAACAGGGCGCCGAGCACGCCGTTCGAGCCGAGCTTCGCGACGAGCAGGCGCGTGCGGCTCGGTTCGGTGAGCAGCGTCGGGGTGATCGTCTGGTAGCGGAACTCCGAGGTCATCGCGAGCGTGCCCACCAGGAGCGGGAACACGTACCCGAACGAGACGGCGATGGTGTAGACCGTCCGCACGACGCTCTCGGGCGTCAGGTCGACGGCCTCGCCGCCCCCGCCCATGCCGCCCGTGGCCTGGTCCGGCGCCTGCGTGAGCGCCCAGCCCAGGACGCCCGCGAGGAACGCCATGTACGCCGCCATGCAGAGCAGCAGGATCCACCACAGCCGGGTGGTGACGAGCTTGCGGTACTCCGCGACGAAGGCGGTGCCGATCAGCGAGCCCGTCGGTGTCGTCGTCGACGTGCTCATCAGTGGGACCCGCCCGTCAGCTGGAGGAAGACCTGCTCGAGCCCGACGTCGTGGCTCGCGAGCAGGTGGAGCTCGACGCGCGCGGCGTGCGCCGCGGCCCCGACCGTCGCGGGGTCGACGTCGAGGAGCTCGAGCGTGGCGTCCGGTGGTGGCGCGCCGCCTTCGTCGAGCGTCCAGCCCGCGCGCTCGACGAGCGCGCGCAGGCCGGCGACGTCCGGCGAGGCCACGCGCACGCGCCGGCGCGCCAGCGCGGCGAGCTCGGGCAGCGGCGACGCGTGCACGAGCCTGCCGCGCGCGATGATCACGACGTCGTCGACGGTCTGCTGCACCTCGGACAGCACGTGGCTCGAGACGAGGACTGTGCGGCCCTGCGCGGCGAGCGCCCGCAGGAACGTGCGCAGCCACGCGATGCCCTCGGGGTCCAGGCCGTTGGCGGGCTCGTCGAGCAGCAGCACGCGGGGGTCGCCCAGGAGCGTGGTCGCGAGCGCGAGGCGTTGGCGCATGCCGAGCGAGAAGCCGCCGACGCGGCGCTTGGCGAACGGCGCGAGCCCGACGATCTCGAGCACCTCGTCGGCGCGCTTGTCGGGGACGCCGGCCTGCGGCGCGTACACGCGCAGGTGGTCGCGCGCGGTGCGGCCGGGGTGGAAGCTCGCGGCCTCGAGCGCGGCGCCCACGGTCCGCGCGGGGAGATCGAGCTGCCCGTACGCGACTCCGCCGATCGTCGCGGCGCCCGAGCTGGGCCGCACGAGGCCGAGCGCCATGCGCAGCGTCGTGGTCTTGCCCGCGCCGTTGGGGCCGAGGAAGCCCGTCACGCGGCCCGGCAGGACGTCGAACGAGAGGTCGTCGACGGCGCGCACGATGTCCTTGCCCGCGCCGAAGGACTTGGAGACGTGGTCGAAGCGGACCAGGCCCGCGTCGACGTCGGGCCTGGTGGCGAGGCTGGCGGGTGCGCTCATGGTCGCGAGCGTAGCGCGTTTCTCGTCGGTAATTCTAGTCCCGGTAGAACAAAGGGAGCCCGGTGCGCGGGGCCGTGAAGCCCGGCAGCGTCACCCTCATCGTGCAGCCCTCGGGCACGTCGGCCACCTCGATGCGGCCGCCGTGGAGCTCGACAGCCCACCGCACGATCGCCAGGCCGATGCCCGTGCCGCCCGTCGACCGCTGCCCCGTGGTCGCGGGCGTGTTGCCGCGCACGAACCGCTCGAACACGTGCGGGCGCTGCTCGGGTGAGATCCCCGGGCCGTGGTCGACGACGTCGATGCGCACATCGGCGCCCACACGGCACGCGACGAGCCGCACCTCCTGGTCCGGCGGCGAGTGCCGGACCGCGTTGTGCAGGAGGTTCGCGATCACCTGGTGCAGGCGCTCGGGGTCCGCCGGCACGACGAGGTCGGGCGGATCGACCTCCACCGGGAACGACAGGTGCTTGTCCGCCTCGACGAGCGCGGCGCCGTCAGCCGCCTCCTGCAGGAAGTCCGCCAGCCGCACCTCGGTGATCTCCAGCGGCGCATCGCCGGCCTCGAGGCGCGAGAGGTCCAGCAGAGTCGTCACCAGGCGGCCCAGCCGCTCGGTCTGCGCGAGCGCGGCCTCGAGCGTCTGTGGGTCGGCCTGGCTCACCCCGTCGACGATGTTCTCGAGCTGCGCCTGAAGCGCGGTCACCGGCGTCCGCAGCTCGTGCGACACGTTCGCGATGAGCTCGCGCCGGTACGTGTCCGCCTGCTGCAGGTCGTCGGACATGGTGTTGAACGCGTCCGCGAGCTGCCCCACCTCGTCGTTGCTCGTGGCCCGCACGCGCTGCGAGTAGTCGCCCTCGGCCATGCGCCGGGCCGCGTGCGTCATCTCCCGCAGCGGCGACGTCATGCCCCGCGCCAGGATCTGGGTGACGATCAGGGACACGATGATCGCGATCGGGAGCGTGCGCGACGGGCCCAGGTGCGCGCGCGACAACCCG
The DNA here is from genome assembly GCA_023461115.1 of Actinomycetes bacterium. Lineage (GTDB taxonomy): Bacteria > Actinomycetota > Actinomycetes > Actinomycetales > Cellulomonadaceae > Cellulomonas. The sequence goes on from JAEWOA010000322.1 coordinate 28,520, forward strand.
ATCCACGTGACGAAGGACGCGAGCGTCACCGTCGCGGCGACGAGCACGCCGAGCTTGGTCTTGATCGACCGGAAGCGGTCCAGCGGACGCACGTCCAGGCGCGTGCGCACCGGCTCGCCGCGCACGTGCCTCGGCGCCGCGCCGGAGCCGACGAGCGGCGGCATCCCCTCAGCCATCCGAGCCGGTCGGCGCCGGCTCGAACGCGTAGCCCACCCCGTGGACCGTCCGGATCAGGTCCGCGCCGAGCTTGCGCCGCAGCGCCTTGACGTGTGAGTCGACCGTCCGCGTGCCGCTCGCGTCCACCCAGTCCCACACCTCCGCGAGCAGCCGCTCGCGCGTCAGGACCGTGCGCGGGCTCGTCGCGAGCGCCACCAGCAGGTCGAACTCGGTGGGCGTGAGGTGCACCTGCTCGCCCGCGCGGGACACGCGCCGTTGCGCGCCGTCGATCACGACGTCCCCGATCACCAGCGGCGGCTCGGGCTCCGCGGCCGCCTGCAGCTCGAGCACGCGCGCGGCGCGCTCGGTGCGCCTCAGCAGCGCCTTGGTGCGCGCCACCAGCTCGCGCATCGAGAACGGCTTGGTCATGTAGTCGTCGGCGCCCACGCCCAAGCCGATCAGCATGTCCGTCTCGTCGTCGCGCGCCGTGAGCATCAGCACCGGCACCGGGCGCTCCGCCTGGATCCGGCGGCACACCTCGAGCCCGTCGAGGCCCGGCAGCATCACGTCGAGCACCACCACGTCGGGCCGCAGCCGCGACGCGGCCGCCACCCCGCCCGGGCCGTCGCCGACCGCCTCGACCGTCCACCCCTCCGCCGACAGGCGTCGGGCGATCGCCTGCGCGATCGAGGGCTCGTCCTCCACGACGAGGACGGTGACCGACTTGGTGCTGCCAGCGCCGCTGATGGTCGTCATAGGGTCAGCGTGGCATAGGGACACCTATGATGGCGGGCACCATGAGCGGCTCAAGTACCGGCGGGCCACGCCCGCGATCGATCGATAGTCCGACGAGCGGGCGGAGCCCGCGATGCTGACCGAATGGCTGCTGGTCGGATTGGGCGTCGTGCTGACGCTCGGCACGGCGCTGTTCGTGTCCGCCGAGTTCGCGCTCGTCACGCTCGACCCGGGTGTGGTCCAGAAGCAGACGCCGCACGACGACAAGCGCGGCCAGTCCGTCCTCGCCGCGCTGCGCTCGCTGTCCACCCAGCTGTCGGGGGCCCAGGTGGGCATCACCGCCACCACGGTGCTGCTCGGCTACACGACGCAGCCCGCGGTCCAGCGGCTCGTCGAGTCGGCCTTCGGGGACTCCACGGTCAGCGCGAGCCTCGCGACCGTCATCGCCGTGCTGGCCGCGATCGTGCTGGTCAACGGGTTCTCGATGGTCGTCGGCGAGCTCATCCCCAAGAACCTGGCGATCGCGCGGCCGCTGCGCACCGCGCGCTCGGTGGCGCCGCTGCAGCGCGGGTTCACGCGCGCGCTGCGCCCGCTGATCGCGTTCTTCAACGGCAGCGCCAACGCGCTGCTGCGGCGCGTCGGCGTCGAGCCGCGCGAGGAGCTGTCCGGTGGGCGGTCGCCGCAGGAGCTCGCGGCGCTCGTCAAGCGCTCGGCCGAGGTCGGCACGCTCGACGAGAGCACCGCGACCCTGCTCACCAACTCGATCGACTTCGGCGGGCTCACCGCGGTCGACGTCATGACCGACCGTCAGCGCATGGTCGCCGTGCGCCGCGACGACACCGCGAGCGAGGTCGTCGCGCTCGCGCGGCGCACCGGGCACTCGCGGTTCCCGGTGATCGGCGACTCGTCGGACGACATCGTCGGCCTCGTGCACCTGCGCCGCGCGGTCGGCGTCCCCTACGAGCGGCGCGACGAGGTGCCGGCCGCAGCGATCATGGACGACGCGCCGCGCGTCCCCGAGACCGTCCACCTCGGGCCGCTGCTCGTCGAGCTGCGCAGCCAAGGCATGCAGCTCGCGGTCGTCGTCGACGAGTACGGCGGGACCTCGGGCGTGGTGACGCTCGAGGACGTCGTCGAGGAGCTCGTCGGGGACGTGGCCGACGAGCACGACCGCCGACGCGCGGTGGCCGCGCGGTCCGCCGACGGGGCCTGGCACCTGCCCGGCGTGACCCGGCCCGACGAGCTCGCCGAGACCACGGGGCTCGCCGTCCCCGACGACGGCCCCTACGAGACCCTCGGCGGACTCATCATGCTGCTGCTCGGGCGCGTGCCCGAGGTCGGCGACGAGGTCGTGGCCGACGGCGTGCGCCTGCGCGTCGAGCAGATGGCCGGGCGGCGCGTCGAGCGGGTGCGCGCGTGGGAGGCCGTGGACGCCTCCGCGGCCCCGGCGCAGGACGAGGGGGAGCGATGAGCAGCTCGGTCGCACTCGTCCTGGCCATCGGGCTGTTGGCCGCCAACGCGTTCTTCGTCGGCGCCGAGTTCGCGATCATCTCCGCGCGCCGGTCCTCCATCGAGCCCCGCGCGGCCGCCGGCGACCGCCGCGCGCGCACCGTGCTGTGGGCCATGGAGAACGTCTCGCTGATGCTCGCGTGCGCGCAGCTCGGCATCACCGTGTGCTCGACGAGCCTCGGTGTGGTCGCCGAGCCGGCGATCGCGCACCTCGTCGAGGCGCCGCTGCACGCGCTGGGCGTGGGCCCGGAGTGGACGCATCCGATCGCGTTCGTCGTCGCGCTCGGCATCGTCGTGTACCTGCACGTGGTGCTCGGGGAGATGGTGCCCAAGAACCTGGCGGTCTCGGGCCCCGACCGCGCGGTGCTCCTGTTCGGCCCGCCGCTGGTGTTCGTCGCGCGCGTCGTGCGGCCCGTGATCGTCGGCCTCAACTGGATCGCGAACGGCGCGCTCAAGTTGTCGGGCGTCGAGCCCAAGGACGAGGTCGCGTCCGCGTTCACGGCCGAGGAGGTGCAGTCGATCGTCGAGCGCTCGCAGGCCGAGGGTCTGCTCGACGACGCACAAGGGCTCCTGGCAGGCGCCATCGAGTTCTCCGACCGCACGGCGGGCGACGTCATGGTGCCGTCGGCGGGCCTGGTCACGATCGGCGGCGACTGCACGCCCGAACAGGTCGAGCGCCTGGTCACCAAGACGGGCTTCTCGCGCTTCCCCGTGCTCGACGACGGGCACGTCGTCGGGTACCTGCACCTCAAGGACGTGCTGTACGCCGACGCGGACAGCCGGACCGAGCCCGTGCCGCCGTGGCGTGTGCGCGCGTTGGCGGTGGTCGCGCCCGACGACGAGGTCGAGGAGGCGCTCGCCGCGATGCAGCGAAGTGGCGCACACCTGGCGCGCGTGGACGCCGACGGGCAGACGCTCGGCGTCGTGTTCCTGGAGGACATCCTCGAGGAGCTGGTCGGTGAGGTGCGGGACGCGATGCAGCGGGGAACGCCAGGGGTGTCGTAGTAGTCCGGGCGGTGAATTAGTGAGGAAGTGGCACCAAACCTTCACAGGGCCGGTGGCGCGTCCGATCCGTTCCGGATGTCCGTGTTTGTGGGGCGCTCGCGGCGCGAGGTGTCGGCCGACCGGGCGCATTCCCCGGCGTGTCGTCGGCGTGTCGCTGCGTTGAGGGCGTTCGGGGCGGATTGGACATTCGTCCAGGGTCTTGGAAGCGTGTTCAACTGCCGTTATGGTTTCGTGATCGCGGGTGCCAGGGCGTGATGCCGGGCACCCGATCTGTGGGTGGAAGGGAGGCGTCGTGGCCGTTGAGTCGACCTCGGCTGCGCCCCTGACCCGCCGCGCCATCCGCGAGGCCGAGCGTGCCGCCGCACAGGCCGACGTCGGCGCCGTCGCGCACCTCGCGGGCCCCGCGCCTGCGGCGCCTGCCCACACGGCGCACCC
>JAEWOA010000323.1 GCA_023461115.1 Actinomycetes bacterium
TACTCGCCCTGCGCCTGCAACAGCCCCTGGGCGAGCAGCTGCCGCACGACGCTGCGCCACTGCGCATCGCTCAGCTCGGCGCCGATGCTCCACGTCGCGAGCGAATCGTGGCCGTACTGCTCGACGCGCGGCGTGCGCTTGCCGCGCAGGATGTCGATGAGGTGGCCGGCGCCGAACTGCTGCCGGCGCTCGCGCTGCAGCCGCACGACCGTCGAGAGCAGCTTCTGCGCGGGCACCGTGCCGTCCCACGCCGCCGGCGGCTCGAGGCAGGTGTCGCAGTTGCCGCACGGCTCGCTCGGCTGGCCGAAGTAGCCGAGCAGGTTCTGCCGCCGGCAGTGCACCGTCTCGCAGAGCGCGAGCATCGCGTCGAGGTGCGACTGCATGCGCCGCCGGTGCGCGAGGTCGCCGGGGCTCTGGTCGATCATGCGGCGCTGCTGCACGACGTCCTGCAGACCGTAGGCGAGCCAGGCCGTCGCCGGCAGGCCGTCGCGGCCCGCGCTACCCGTCTCCTGGTAGTAGCCCTCGACCGACTTCGGCAGGTCGACGTGCGCGACGAAGCGCACATCGGGCTTGTCGATGCCCATGCCGAACGCGATGGTCGCGACCATCACGACGCCGTCCTCACGCAGGAACGTCGACTGGTTGCGCGCCCGCACGCCGCGGTCCAGGCCCGCGTGGTACGGCAGCGCGCGCACGCCCTGCTCGACGAGCCACGCCGCGGTCTGCTCCACCGACGAGCGCGAGAGGCAGTAGACGATGCCCGCGTCCCCCTCGTGCTCGGCCCGCAGCAGGTCCAGCAGCTGCGCGCGCGGGTTGTCCTTGGGCGCGATGCGGTACTGGATGTTGGGCCGGTCGAAGCTCGCGACGAACTGCCGCGCGTCGTCGAGCTGCAGCCGCGTGAGGATCTCGCGCCGCGTCGCGTCGGTTGCCGTCGCGGTCAACGCGATGCGCGGGACGTCGGGCCAGCGCTCGTGCAGCAGCGAGAGCTGCAGGTAGTCGGGCCGGAAGTCGTGGCCCCACTGGGACACACAGTGCGCCTCGTCGATCGCGAACAGCGCAATGCGCCCGCGCTCCAGCAGTTCCACCGTCTCCGGCACCCGCAGCCGCTCGGGCGCCAGATACAGCAGGTCCAGCTCGCCCGCGAGGTACGCGTCCTCGACCTGCCGCCGCTCCCAGCCCTGCTGCGTCGAGTTCAGGAACCCGGCGCGCACGCCCAGCGCGGACAGCGCGTCCACCTGGTCCTGCATGAGCGCGATCAGCGGCGAGACGACGATGCCCGTGCCCGGCCGCACGAGCGCCGGCACCTGGTAGCACAGCGACTTGCCGCCGCCCGTGGGCATGAGCACGAGCGCGTCGCCGCCGCCCACGAGCGTCTCGACGATCTGCGCCTGGTCCCCACGGAACGCGTCGTACCCCCACACGCGGCGCAGCACGTCGAGCGAGTCGGGCCGCGGGCCGTCGTCGGGAGGCGTGGGCGACGACGGCCGCCGGACCGCCCGAAGCTCCGCGGGGGCCGCGCTGATCAGCGTGCCGGCCGTGGGGGCGCCAGTCGTCGACGAGCGTCGCGCGGCGTCCGAGCCCGCGTGCGACGACGTCCCCGCCCACCCATCGTCGTCCGGCGGCGCGTCGTCGTAGAACGGGTCGTACGGCGGCTCGTCGGGCGGGTACTCGTCGGCCGGATTCACGCGCCCACCCTAAGCGGAGCGTCTGACACACGGGCTCGTCGGCGGGCATGGCTGTGGAGAGGCGGGGGTGTTTCGTAGGGTGGCCGCATGGGGACAGCACTGATCACCGGCGCGAGCGCCGGACTGGGCCTGGAGTTCGCGTGGCAGCTGGCCACCGCCAAGCACGATGTCGTGCTCGTGGCGCGCGACGAGGAACGCCTGCGCAGGCTGGCCGCGCAGCTCGAGGCCGCCGCGGGCGTGCGTGCCGAGGTGCTGCCGGCGGACCTGACGGACCGCGCGCAGGTGGCGCGCGTCGCACAGCGGCTGCGTTCCGACGAGGACCCCGTGGGCCTGCTGGTCAACAACGCGGGCCTGGGGCTGAACCAGAAGTTCGTGGGCGGCGACCTGGAGGCCGAGGAGCGCGCGCTCGACATCATGGTCCGCGCGGTCCTGGTGCTCTCGCACGCGGCCGCCGACGCGATGGTGGGCCGCGGGCGCGGGGCGATCCTCAACGTGTCGTCGATCGCGTCCCTGCTCGCGTCGGGGACGTACTCCGCGCACAAGGCGTGGGTCCGCACGTTCACCGAGGGGCTCGCGGTGGAGTTCAAGGGCACGGGCGTCACTGCGACGGCGCTGTGCCCCGGGTTCGTGCACACCGAGTTCCACGAGCGCGGCCGCATCGACGTGTCGTCGTACCCCGAGATCGCGTGGCTCAACGCCGAGGACGTGGTGGCCACGGCCCTCGCGGACGTGCGCCGCGGCGCGGTGATCTCCACCCCGAGCCTGCGCTACCGCACGGTCGCGGCCGCGGCCCGCCTGGCCCCGCGCTCGGCGATCCGCGCGGTCGGCCGCTACCGCCGCGGCCTGGAGTCGCCAGACGACACCCCCTGACCGCCGACTTCGTCGGAGACCGCCCAGTTCGTCGGAGATCTCCGACGACCTCGACGAACGCCGACGAACTCGCGGGAGGGGTGGGGAGCAGCGGGTAGCGTTCGTCGAGTGACTGAACTTGCCGCATCGCCCCGCCAGCAGCTCATCCAGTTGATCAAGGACCTCGCCGTCGTGCACGGGAAGGTCACGCTGTCCTCGGGACGCGAGGCCGACTACTACGTCGACCTGCGCCGCGCCACGCTGCACCACCGCGCGGCCCCGCTGATCGGCCACCTGATGCTCGACATGCTGGAGGAGAACGGCCTCGGCACCGCGGAGATCGACGCTGTCGGCGGGCTGACGCTCGGCGCGGACCCGGTGGCCACCAGCCTGCTGCACGCCGCCGCCAGCCGCGGGCAGGACCTCGACGCGTTCGTCGTCCGCAAGGAGGCCAAGGCCCACGGCATGCAGCGCCGCATCGAGGGCCCGGACATCGCGGGCCGCCGGGTCGTCGTGCTGGAGGACACGTCCACCACGGGCGGCTCGCCGATCATGGCGGTCGAGGCTGCGCGCGAGGCGGGCGCGGACGTGCGCGGCGTCGCGGTGATCGTCGACCGTGCGACGGGCGCGCAGGCCAAGATCGAGGCGCTCGGCGTGCCGTACTTCGCGCTGTTCACCCTCGTGGACCTCGGCCTGCAGTAGGTTGCGCGCACCGCCATCCGTCGGCGGCACGCAGAGGGCAGGGGGGCGCATGGTCGGGCCGGAGGTCGGGGTGGCGGTCGCAGGGGGAGTGGGCATGGTCATGCTGTTCGTCGTCGGTGTCGCGGCGATGATCGGCCTGCTCGTCTGGGGCTACCTGTCCAACAAGAAGCGCCAGGAGGCGATCACGGCGTGGGTCGCGGCGCGCGACTGGCGCCGCCTGCCGCCCGACCGCTCGCTGGCGTACCGGTGGCGCGGGGAGCCGTTCAACAACAGCGGGGACAACGAGCGGATCGACGAGGTCGTCGCGGGCGCACACCTGGGCTGGCGGCTCGCGTCGTTCGCGTACTCGTACGAGACGCACTCGACGAACTCCAAGGGCGAGCGCGACACGACGACGCACTCGTTCCACGTGATCGCGCTCGACCTGCCGGCGGCGTTGCCCGATCTTCAGGTGTCGCCCGAGAGCGTGTTCTCCCGGATCGCGACCGCGTTCGGCGCGCACGACCTCGACGTCGAGTCCGACGCGTTCAACAAGTCCTACAACGTGCGCGCGTCCGACCTGGCGGTGGGCCACGCGATCCTGCACCCCCGGCTGATCGAGCGGCTGCTGCGCGAGCCGGGCCGCCAGGCGTGGCGCATCGAGGGCGCGACGCTGCTGTCGTGGACGCCTGGGCGCACGGACGTCGCGGCGCTCGACCACCGGATCGCGTTGCTGGCCGCGATCGCCGACTCGGTGCCCCGGCACATCTGGCTCGACCACGGGCACGACCCGATCACCCGGTAGCGCGCCGATGAACGCGTCCCTGGCCCGGCGCTAGGCTGCCCACAACCCCTCGGAAGGACAGTGCCATGACCGGTGGTCAGATCGTCGGCCTCATCGTCGCGGTGGTGGTCGTCATCGCCGTCATCTGGGCGATCGCGCAGTACAACGGCCTGGTTCGGCTGCGGAACCTGGTGCAGGAGTCGTGGCGCCAGATCGACGTCGAGCTCCACCGGCGGCACGACTTGATCCCGAATCTCGTCGAGACCGTCAAGGGCTACGCAGCGCACGAGCGCGCGGTGTTCGACGAGGTGACGCAGGCGCGAGCGGCCGCCGCGGGCGCGGGGTCGAGCGTCGCGGAGCAAGCGCAGCAGGAGAACGTGCTGACCCAGGCGCTGGGCCGGCTGTTCGCGGTGGCGGAGAACTACCCGGTGCTCCGCGCGAGTGAGAACTTCCAGCAGCTGCAGGCCGAGCTCACCACCACCGAGGACCGCATCGCCGCCGCCCGTCGGTTCTACAACGCGAACGTCCGCGGCCTGAACACCAAGATCGAGACGTTCCCGACGAACGTCATCGCGGGCATGTTCCACTTCGAGCAGGCCGAGTACTTCGAGGTCACCGACCCCGAGGTCCGCCAGGCCCCGCAGGTCTCGTTCTGACGCTGCCTCGGGACCCGGGGGCTAGACGGCCTGCGGGCTAGACGGCCTGCGGCGCCGCGAGCAGCGCGGGCGTCAGCAGCGCCGCGATGGTGACGACGATCGTCGCGGCGATCTCGCCCAGCCCGATGGACTTGGCGCTCGGCCAGGGCCGCCGCCGCGGCACCAGGACGGCGCGCGCGAGCAGCCCGAGCGCGACGACCACCAGCAGCGCGGCCGCCCAGACGCCGGCGGGGTCAACTCCGCCCGAGCCATAGCGCGCCACGTCCGCCAGCTCGTCGGCGGCCACGCACACCGCGAGCACGACGAGGGCCAGGTGGTAGCCGATCGAGACGCGCAGCACGTGCGCGTCGCCGCGCGAGCGGATGAGCGTCTTGACGTACGGCACGGTGCCCAGGAAGTAGGCCGCGAGCACCGCGGTGACGGCCCAGGCCGCGGGGTCGCCAGCGCCAGGCGGCACCCATGTCGCGCCGAGTGGCGCGACCGCGCTGGGAGCCCCGGAGTGGCCCAGGCCCGCCGCGACGATCGTCATGAGCATGGCGGCCGCGACGGTCACCGCGTCGTTGAGCCACGACCGGTCGGCTCGTCGGGCCGAGCACCACAGGCTCGTCGCCAGCAGCACGGCGTACACCGGCGCCCAGCGCAGCAGCGCGGGAGCGGAGGCCACGAGCGCACCGCCGAGCACCGCGACGAGCACCCCGTAGGCGCGCACCGCCGGCCAGTACCGCGCCCGGCGAGCCGCCCGCAGCCACAGCCCGGTGGCGTGGAACGCGAGGTAGGCCGCGAGCCACGCGAGCAGCAAGAGCCCGTTGCGCCAGGTCGCGGCCGTCAGGAGCGACCCGACGACGACAGGCACCACGAGCATCGCCCACGCGCCATGCTCGTTGGGCACCCACCCCGGCCCAGGCCGCCGCTTCCTCCCAACCCCACCACCCGCCGACTTCGTGCGCGCGCTGCGCGAGCGTGAGCGCCCGTTCCTGGTGCTCACCAACAACTCGATCTACACGCCACGTGATCTGCGGGCGCGGCTCGCGACCTCCGGGATCGACCTGCCCGAGGA
>JAEWOA010000324.1 GCA_023461115.1 Actinomycetes bacterium
GACCGACGCCGTGCAGCGCACCGCCTCCGACATCCGCGCCGCGCAGGTGGCCCAGGAGCGCTCGATCGCCCGCACCCGCGCCGCCGCCGACGCCAACCTCAAGCACTCCTCCGAGGTCCTGGCCGCCGCCACCGACGCCGACGCCGCCACCCGCGGCAAGCTCGACACCGCGGTGCGCACCGTCTCCCACGTCCTGGCCTCCGACGACGCCTCCCAGTCCGAGCTGCGCGACGCCGCCAACTCGCTGCCCGCGCTCGAGCAGGCCGTCGCGCAGGCCGACGCCGCCACCAAGAAGGCCAAGGCCACCGCCGCCGCCACCCAGATCGAGCAGGTCGCCAAGTCCGTGACGGCCCCCGCGCCCGCCAAGAAGGCCGCCAAGGCCGCGACCAGCTCCAAGTCCGCCGCCAAGGCCACCACCGCCACCAAGAAGGCGACCACCACGGTCCTGCGCTCCACCACCAACACCGCGACCAAGACGTGCACCACCGGCGCCAAGGGCTCCGAGGCCAAGGTCGCCGAGGTCGGCGCCGAGATCAACGCCTACCGCGCCGCCAAGGGCCTGCCCGCGCTGTCGATCTCCCGCAGCACCGTGCTCGTCGGGCACTCCGCGACCATGGCCCAGGCCGGCGCGATCTGGCACTCCGGCAAGGACAACATCGTCGGCTGCGTCGGCAACGGCTCCGCCAAGTCGATCGTCAAGGCCTGGTCGAAGTCGCCCTCCCACAACGCCCAGATGCTGCGCACCAACGCCACCACCATGCAGGTCGGCGCCGTCGCGGCCAACGGCTGGCTCTACTCCGCGGTCTTCTTCCGCTGAGCTGACGAGCCCGGCGCCACCGGATAGGCGCCATCGAGAAGGTCGACCGGGGTCAGGGACCGGCCGACCTTCTCGCATGTCCGGGACCGGGACGCCTCAGGCGAACTGCTTCCACGAGCGCCGCGGGTCCCAGCCCAGGAGCCGGCGCGCTTTGCCGATGCCCAGCAGCGTCTCGTCGCCCTCGACGGGCCGCGTCAGACGGACTCCCGGGAAGTGCTCGGCGAGCAGGTCCGCGGACGGCAGGCCCAGCACGTTGTCGGGGGACGCGACGATGAACGCCTCGAACCCGCGTAGGTCGCTCTCGAGCGCGAGGCGCACCAGCTCGGCGCCGTCGACCGCGTCGATGTAGCTCCACAGGTTCCACTTGCGCCCCTCGGCGGTGAAGGACGGGAAGCCCGCGTAGTCCGCCTCGGCCATCACGTTGGAGAACCGCAGGCCGACGAGCTTGAGCTCGGGGTCCCACCGCGTGAAGTGCCGCGCCATCTCCTCCTCGACGGCCTTGCCGAGCGAGTACGTGCTCTCGGGCCGCACCGCGTAGTCCTCGTCGAGCGGGGCGTAGGGCGGCGGCACGACGAACGGCAGGCCCAGCACGGTCTCCGACGAGGCCCACACGACGTTCCGGATGCCGAGCAGCTTGGCGGCGTGGAACACGTGGTGGGTGGCGACGACGTTGTTCTGGAACGTCGCGCCGCTCGGCTGCAGCCCGGGCGCCGGGATCGCGGCCAGGTGCACCACGGCGTCCACCCGGTGGTACCGGTCGTCGATGCCCGACAACGCCTCGACCACCTGGCCCAGGTCCGTGAGGTCCACGCGAGTCCAGGAGCCGGGCGCGTCCGCGGGCGGCGGAGCGGTGTCCACGTTGACGACTTCCCACCCGTGGGACGCGAGGTGCGCGACGACGGCGCGCCCGAGCTTCCCGCTGCCACCCGTGACGACGACCCGCATTGCGTTCTCCTTATCGCTGCGCCGGCTGCCCGACGACAAGACGAGGCGGCCGACGAGCGCGCCGCCGCGAGGCAGGCTAACCGGCGGCGCGCAGGAAGCGCTCGAGCAGCGGGCCTGCGGTGGTGGAGCCGTACTCGCCGACGTCGACGAACACCGCGACCGCCAGGTCCCCGTGCACGGCGATCATCCACACGTGGTTCTGCAGGTTGTCCGCGGGGCCGAACTGCGCGGTGCCGGTCTTGGCCAGCACCGGGTCGCCCGGGACGTCCCCGAGGAACGAGGCGCCACCCACGGTCACGACTCCCCGCATGAGCTCCCTGAGCTGCGCGGCCTCGTCGCCCGTGAGGTCCACGTGGGCGCGCGCCGGCGCCTCGTCGTCGCCCTCGGCCGGCGACGAGGCGTCGTCGTCCTGCGACGCGTCGCCGGTGGGCGACGGAGTCGCGCCGTCCGCGGGCGGGTTGACGACGAGCCGCGGCGTCACCGTTCCGCCGTGCGCGACTGACGCCGCGACGGTCGCCATCCCCAGCGGTGACGCGAGGACACGCCCCTGCCCGATCATGGTGGCGGCGTGGTCGGTGCCGTCCGAGTCGGCGGGAACGGCCCCGAGGAACGCGGAGAAGCCGAGGTCCTGCGACGTGAGGCCCAGCGAGCCCGCCGCGTCGATCAGCGCGGACTGGGGCGCCGCCTCGCGCTGCGAGATGAACGCGGTGTTGCACGAGTGGGCGAACGCGGTGGCCAGCGGGATGGCGCCCAGGCGCGCCGCGGGGTAGTCGGGGAAGTTGTTGAACGTGCGCCCGTCGACGACGACGGACGGCGGACAGGCCACCGTGCTCGACGGCGTCAGCCCGGAGCGCAGCAACGCGAGCGCGCTCACCACCTTGAACGTGGAGCCCGGCGCGTACTGGCCGAGCGTCGCGGTCGCCATCCCGTCGCCGCCGGCGCCTGAGGCCGCGGCGAGCACGTTGCCCGTGGACGGCTGGATCGCGACGATCGCGGACGCGGGCCCCACCCCCGCGAGGATCTGCTCGGCGGAGAGCTGCAGCCCGAGGTCCAGCGTGGTCCGCAACGGCTGCCCGGCCACCGGGTCCGTGCGGAACAGCACGCGCTTGGCGCTCCCGTCGGGGTTGCGCGCCTCCACCTCGAGGCCCGCGCGGCCCCGCAGCTGCGCGTCGTACTGGCGCTGCAGGCCCGACAGGCCAGTGAGGTCGCCCGCGACGATCGCTCCGTCCGACTTCTCGATCGCCTCGGCGGTCGCGTCGCCCACCGTCCCCAGGATCGCGCGCGCGAACGTGCGGGTGGGCGCGAGCGGGAGCGAGTCGGCGACGGCGTTGACGCCCGGCAGCGCGGCGAGCGCCCCGATGTCGTACGCCTTGTCGCCGTCGCGCACGACGATCGCCTCGACGAACGCCTTGGGCCCGGCCGCGGCCACGCGCGCGGCGTACTCCTCGGCGTCCAGGTCCAGCGCGGCGGCGAGCCCACGCGCCGCCGCGTCCTGCGCGCCGGCGGCCACCCGCGTCTTGTCGACTCCGATGCGGTGCACGGGCCGCGGCTCGACGATCGGCTCGTCGTCCGCCCCGAGCACCTCCGCGCGGCGGGCCCGCTCGCGCGTGAGTGTCAGCGTCTCGTCGGGCGCCAGGTCGGGCGCCAGGAGCGCCGAGCGCCACGCGGTCTGCCAGACGGACTCGTCTGCGGCGTCGCGCTCGAGGTGGACGGTGGTGGTGTACCGCCACTCGTCGCCGGCGCCGCGCGGGTCCAGGTCCCACGTGAACGCGAGCGTCGCGGTCGCGGAGTCCTCGTCGTCGGCGTCCTGCTTGGCGGACTTCACGACGACCTCGGGGGCGCGGTCGCCGAGCCCCTCGTACGCCGCGGCCCGCGCGGTGGCGGCGTCCGCGGGCGTGGTCGGGCCGGTGAACACGACCTTGGCGAACGAGCCGGACGACAGCGCCGCGGCGAGCGTCGCCGCGGCCTGCTGCGGCCCGGGCGGCTCGGACGTGCACGCCACGAGCCCCGAGCCCACCGCGGCCGCGATCGCGACAGCCGCGATCACGCGCGCCACCGCGCGGCTCGGCGTACGGCTCACTGCAACCCCCCTCACGGACCGTCCTCCACCGGCGTGCCGGGCGCCTGCGTGCCGGGACACAGCGACGGAATGCGACCGACCACCGTGCGGGACGGCAGTCTCACCAGGAGGAACGTCGGCACTCTACTCCGGCCCACCGACACGCCCCGAGCGCATTCCACGCCGAGCAGCCGCGGCGCGCGTGTCGATTGCGCGCAGGTCCGCGCGTCAGCAGGGTGTTCACGCCAGACAAGCACAAGGAGTGGTCATGCCGCGCTACCTGTTGATCGTCGACTTCCAGCCGGGCGACGACTCCACACCCATGGAGGAGTGGGCGCCCGCCGAGGTTGACGCCCACTTGGCCTACTACACGGAGCTCAACCGCACGCTCGCGGCCTCCGGCGAGCTCGTGGGCGGAGAGATCCTCACGGGCCCCGACGAGGCGCGCGTCGTGCGGTCCGACGGCAAGGCCGCGCGCGTCACCGAGGGGCCGTTCAGCGAGATCAGCGAGTGGGTGGCCGGGTACCAGATCGTCTCGGTCCCGACGAGGGAGCGCGCGCTCGAGATCGCCGCGCTGGTCTCGGCGGTGCCCGGGCGCGGCGGCGTCCCGCTGGCGCAGCCGGTCACGGTCCGGCGGATCCTCGACGACGGCCCGGCCGACTCCGAGGAGATGGCCGACTGGCTGCGGACGGTCTGACCGGCCGCGGCCCCGTGCCGGTGTGGGCGGCCCGCCGTACTGTGCGGGCATGGACCGGACGGTGCGCAGACGGCTGCTGCGCGGACTCGCAAAATCGGCGCTGATCACGGCGTTCGTCGTCGCCGCGTACTGCCTGGTGCCGCTCGACGAGCTCGCGGGCGTCCCCGTGCCCGTGGTGCTCGTTGTCGGGCTCGCGTGCCTCGGCACGGTCGCGACGCTCGAGGTCAACGCGATCCTGCGCGCGACCTACCCCAACATCCGCGCGTTCCAGGCGCTCGCGACCGTCGCGCCGTTGTTCCTGCTGCTCTTCGCCGCGACCTACTACGTGCTCGACGCCGCGCTGCCCGGCGAGTTCGTCGGCGGTCAGCTCAGCCGCCTGGACGCGTTCTACTTCACGGTGACGGTGTTCGGGACGGTCGGGTTCGGTGACATCAGCGCGGCCGGGGACGCCTCCCGCATGACCGTGTCGATCCAGATCCTGCTGGACCTGGTGATCCTGGGCGCCGGGCTCAAGCTGTTCTTCGAGGCCGCCAAGCTCGCCCGGCGCCGCCAGGGCCTCGACGAGACGCCGGTGCTCGAGGTGGTCACCCAGCAGCCCCCGCCGCCCGAGCCGTGAGCGGGGCCATCTGCGCGCCCACGCGCGAGCACACCGAGCCCACCGGCGAGCCGTTCGACTCCGCGAGCACCTTCGCGTGGCTCGCCGCGCGCGCGGCGCCGGGGATGGAGACGGCCGAGCCCGAGCGGTACGAGCGCGTGCTCCTGCTCCCGGGCGGCCCGGCGTGGCTCGAGCTGACTCCCTCGGCGGACGCGGGCATCGTCGTGCGGTCGCGGACGACGACGGCCGACGACGACGCCCTCCTGCGCCGCCGGGTCCGCGCGATGTTCGACCTCGACGCCGACTCCGCCGCGATCGACCACGCGCTCGCCGCGCACCCGGAGCTGACCGGCGCGGTCCGCGCGGCGCCCGGTCTCCGCGTGCCCGGATCTCTGGCGCCCGACGAGCTGCTGGTGCGCGCGCTGATCGGCCAACAGATCACGGTCGCCGCGGCGCGCACCGCGCTCAGCGGGCTGGTCGACGCGCTCGGCGAGCCGGCGCCCGCCCACATCGCGCCGGGCAGGCGCCTGTTCCCGACCATGGCCACACTGGCCGAGCGCGCGCCCGAGGTGCTGCGCGGGCCACGCGCACGCGTCGAGAGCGTGCAGCGCGTCGCGGGGCTGCTCGCGGACGGCGCCCTCACCATCACGCCCGACGCCCCACCGGACGAGCTCCGCGCGAGCCTCCTGGCCGTCAAGGGAATCGGCCCCTGGACCGCCGACTACGTCCTCATGCGCGTGTGCCGGCACCCGGACACGATCCTGGTCGGGGACGTCGCGCTCCGGAACGGCGCCCGTGCGCTCGGCATCCCCGCCGAGCCCCGGGAGTTGGCCGTCTGGGCACGGCGCACGGCGCCGTACCGCAGCTATCTCGCGATGCACCTGTGGCGCGCCGCGCTGGCCGCGCCGCGGCCGCCGCGTCACGCGCGCGCTACAACGTCAGCGTGACCACCTGGCTCAGGGGCACGGTGGCGCCGTCGACGAACCGGATGTGCGTCTCGGTGAGGCTCAGCGCGGAGCCCTGCGCCCGCTCGAAGTGGTCGGGCGTGGTCTCGTAGGTCACCGAGATCGGTTGCGGTCCGCCGGTCAGCTCGTCGTCGAGCAGGGCGCGCACCGCCGCGTCGAAGCGGCCGTCGTCGTTGCCGTCGTGCGTGAGCACGAGGCTGCCTTGCATGGGGGCGTGGAACTCGACGCGTCTGACGTCGGTGGTGGCGGGGAGCACCGCACCGGTCCTCTCTCGTTAGCGCGGCGTGGCCGCGTTGTAGTGCGCGAGGCGCTGGGCGTCCGTGAGGGCCACCCGGTACAGGGCGAGCTCGTCGATGCCGCCGCGGTAGCCGTCGACGCCGAGCGCGGTCGGGTCGTCGTACGGCTGCATGCCGGTGCCGACGACGAACCGCGCGGGCCCCGTCGTGACGCGGCCGGGGACGTCCGCCCACCACGCGGTGGCGCCGTCGATCGAGATGCGCAGGTGCGTGCCCTGCATCGCGACCGCGAAGTAGTGCCACTGCCCGTCGGTCTGCCGGTAGAACTGGACCGCGAGCTCGCTCGCGTTCTCGTCCGCCTGGTAGTAGAGGTTGCCCCAGCGGAAGAAGAAGCGGTCACGGAACCCGGTCGGCGTCCGCAGCTCGGCCACCACGCTCGTGCCCTGGTTCTGCTCCCACGAGTCGGCCCGCACCCACATCTCGATCGTGAAGTCGGCGGTGTCGGTGTAGACGCGGTTGGACGCGACGGCGCCGGCGCCGTCGAACCAGTTGCCGTAGTTCTGCGCGCCGAGCTGGCCCGGGAACACGCCCGTGAGCGTCTGGCCGATCGTCCCGACGTAGTTCGAGTTCAGCCCGTGGCCGGTCGAGTCGTACGCGATCGTCCCCGACGTCTCGTTCATGCGCTGGTAGAGGAACGCGCCGTCCGCGACGACGAGGTCGCCGTAGGGGCCCAAGGACGCGGTCGCGGCCTTGGTCTGCCACGACGACGATCCGGCGACGGTCTGCGCGGTGAATGCCGCCGACGACGACGTCGCGTTCGAGACGACGACCGCGACGACCACCATCGTGGCCACGGTCGCGGCGGCGGCGGGCGCCAGGCGGCGGCCCGCGGGCTGTGCGCCGTCTCCGTTGCCCCGCGGCACGAGTGGCGTGGCCACGGCGCCCCGCGCGAGCAGCGCGAACGTGATCGCGAGGGCCGCGAGCAGGTGCCATTGGCTGTGCTGCGCCCACACCACGGGCAGCCCCACCCACGGCACGCGCAGCACGCCGAGCCACACGTCGCGGGACGGCACGGGCGTGGAGTCACGGTCGGCGTTCGCGTCGCCCTTGGTGATCAGCTCCCCGGCGGGGGTGCGCTCGACGACCCGGTGCGTGAGCAGCGAACCCCCGTCGGAGGCGGGGTTGGCGAGCGTGACGATCGCGCCGACCGGCACGTCGTCGAACGGGACGGACCGTGACGCGACTACGTCCCCGGTCCGGATGCCGGGCTCCATGGAGCCCGACGAGATCGTCGTGACCTGATGGCCGAGCGCCGCGAAGATCAGCGGCCAGACGGCCAAGCCACCGACGACCGCGAGCACGATCCGGCACACGAACGCGCGCAGGTCGACCCCCCAGGGGACCTCCTGCGTCTGCTCGCCGGCCATCTCGCGCTCCTGTTCCCTCCGTCGAGTGGAAGGCGCCCCGCCGCGGGAGGGGGTGGCGGCGGGGCGCCTGGTCTCACGGGGCCGGCGTGACCGACTGGGCCTCCCACGCGAACACCGCGTTGGTGGTCGCGCCCTCGGGGGCGGCGTCGGAGACGGACCAGTCGATCGTGTACGTCTTGGAGCCGTTGGCGGCCTGCTGCCAGGCGCCGACGCCCTCGGCGAACGTGTCGAGCGCGGCGAACGCGGCGAGCGTGCCGTCGTAGATCGTCGTGGCGCCGTCCTTGACGGTGATCGTGATGGCCTGCGCCAAGGCGTCGGTGCCGGTGCCGGTCGTCGTGTACATCACGATGTCGGACGCGACGTTGCCGGTGTAGGTGACCACGACGTCCTTGGAGCCGTGCGATCCCGGCACCAGGCCGGTCTCGGTGAACACCGCGGTCGAGACGTGGTCGTTCGTCAGGTCGATCGAGCCCGTGGTCCAGGAGTTGGCGCCCGTCGTCGTCGTCGCCGTGAAAGCCGCGGACGAGGACTGCGCCACGATCAGGCCCGAGACGAGCAGACCGACAGGGATGGCCGCGTACTTGGCGGACTTGCGCATGTTCATGGTGCTCTCCCAGAGCGCAGAAGGGTCGGGCCCCCTCGGCCCAAGTGGTGACTTCCGCGGTGATTCCAGTGCAACCCCGCGGCCTGTACCTGAGCCGGGACCATCGGCCCACCGGCCTGAGTGCCCGTCGCGTCGGCCCTGAGTAGTGCGCTGCGCGCGGTTCGGTGTGTGGCGCCTGTCACCGGGTGAAGAGGCGAGCCGGCACCGGGGAGGGGCGGCACTCAGGCCGAGGCGGTCAGGCGCCGTCAGTTCAGCGCGGTGTTCGTCGGGAAGTGCGCGAGCATCGCCAGGTCCCCGCCCTGGCGGCGCAGCACGCGGCTCCACAGCGTCTCGGGGTCCGCGTCGAACGCGTCGCGCGCCAGGGCCGGCACGACGAACCACGCCCCCTCGCCCACCTCGTCCTCGAGCTGCCCGGCGCCCCACCCGGAGTGCCCGGCGAAGATCCGCAGCCCGACGAACCGCCCGACCAGCGGCTCCGGATCGGCGTCCAAGTCGACGAGCCCGAACGGCCCGGCGAGGGAGTCGACGAACACGCTGGGCTCGTCGGCCGCCACCGCGACGCCGATCGCGCCGTCGAGCCCCACGGGGCCGCCCTGGAACAGCCCGCGCGGCACGCTCACCACGTCCTGCCACCCGGGCAGCACGGCGTCGACCTCCACCTCGAGCGGCCGGTTCAGCACCACGCCGAACGCGCCTTCGTCGCCGTGGTCGAGCAGCAGCACCACCGTGCGGTGGAAGTTCGGGTCCCCGAGCAGCGGGGAGGCGACCAGCAGCCGCCCCCCGGTGATCTCCACGCTCACTCCCCCATCCTCGCCCCTTCGGCACGCCCCCTCCCGCGAGCGCAGGGGGTCACGGGGCGTCCGGGGGGTCCGGGGTGTCGTGCGTGGCCACCCACGCGTGGGCCTGCGCGGTGGCCTCGTCGAGCGACGAGAACAGGATCCGGCCCTCCGGGACCACGTGCGTGCGGCCGACCGCGTCGAGCAGGCCGCAGCGGTCCGCGACCACCATGAACTCGGGCGTCAGGCCCGCCAGGATCAGCACGTTGTCGTAGCGGCGCAGATGCCCGGCCAGGTGCTCGACCGCCTTCACGAACGTGGCCGACGGCACCTCGGGCAGCGCCCGCAGGTTGAGCACCACGGCCGCGCCCCGGCACTGCGACGCGTGCGGCCAGAGCTCCTCGATGTGCGCGACCTCGGCGAAGAACCCGGCGCCCGCGTAGTGCAGCACGGTGACCTCGTGCGACGGCAGCTCAGGCGGCGGGTCGACGAGCTCCCAGCCCGTCGCGTGCCGCTTCATGGCCTGCAGCCGTCCGTGCCGCGCCGCGGACACCGCGTAGAGCAGCAGCGAGAGCACCGCGCCGATGAACACGGCCTGCTGGAGCGGGAGCAGGGTCGTCGCGACGAAGGTCACGCCCATCGCGGACGACGAGACGGCCGAGGTCCGCAGCTCGAGCACGATGTCCCGGCGCCGGGACATCGCGAGCTCCCCGGCGATGACGAACAACAGGCCGCCGATCACGGGCAGCGGGATGGTGTCCGCGACCGGCCCGATCAGCAGCACCAACAGCAGGAGCCACCCGCCCGCGAACACCGCGGCCCACCGGGTGCGCGCGCCCGACTCCACCGAGACGCGCGTCTGGGACATCGCGCCGCCCACGGGAGTCGACGAGAAGGCGCCGGCCGCGAGGTTCGCGAGGCCCTGCGCGACGAAGTCGCGCGACGCGTTGGGCCGCGACCGGTCCGGGTTGTGCACGGTCGCGGTGATCCCCGCGCCCTGCACGAGCCCGACGAGCGCCACGGCGATCGCGCCCGACCAGAGCGCCGACGCCGTCGACAGGTCAGGCGCCACCAGCGGCGGCAGCGCGGACGGGACCTCACCGAGCTCGGCCGTCGTCGCCACGTCCAGGTGCGCCAGCGCGACCACCAGCCACCCCACTCCGAACGCCGCGACCACCGCGTACCGCCGGATCGGCCCCACCCGGTCGCACACCAACCACACCAGCACGGTCCCGGCGGCGACGGCCACCGACTCCCAGTCCCACTCGCCGGGGTGCGCGAACACGCCGACCAGCTTGCCGAGCGTGGTCGTCGCCTCCGGGGTGTACGCGGTGGCGTCGGGGAGCACGCCGACGAGGATCTGCAGCGCGATCCCGACGGTGAAGCCGGTCATCACCGCCATGGACACGAAGCGCATGACCGTGCCGAGCCGCAGCAGCCCGAACACCAGCATCACGGCCCCGACGAGCACCGCGAGCATCGCCACGGCGCCGGGGTCGGTCGCGCTCAGCCCGGCCTCGTCGAGCACGCTGCCGCTCGAGATCGCGATCGCGCTGGTCACGGTCGTCACCATGAGGACGGCGCGTGAGGTGAGCGCCGAGACGATCGTCGGCGCCATGCCGGAGTACAGGCCCGTGACCGGCGGGAACCCGCCGAGGTTGGCGTACGCCATGCCTTGCGGCAGGTTGAAGAGGCCGGTCACCAGGCCTGCGACGGCGTCGCGGCCGGTCGGCCGCCCCCAGGAGCGCCGCGCTTCCACGGCCCCAGGGTGGCCCACCGGCGCACCCCGCGCACTCCCAGGGGCCCCGGCTCAGCGCACCGACCACCTCTGGTTCGATCCACCGTGCCACGACCCACACCTCACACCCCAAACCCCAAACCCGCCGAGCGGGTGAGTTCGCATTGAGATCGCGCGTTTGGACGCACCATTTCGATGCGAACTCACCCGCCGGGCGGGTTGTTGGGTCGGGGGGGCGGGGTGGCGGGGGGCGGGG
>JAEWOA010000325.1 GCA_023461115.1 Actinomycetes bacterium
GGGGGGGGCGCCACGGCCCGTGGGGGCGCCACGCTCGGCGACGACCGCGCTCGCGGCGCGCAGACCGGCCAGGTGCGCGTGCGTGAACCGCTCCCAGGGCTCGGGGCTGAACTGCGCCGCGAGGAGCTCGGCGTCCGCCCGGGCCAGCAGGTCGGCCGCGCGCGGCGACGTCCGCCACGGCGACGCGCCGTGCCGCGTGCCCCTGCTCGCGCCCCGCGCGGTGTCCCCTGCCCGAGCCCTCGTCGCCATCTCGCCACCACCTCCACCGTCAGTATCGAACGCCTGTTCGATCAGTGTCAAGAGCGCCGCGCTCACCCGTTTACCGTGGTGCCCATGGCCGATCGACGTCCGCGGACAGCGTCCCACCGGGCACCCACACGCCCGCCGGCGCATGCCCCGTGGCCCACCGGCGCGGTCACGATCCCCACCGGTGTGGTGGAAGTGGTCCCCGACCCCGACCGCCCGAACGCCGCCACCGTCGTGGTGAACGGCGCGCCCAGCTCGTACCTCGACCTCGACGAGCCCGCCTTCCTCGCCTTCGAGTACATGCAGCAGATGGCCCTGCTGATCGCGGGCGTCCGCCCCGGCGAGCCGCTCGAGGTCGTGCACCTCGGCGCCGCGGGCTGCGCCCTCGCGAGGGCGCTCGACGCCGTCCGGCCCGGCTCGCGCCAGATCGCCGTCGAACTCGACACCGCGCTGCCCGAGTTGGTCCGCGCGTGGTTCGGGCTCCCACGCTCGCCCGCGCTGCGCATCCGGGCGGGCGACGCGCGAGCGAGCCTCGAGGCCATGCCCGACGCCAGCGCGGACGTCGTCGTCCGCGACGTGTTCGCGGGGGCCACGACACCCGCCCACGTGGCGACGCGCGAGATGGCAGGCCACGCCGCGCGCGTGCTGCGCCCGGGCGGCCTGTACGTGGCCAACTGCGCCGACCGTCCGCCGCTCACGCTCGCGCGCAGCGAGGGCGCCACGCTCGCCGACGCGTTCGGGCATGTCGCGCTCGTCGCGGAGCCAGCGCTCCTGCGGGGGCGCGGCTACGGCAATGTCGTGCTCGCGGCCACGGACGACCAGGGCCTGCTCGGCCGTGCCGAGCTCGCGCGCGGGATCCGGAGCCTGCCGGCGCCCGCACGGTTGCTCACGGGCGACGAGGCCGCGGCGTTCGTCGGCCGGGCCGCGATCCTGCGCGATCCGCCCGAAGGCGCGTGACCACCCGGCGGCGTCCCAGCCTCAGACGCGCGGAGTACGACGAAAGGCGGGCGCCAGGGGCCCCCGCCTCTCGTCGATGTGTGTGGCCTCAGAGCGGGCGAACGCGCTCCGCCTGGGGGCCCTTGTCGCCCTGCGTGATCTCGAACTCGACGCGCTGGCCCTCGTCGAGCGAGCGGTAGCCCGACGAGTCGATGGCGGAGTAGTGCACGAAGACGTCAGCGCCGCCGCCGTCCTGGGCGATGAAGCCGTAGCCCTTCTCCGCGTTGAACCACTTGACAGCACCCTGTGCCATGTCTTGCTTCCTTCTCTCCGGTGACGACCGCGGACCGTCTCCGCCGCCGTGCCGCAATGCCTCACGACCTGCACCGGATTGCCCAGTCAGCACACTGGTGGGACCACGTCCGGGACTCCCCGGGGCACGGCACCGGTCAAGCGATCACGCCTTGCAACGCCGCGATCTTTGCACGGTGATGTGGCGCGCGCCACGATTTCTGCTGTCGAAAGCCCCGTATTCGACAACGATTGGGTAAACCTCGCGGGATCACAGGCCAGGGTGCTCGTCGCCTTGCTGCGCCAGGAATCGCTCGAACTCGGCGCCCAGCTCGTCGGCCGTGGGCAGGTCGCTGGACTGCGCGAGCAGGCTCGTGCGGCCCAGGTTGCGCGCGAACGCGTCGTACTGCTCCTCGAGCGCGCCCACGAGCTCGCGGACCTCGTCGGACTGCGCGACCTGACGCTCGATCTCGAGCGTGGCATCGGTTGCGGCTGCGTCGAGCGCGCCCAGCCGCAGCTCGAGGCCCGCGGCCTTCTCCACCGCGCGAAGCGCCGCGATCGTGGCCTGCGGGTACGACGACTGCGCGAGGTAGTGCGGCACATGCACCGCGAAGCCCATCGCGTCGTGCCCCGACTGGCCGAGCCGGAGCTCCAGCAGCGAGGCCGCCGACGCCGGGACCTGCACCGAGCCGAACCACGCCTGGTGGCCCGCCGTGAGCTCGGACCGCGTCGCGTGCGCGGTCACCGACACCGGACGCGTGTGCGGCAGCCCCATCGGGATGCCATGCACGGCCACCGTCAGCGGCACCGCGAACCGCTCGACGAGCCCGCGCACCGCGGCGACGTACCGCTCCCACTGCACGTCCGGCTCGCTGCCGTGCAGCAGGAGGAACGGGGTCCCCGCCTCGTCGCGCAGCAGGTCGACGGCGAGGTGCGGCTGCGCGTAGTCGCTCCAGGTCGTGGAGTCGAACGTCATCATCGGCCGCCGCGACCGGTAGTCGAGCAACTGGTCCACGTCGAACGTCGCGAGCCGGCGCACGGGCATGGTCTCGGTGAGGTGCTCGACCGCGAGCTGACCCGTCGCGCCCGCGTCGACGAACCCGCGCATCGCCTGCACCAGGACGGGCCCGGCTCCGTGCGCGTCCGCGTGCGCGTCGAGCTCGGCCGCGACCTCGGCGTCGACCTCGTACAGCTCGTGGGGATCCAGCATGCGGTGGTGCTCCTTCGTCGTCGTGCTCACTCTGCGCGTGCAACACCGCGACGCGGCGGCCGCATTCCCGCCGGGCGCCTCGGCGGCCGGGGCTCGCGCTCGCAGCGAAGCCCGCGCGCCAGATGCCGTGACCGACCGATAGAGTAGTCGGCCGCTGTCGCGCCCCAGGAGCGGGGCCGCGCAGCGTCGATCACCAGCACGCGGACAGGAGACAGCAGCACGTGGCACACGAGTCCGAGCTGGCGGCCGAGCAGACCATCGTCGACGACGTCTACGCCAGGCTCGACGAGCTGCGCGCGGCGACCCGTGCGCGCCTCGCCGATGTGCGCCTCGCGCGGACCGGCGGCAACGCGCAGAACCGCAGCGAGCGCGACGCGTTCGCGACGCTGTACGAGGACCGCGTGGCCCAGCTGGAGTCGGTCGAGGAGCGGTTGGTGTTCGGCCGCCTCGACCTGGACGGCG
The DNA here is from genome assembly GCA_023461115.1 of Actinomycetes bacterium. GTDB lineage: Bacteria > Actinomycetota > Actinomycetes > Actinomycetales > Cellulomonadaceae > Cellulomonas. The sequence goes on from JAEWOA010000325.1 coordinate 3,146, forward strand.
ACGACCGCCGCTACATCGGCCGCATCGGCCTCAACGACGAGACCCAGTCGGCGCTGCTGACCGACTGGCGGGCGCCCGCCGCTCAGGCCTTCTACCGCGCGACCGCGGCCCACCCGGACGGCGTCCGGCGACGCCGTCACCTGGTGCTGCGCGGCCGCAGCGTGACTGGTGTCGAGGACGAGGTGCTCGACCTGGCGCTGCTCGACGGCGACGAGGCCGCGCTCGACGGCCTGTCGGGCGAGGGCGCGCTGCTCGCCGGCCTGCGGGCGGGGCGCACGGGCCGGATGGGCGACATCGTCGCGACGATCCAGGCCGAGCAGGACCGGATCATCCGCGACGAGCTCGGCGGCGCGCTCGTCGTGCAAGGTGGACCCGGAACGGGCAAGACCGCGGTGGCGCTGCACCGGGCGGCCTACCTGCTGTACGCGCACCGTCGGCTGTTGGAGCGCTCGGGTGTGCTGCTCGTCGGCCCGTCGCCGGTGTTCCTGCGGTACATCGACCAGGTGCTGCCCTCGCTCGGCGAGACCGGGGTGGTGACGACGACGATCGCCGGGCTCGTGCCGGGCGTGGCCGCGGACGGCGTGGAGTCCGACGAGGTCGCCGCGATCAAGGGCCGCACCGTGATGGCGCAGGTCGTCGCGCGCGCGGTGCGCGACCGCCAGCGCGTGCCGGCCGAGCCCGTGCGGGTGCGCGTCGACGGCAAGAACATCGTGATCCGGCCCGACGACGTGGCGAGCGCGATCGCGCGCGCGCGGCGGCTGGGCAAGCCGCACAACCAGGCCCGCGTCCCGTTCGTGCGCGACATGCTCGCCCGGCTCGCGCGGCAGTACGTGCAGCAGCTGGGCGAGCAGATCCCCGACGACGAGCGCAGCGAGATCGTCGAGGAGTTGCGCACGACGCGCGAGATCAAGGTGGCCCTCAACCTCGCGTGGCTGCCGCTGACGCCGCAGAAGCTGATCTCGGACCTCTATGCCAAGCCCTGGCGCCTGCAGAGCGCGGCGCCACAGCTGTCGGCGCACGACCGCGCGCTGCTGGCTCGCGCCGCGGACGCCCCGTGGACGCCTGCCGACGTGCCGTTGCTCGACGAGGCTGCCGAGTTGTTGGGCGAGGACGACCAGGCGGCGCGCGCCCACGCACGCGCCGCGGCTGCGCAGCGCCAGCAGGAAGTGGCCTACGCGCGCCAGGTGTTGGAGTCCACGGGCAGCGGCGCGCTCGTGTCCGCCGAGTTGCTCGCAGACCGCTTCGCGGGCTCCGGTCCCGCGCTCACGACCGCCGAGCGCGCGGCCGCGGACCGGACCTGGACGTACGGGCACGTCGTCGTCGACGAGGCCCAAGAGCTCTCGCCGATGGCGTGGCGGGTGCTGCTGCGGCGGGTTCCGACGCGGTCGCTCACCATCGTCGGGGACGTCGCGCAGACCACGGCGGCCGCGGGCGCCCGGGACTGGTCGCGCATGCTCGACCCGGTGCTGCGCGGCTCGTGGCGGCTCAGCGAGCTCACGGTCAACTACCGCACGCCCGCGGCCGTGGCGGACGCCGCCGGTCGGGTCGCGGC
>JAEWOA010000326.1 GCA_023461115.1 Actinomycetes bacterium
CACGGCCGCTGCTGCTGTGGCTATCGCGTCGGACTAGCTCACAGGCCCAGGTCAGAGGCCTTGTAGAAGCCCGAGTCCACGAGCACAGACTGCACGGTGTCCGGCGTGACGACCTGCGGGTCGAGCAGGTTCGTCGGGACCACCTTGACACCGTTGTCGTAGGTCTCGGTGTCGTTCACCGTGACCTCGGTGCCGTCGATGATCTGCTGGATCATCTCGGCCACGGCGTCGCCCAGGGCGCGCGTGTCCTTCCAGACCGTCATCGACTGCTTGCCGGCGAGCATGTTGAGCACGTTCGCCTTGTCGGCGTCCTGGCCGGTGAGCACCGGGTAGTCCGGGCCCGCCGCGTAGCCGGCGCCCTCGAGCGCCTGCGCGATGCCGAGCGCGAGCGAGTCGTTGGGCGACAGGACGACGTTGACCTTCTTGCCGCCGGTGTAGAACGAGTTGAGGCGGTTCTCCATCTCGTCCTGCGCGTCGTCGGAGCCCCAGCCGAGGATGCCGATGCTCTGCCACTCGTCGTTGCTCTTCGGGGACTTGCCCGACGGGACCACGAGGGTGCCCTTCTCGACGTACGGGAGCAGGATGTCCCACGCGCCGGAGAAGAAGAACTTGGCGTTGTTGTCGTCCGGCGAGCCCGCGAACGGCTCGAAGTTGTAGGGGCCGCCGCCGTCCTTGAGCTTGAGCGCGTCCTCGATGAACTGGCCCTGGAGCTGGCCGACCTTGTAGTTGTCGAACGTCGCGTAGTAGTCGACGTTCGGCGACTTGTTGATCAGGCGGTCGTACGCGATGACCTTGATGTCCTTGTCGGCCGCGGTCTGCAGCACCGGCGCGAGCGCCTCGCCGTCGATCGAGGCGATGACCAGGATCTTCGCGCCCTGGTTGATCATGTTCTCGAGCTGCGTGATCTGCTGGTCGACCTTGTTGTCGGCGTACTGCAGCGTCGTCTCGAAGCCCGCGTCCTTGAGCAGCTCCTCAAGGTGCGATCCGTCGCGGTTCCAGCGCTCGAGGCTCTTGGTCGGCATCGCGATGCCGATGAGCCCGCCGTCGCCGCCGCCCTCGGTGCCCTCGTCGCTGGGGGTGTCACGGTCGCTCGAGCACGCCGCGAGCGCGCCGGTGAGCAGGCCCGCCGTGGCGATGGCCACGCCCAGCTTCTTCCATGTGAATGACATCGTCGTCAGCTCCTCTGGTACCAACCGGGACGCACGGCGACGGCGACGATGCCGTGCTCGCGGGTTCGGACCGTCGGTGGCCCGTCGCCCCGGTGTGACGGTTGAATTCAAGTCTCAAAGGCTAGGCGCGCGCAAGGAGCGTTATCAAAGCGTGTCCTAGGACGAATGGGACGGGGCGAGAGCCGAAGCGCAGCGTTCGCTTCGCGATACGAATCCAACCCGGCACCGCGCCGGGCAGGGGCGGGTCAGGACGTGACAGCCTGCGACCGGCGCCAGCGCACGCCGGCCTCGATGAAGTCGTCGATGTCGCCGTCGAACACCGACGCGGGGTTGCCGACCTCGTGCTCGGTCCGCAGGTCCTTGACCATCTGGTACGGCTGCAGCACGTACGAGCGCATCTGGTCGCCCCAGCTCGCCTTGATGTCGCCCGCGAGCTCCTTCTTCTTCGCGTCCTCCTCGGCCTTGCGGACCAGGAGCAGGCGCGACTGGAGCACCCGAAGGGCGGCGGCGCGGTTCTGGATCTGCGACTTCTCGTTCTGCATCGAGACGACGATGCCCGTCGGGATGTGAGTCATCCGCACCGCCGAGTCGGTGGTGTTGACCGACTGGCCACCCGGACCCGACGACCGGAACACGTCGACCTTGATCTCCGAGTCCGGGATCTCGACCGAGTCGGTCTGCTCGATCAGCGGGATCACCTCGACCGCCGCGAACGACGTCTGGCGCCGGCCCTGGTTGTCGAACGGCGAGATCCGGACCAGGCGGTGCGTGCCCGCCTCCACCGACAAGTGCCCGAACGCGTACGGCGCCTTGACCTCGAACGTCGCGGACTTCAGGCCGGCCTCCTCCGCGTACGAGGTGTCCAGCACCGTCGTCGCGTACCCGTGCCGCTCGGCCCACCGCAGGTACATCCGCAGCAGCATCTCCGCGAAGTCGGCCGCGTCCACCCCGCCGGCGCCCGAGCGGATCGTGACCACCGCCTCACGCTGGTCGTACTCGCCGTTCAGGAGCGTGCGGACCTCGAGCTCACCGAGGTCCCGCCGGATGCCGACGAGCTCCACCTCGGCCTCCGCGAGGCTGTCCTCGTCGTCCATCTCGGTGCCGAGCTCGACGAGGGTCTCCAGGTCGTCGATCCGGCTGCCGAGCTTGCTGACCCGCTCCAGCTCCGCCTGCGTCGCGGACAGCGCGCTGGTGACCTTCTGCGCGGACTCGGGGTCGTCCCACAGGTCAGGGGCGGACGCCTCCTCGGACAGGCGGGCGATCTTCTCCCGCAGCGCCGTGGGGTCGCTCACCGCCTGGATGGACGCCAGGGTGGTGCGCAGATCGCGGATCTCGGCGGGGAAGTCGGTGGTGGCCACAACTCCCCAGGCTACCCGGACCCCGGCGCACGCTGGCGCGCCCAGTCGCGCATCCGGTCGCGCATCCGGTCGCGCACCGGTCGCCCGCCCCGGTCGCCCGCCCGGTCGCAGGCGCCCGCTCAGTGGCCGCGCGAGATGGACTCCGCGCGCAGCGCGATGTCGGGCCACGGCCCGACGAGCGCGCCGAGGAACGGCACCTCCATGCTCGCGCCCAACACGACGCGCGCGCTGCGGCCGTCGTCGCTCACCGCCTCCAGGACCGTGACCTGGTCCCAGCGGCCGGGCGTCGGGTGTGACGCGAGGTACCGCTCGGCCGACGAGCGCACGGACGCCGACGTGATGCCGATCGCCGGTGCGGGTCCCCCGAAGTAGACGTCGCCCGGCACCTCGTCCGCGGCCTCCACCGCGACGAGGTCCGCGAGCGCGACGAGCCGCTTGCGCTCGAGGTGCACCTGCGCGGCCGCCGACACCACGAGCACGAGCGTGACCGCGACGACCACGAACCCTATGGTCAGCAGGAGCACCTGCCCGTCGTCGCCCGACGACATCCGGCCGCGCGCCCGGTGGAGGATCCGGGCCATGCCTACCCCGCCTCCCGGAAGCGGTCGACCACCGCGACGTGCCGCGCCGAGACCGGCACCTCCAGCGGCACGACCGACCGCGCCCACGTGGGGACGAACGGCAGCGGGACCCGCACCGCCACGGTCACGGCGACCTCGGACCCCGGTGTGAGGCACCGCGTCGCCGCGCAGTCGAACGCGATCGCGTGCGCCGGGTCGTCGTGGATCCCCTGATCGGCGAGCGCGACCCCGGTCACGGCGATCGCACGCGCGGTCGCCTGCTGTTCGTCGTCGGCCGCGACGAACACCCGGCTGGCCTCGCGGGCCGCGCCCTCGACCGCGAAGGCCGCCGCCTCAAGGCGCGAGACCACCAGCACCAGGTACACGAGCGGCAGCAGCAGGACGAGCGTGACCCCCAGGAACTCGACGACCGCGTTGCCTTCGTCGCCACGCCTGAGGCGGCGCTCCAACCGCGTCAGCACCGGCCTCATGGCATCGAGTCCTCCGCGATCGCGTGCCCCCGCACTTCGACGACTCCGCTGGGCCCGACCAGCCCGATCACCGGCAGTGGCGCGCGCACGGTCACCTCGACGAGCTGCGCGCCGCCGCTGGCCACGCGCCGTGCGGTGACGTCGCCGGTGTAGGCGTCGGACAGCGCCGCCGACACCAGCTCGCGCGTGCGCGCCACCGCGTCGGCCGTCGTCCTGCCGTCCACGGCGCCGTAGCGCGCTCCTTCCGACGCGGAGTCGATCAGGGTGGTCCGCACATGGAGCGCGAGCGTCAGCTGCACGACCGCCATCGCGAGCACGATCACGAGCGACCCGACGAGCACGAAGTCGACCACCGCCGATCCCGCCTCGGCCCGGACGCGGGCCACCGGTGGCCGGGCGCGCGCGAGCGCCGCGCTCAACCGCCCGTGACGCTGTTCACCGCGTCCGTGAACAGCCGCTGCAGCAATGGGCCCGCGAGCGCGAGCAGCGCGCTGACGAGCGCGGCCGTCATCAGCGTCACGAGCACCCAACCCGGCACGTCGCCGCGGTCGCGCCCCCCGGAGCGGCTGAACCGTTGCCTGAACCAGCGCCCGGTCGCCGTCGTCAGGTGTGCCGCCACTGCCTCTGTCCCCACCCCCTCTGCCACCCCTGCGTCTGTCACCACTGCCTCTGCCACCACTGCCTCTGTCACCACTGCCTCTGCCACCACTGCCTCTGCCACCACTGCGTCTGCCACCACTGCCTCCTCCCGCGCGCCGATGCGGCGGCGAGCTCGTCGTCGGGCGCGCACGCCCACCGTTGTCGTCCCGGCCTGCCGGCCGGGCACACCTGTCCGCCGCCGTCACATGCCCACCTGCATGACGACGAGGCTCGGGAACACCGCGAACACAACGGTCACCGGCAGGATGAGGAACACCACCGGAACCATCATCAGGACTTCCCGCCGGCCACCCGTCTCCATGAGCGCGCGCCTGCCCTCGTCGCGGACGTCCTGCGCTTGCGCCCGGAGCACATCGGCGAGCGGCGCGCCGCGCTCGATCGCGACCGCGATGCCCTCGGCGAACCGGCTCAGCGCGGGGACACCGGTGCGGTCGGCCAAGCGGTCCAGCGCGGCGGTCAACGGCTTGCCGGCGCGCGCGTCGGCGAGCGTGCGATCGAGCTCTCCGGTCAACTCGCCACGAGTCGTCCGCGCGACACGCTCGAGGGCGCCGACGACGCCCTCACCTGCGCCGACGGCAAGCGCGAGCAACTCCGCCACGGTGGGCAGCTCGGCCACGATCCGCTCCTCGCGAACCCGGATCTGGCGCCCGAGCCACCAGTCGGGCCCGAGCAGGCCGAGCACGCCCGCGAGCAGCACCAGGATCACCAGCACGGGCGTCGCGGCGCCGCGGCTCACCCCGAGCACGAGCGCGACCGTCAGCCCGGCGGCGGTGCCGAGCACGGCGTACACCACCTGCCCCGCCCGGAACTGCTCGACACTCTCCGCCCGGCCGGCGCGCTCGAGGCGTCTGCGCAGCTCGGCCGCGGGCGAGCCGAGCCGCGCGGCCAGCCGCACGCCGTCGTTCATCACGGGGTTGACCAACCGCTCGAGCACCGGGATCGGCCCACGGGCGGCCGGAGCGTCGAGCAGAGTGGAGGCGGTGCTGCGGGCGCGCAGGTAGGGCGCGAGCCGCTGGTCGAGCGTGACCCGCCGCGCCCGCAGCCGCGAGACGACCAGGAGCGCGCCGAGCGCGGCGAGGAGCCCCGCGAAGGCGCCGGCGGCGACGGGAGTCATCGGAGCACCCGCGGGTCCTCGGGCAGCCGCGCGATGCGCCGCATGATCTGGTACGCGATCAACGAGACCGCTCCGCCGACGAGCAGCACCAGGAAGCCCGCCACGCCGTCGTAGGCGTGCGCCGCGGCCGGCTGCGTCGTCAGCAGCGCGAGCACGATCCACGGCGCCGCGACCGCGAGCCGCGCGGCGTACACGGTCCACGACTGCCGCGCCTCGAGCTCACCGCGCGTCCTGACGTCCTCGCGCAGGAAGCCCGACAACGTGCGCAAGAGCCGGCCGAGGTCGGTCCCGCCGACGTCGCGCGTGAGCCTGAGCGCCTCGACGATCCGGTCGGCCACCGGGTCGGCGAGCCGGGCCTTGAGCGAGTCGAGGCTGTCGCCGAACCGCCCGGTCGCGCGGTAGTCCTCACCGAACGCGCGAAAGGCGTCCCGCAGCTCGAGGGGCCCGCGCTCCCCCACCTGCGCGACCGCCTCGGGCATCGAGAGCCCCGCGCGGATGCCGGACGCGAGGTGGTCGACGACCTCGGGCCACAGCTCACGCAGCCGGGCCCTTCGGCGGCGCGCCCGCGCGCGCACCAGCCCGACTGGCGCGGCTGAGGCGAACAGCCCGAAGAACAGCCCGACGGTCGGCGCTCGCGTGGCGCCGGTGACCACCAGCACGGTGGTCAGCCCGACGACGACGCACGCGAACGCGAGCCCGCCGGGGGTCACCCCGGTCACTCCCGCCTGCACGAGCTCGTCCTGCATGCGCACGGTCCACCCGTCGGGGCGGTCCTTGGGCGCGCGCGGCCAGAACGACCACCACACGCACGCCACGCCCGCCCCGAGCAGCAGTCCGACGACGACCTCCACGGCTCAGGCCCGCACGCGCAGCAGCGCGGCCAGGTCGATCCCCGCGCGTGCGAACCGCTCGGCGTGGGGCGGGTATCCGTCGGCGCGCACGAGCCTGTCGTCACGCCACGTGAAGATGTCCGCGGTCTCGACGATCCCCTGCTCCGCACGTCCCGGCACCGCCACGATCTCGCGCACCCGCCGCCGCCCGGCCGCGTCGTGCCCGAGATGCACCACCAGGTCGACGCACGACGCGACCGTCGGGACGACGAACCGGTCGGACACGTTCTCGCCTGCCAGCAGCGGCAGGGTGCACAGCTTGACCAAGGCCTCACGCGCGGAGTTGGCGTGGATCGTGCACATCGCGGGCACCCCGGCGTTGAGCGCGATCAGCAGGTCGAGCGCCTCGGCCTCGCGCACCTCGCCGACGATCAGCCGGTCGGGCCGCATGCGCAGCGCCTCCTTGACGAGCCTGCGCAGCGGGATCTCGCCGGTGCCCTCGAGGTTGGGCTGCCTGCACTGCATCGCGACCCAGTCCCGTGCCGCGAGCCTGAGCTCGAACACCTCCTCGCAGGTGACGACCCGCTCGCGCGGCGGCACCGAGCCCGCGAGCGCGTTGAGCAGGGTGGTCTTGCCGGCCTGAGTCGCGCCGGACACCAGCACGTTGAGCCCGACCCGCACGGACGCGCCGACGAACGCCGCAGCCTCCGGCGGCAGCGAGCCGAGCGCCACGAGGTGCTCGATGCGGTCCGCGCGGACCACGTGCTTGCGGATGTTCACGGACCAGTGGCGGCGCGTCACGTCGGGGATGACCGCGTGGAGCCGCTCACCCGTGGGCAGCGTGGCGTCGACGAACGGGCTCGAGAGGTCCAGGCGGCGGCCGGAGACCTTGAGCATGCGCTCGACGAGGTCGCGGACCTGCAAGTCGGTGAGGATGGTCGTCGTCAGCTCGGCCTCGCCGTTCCGGGCGACGAACACCTGGCTGGGGGCGTTGATCCACACTTCCTCGACGCTCGGGTCGTCCAGGTACCGCTGCAGCGGCCCGAGCCCGGCGACCGCGTCGACGACCGCCTTGTGCGCGGACGGCCCGTCGACCAGCGGCGGCACCGCCCCGAGGACGCTGCGCGCGTCGTAGTCGGCGAGCGCGTCCTGCACGAGCGCGTCGACGAGGCGCGGGTCCCGCACGGGGTCGATGCCGCGACGTCGGATGAGCTCGCGCACCTCGTCCTCGAGGATCGCCACGCCGTCCACCAGGCCCCCTGACGTCGACACCCCGATTCGGACGAATCAGGCAGCCCGCACCCTAGGGCACAGCGGGCCCATGCCGCAGCCAGTTGTCCACAACCGAATCGCGTCGGCCGTCGTCGTTCACCCAGGTAGGTGGCCGGCCGATACGGTAGGAGCGTGACCATCTCCACCGCGGGCAGCGTGCTGCCCACCGGCGCCCAGTTCGAGCTCGTGCACGGCGAGCAGCACGCGACGATCACGGCGGTCGGCGCCTCGCTGCGCGAGTACCGCGTGGGCGGCCGCGACGTCGTCCTGCCGTTCGGCGCCGGCGAGATCGCGCCAGCGTTCTCGGGCGCGACGCTCGCGCCGTGGCCGAACCGGCTCGCCGACGGGATGTACGCGTTCCACGGCTCGAGCTACCTGGTCCCCCTCACCGAGCACGCGCGCCAGACGGCGTTGCACGGCCTCGTCGCCTACGTCGCGTTCGAGCCGACCGCACGGTCCGACGAGAGCGTCACGCTCGCGCACACCCTCGTCCCCACGCCCGGCTACCCCTGGCCCGTGCGGGTCGAGGTCACGTACACGTTGTCCGACGAGGGCCTGCGCGTCACCACCGACGCCGTGAACCTCGGCACGTCGCCCGCGCCGTACGGCCTGGGCTTCCACCCGTGGCTGTCCCCCGGCGACGCGGACGTCGACGACTGCACACTGACGGTCGGCGCCCTCCGGCACATCACGGTGGACGGGCGCCTGCTCCCCACGGGCGACGAGGCGCTCGAGGCGCCCTACGACCTGCGCGAGCCCCAGCCCCTGCGCGGGATCGAGCTCGACGACGCGTGGGTGGAGCCCGTGCGCGACGACCAGGGCCGCACGTGGGCCCGTCTCGCGTCGCCCGACGGCCGGACCGTGGCGATGTGGGCCGACGAGTCGTTCGAGGCGTGGCAGGTGTGCTCGGGGGACGGGATCGAGCGCATCGACCGTCGTGGCGTCGCGGTGGAGCCGATGACGTGCGTCGCGGACGCGTTCCGCACCGGCGACCTGCTGGTCGAGCTCGAGCCCGGGCACACGACCTCGTCGACCTGGGGCCTGCGCCTGGAGTGAGGAGCGGCGAAGGCCTGCGGGAGGTCAGTCCTCGCCGTAGTACTCGCCGTCGGCCTTGACGCCCTTGAGGTACTCCCAGTGCCACTTCTCGTGCGGTCCGCTGCCGCCCGGCTTGGCCCACTCAGGGTTCTCGAAGCCGTAGGTCGGGCCGTTCTCGTTGAGCCAGGTCCAGCGGGCGCCGCTGGTCATCTGCGAGCAGAAGTCCACCGCGAGGCCCCAGCCGTGGTTGCTCTTGCCCGGCGTCGCGGCGAGGTAGCCCTTGGTGCGCTTGAGCTGGTACTGCGACGCGAGCGTGCGGTAGCCCGACGAGAGGCAGATGTTCGCGCCGAACCGTGCGACGTACACGGCGTTGAGCTCCGCCAATGCCGACGCGGCGTCCGCGCGGAGCTGCGTGTGCCCGTCCCAGAGGGTGCAGAGGTCCTTGGTGGCGAGCCGCCCGTTCGCGCCCGGCGCGCGCACGGCGGGGTCGCAGCCAGGCAGCGGCGAGCGCGTGGCGTCGCGGCTGACGAGCGTGAGGGCGCGCGCGTCGAGGATCGAGGTGTCGCCCTGCGCGAGCGACGGCGGCGGGAGCACCGCTGCGGGCATCGCGGTGAGCGCGCCCACGGTCGTCGGGAGGACGCCCTGGTCGGAGGCCTCACCGGTGAGGACCTGCGAGCCGGCGATCGCGCCGTGCCCGAGCGGGACCGCGACCGTGATGGCCGCGAGCGCTCCCAGCACCCCCAACCGAACCGCGGCGCGGCCCGCCTTGTTGCGGCGGCGGGCGACGTGCGACGTGCCCGCGCTCCCCTGCCGCCCAGCCGACGACCGCTCGTCGCGCGCGGCGGCCGCGATGGCGACTGCGACTGCGGCGTCCGGGGTCGCGGCCGTGTGGCGCTCGATGTCGGCGGCGTGCTGGGCGGCCTCCACGAGCACGCGTGCCGGGA
>JAEWOA010000327.1 GCA_023461115.1 Actinomycetes bacterium
CGAATCGCCTGCAAGCCCGGTGCTGCGGCGAGTTCCTGTTTCAGCGCGATTTCCGGCAGGAACGTGTAGCCCATGCCCTGCGCCGCCAAGCGGCACAGCGTCGAAAGTGAGGCCGCGCCCAGATCCAGTCGAGCGTTGTTTCGGTTGAGCCCGCAGACATCCAGCGCCTGATCACCAAGACAATGCCCTTCGTCGAGCAGCAACAGTTGACCGGGGTCCAGATCGCGGGGCGCGAATGCGCGTTTGCCCAGTTCACCAATGCGCGCATCGCTGCCTGCCAGAAGAAAGCGGTCGATAAACAGGGGTTCCGCGACAAGCTCGGGGGTTTCTGATGGCGTGGCCACAACTGCAATATCCAGCTTGCCAGACAGCAATTCCTCCAGCAAACGTTCGGTCTGGGCTTCTCGCAGATGTAGATCGCGTCCAATATCTCCGGCTCGCAGGACCGGCAGCACGTGCGGCAACAGATAGGGAGCCACCGTCGGGATCATCCCAATCATCAAGCGACCGCCCTGCCCCAAAAGACGCATTCCCTGTTCAAGATCAGCCATGGACGACATCACCTGCCCCGCGTGACGCTGCAGCGCCCTGCCCTGAGGTGTCAGCACGACGCCGGCGCTGGTCCGCTCGACCAGTGCAGCACCGACAGCATCTTCCAGCGCCCTGATCTGCATCGACAATGCGGGCTGCGTGACATGCATGGTTTCGGCCGCGCGGGTGAAGTTCGCCTCATCCGCAAGTGCGAGGAAATAGCGTAACTGGCGAAGTGTGATATTCATAAGAAATCCTGATGGCGGTTCTTATAATTTCACATTTCACATTATGAAATCAAGCTCACATACTCCCCTCAACCAACCATTGAGGAGCCTTGAGATGAGCCAGCATGACCAGACCGGTCGCCCGCGCATGACGACGACCGCGGGTGCCCCGATCGCCTCGAATCAGAACAGCGAGACCGCCGGAGCTCGTGGCCCGATTCTGATGCAGGACTATCAACTGATCGAAAAGCTGGCGCATCAGAACCGCGAGCGTATCCCCGAACGGGTGGTCCACGCCAAAGGCTGGGGCGCGTTCGGGACGCTGACGGTCACGCACGACATTACGCAATATACCTGCGCCTCGATCTTTTCACAGGTCGGCAAAAAAACCGACATGCTGGCCCGGTTTTCGACCGTAGCGGGCGAGATGGGCGCAGCAGATCACGAACGTGACGTACGTGGCTTTTCGCTGAAATTCTATACCGACGAGGGCAATTGGGATCTGGTCGGAAACAACACGCCGGTCTTCTTCGTCCGCGATCCGCTGAAATTCCCCGATTTCATCCACACCCAGAAACGCCATCCGCGCACCAACCTGCGCAGCGCCACCGCGATGTGGGATTTCTGGGGTCAGGTTCCCGAATCGCTTCATCAGGTCACAATTCTGATGTCGGATCGCGGCCTGCCGCAGGATCCGACCTTCATGGACGGTTTTGGCAGCCACACCTATTCCTTCTGGAACAAGGATGGCGAACGGTTCTGGGTCAAGTTTCACTTCAAGACCCAGCAGGGCCACAAGCATTTCACCAATGCCGAAGCAGCCGAGATCATTGGGCGTACGCGTGAAGGCTATCAGGAAGCTTTGTTCGGCAAGATCGAGAACGGTAACTTCCCGCGCTGGACCCTGTATATACAGGTCATGCCGGAACTGGATGCGGACAAGACGCCCTACGATCCCTTCGACCTGACCAAGGCCTGGCCGCACGCGGATTACCCGCTGATTGAAGTCGGCCAGCTTGAGCTGAACAGGAACGCCGACAATTACTATGCCCAGATCGAACAGGCGGCGTTCAGCCCCTCGAACAAGGTGCCCGGGATTGGCTATTCGCCTGACAAGATGCTTCAGGCGCGGGTCTTTTCCTATGCCGACGCGCATCGCTATCGGCTTGGCACCCATTACGAGCATCTGCCCGTGAATGCGCCGAAATGCCCGGTTCATCACTATCACAAGGATGGTCAGATGAACTTCTACGGCCAGATTACCGGCAATGTGGACGCCTATTACGAGCCGAATACGCGGGGTGGAGCGGTCGAAGATAGCAGCGTAGCCGAACCTCCGCTGCGGCTTCAGGGCGTTGCGTCGCGACAGGACCACCGACAACAGATCGACGACTATACGCAGCCGCGTGCTCTGCATGATAACGTGCTGAACGACGAAGAGCGCGCGCGTCTCTATCGCAACGTCGCCGAGGCGATGCAGGGTGCCGATGAGGACGTTCTTGAGACCGTTCTCGTGCATTTCGACCGCATCAGCCCGGCCTATGCACAGGGCATTCGCGATGCCCGCGCGAACCTGAATGCCAAGCTGGAAGCTGCCGAGTAATTGCAGCATTCCTGAAAATCTGACGGGGCGCCCAATCGGCGCCCCGTTTGTCGTTCAGCCGATCAGTCGTGATCCGCTGCCATAGGTTTCCTGATAGTGTCGCTCAAGCCGCATGAGCGCCAGCTTTAGTACGACCTTCCCCGAACGAGCCGACCAGCCCAGCCGACGCTCGGTCATCTCGACACCCTCCAGAAAACAGCAAACACGCAGGACGATATCGCCCATACCCGGTCCCAATTCACGCAAAGCCGCTGCCACGCGATCACGCGCGGATTCCGACCCGCCGCGATAGCCGCTGCCCGACCGGCTGACATCGATTCCCGCCGTCATGAAGCCATCCCAGTTCTGGGTGACGCGCGGACCCATCTGCGCCAACTCGAAATCCTCACGCAGCCGTTCACCAGCGGCGACCATGCCGATGGTCAGAAACGCCTCCCCATTCGGATCGCGGCGGCGGGCCAGAAGCAGCAGCGGACTTTCGGCGATATTGATGCGCATCCCGCGCCGACGCCCCGTTTCCGGGTCTTCCAAAACTTTCTTGTCCCAGCTGCGATGCTGGTCGGCATGCGGATTTGGAGGGTCCAAACCATCTTGCGTGATCGGAGTCGCATTCGAAAAAGCATGCGGCATGGGTTTGCCAGAACGGTTCGTGCGTAGCCGCGCACGAAGTGCCTCGCGGCCCGCAGGAGCAATCGCATAACGTTGGATACGACCGGTGCCCGGTGCCTGGACCACCCACCCCTTCAACGCCATCGCCTCGGCCAGCTTACGGTCCAGAACCGCTGTGCGTATTTCATTTCGGGTAACGATGGCCTTTTCCATCGTTTCGGTTGTGGCCATGACCGCGCCCGGCTCGGCCAGTCGGCGCAACACGCGCAGCGCTTGACGCTCGTCAAAGGCTGGACCTGTTGTTGACGACACCGTCAACGCCCGGTCAATCAAGGGATCGTCGCGGCGTGCTTCGAAACGACGAATGCGGCGCAAAATGGTCGACGGGTGGCAGCCCGTCTCGCGCGCCAGAGATCTGATCGTCTCGCCGCCTTCGACATGTCGCAGATACAGCCGAACATCTTCTGGCATGTGGCTGCGGGAATTGGTTTGCTCGGCGGCGTCCGAACGATGATCCGCGCCGCAGCAGTCGATTGCGAAATCATCGGTCAATATCGTCATGATTTGTCCTTGTCAGCCTGCGGCAATCGTTAGGT
>JAEWOA010000328.1 GCA_023461115.1 Actinomycetes bacterium
GTCGCCGCCCGCCGCGAGGGGATACACGCGGGCGAGCGCGGCGTGCATGGTCGCGGTCACCGCGCCCAGGTCGCGGGCCAGCTCGTCGAACGGCTCGCGCGCCGCGGCCAGCTCGCACGCGAGCTCGAAGCCGTCGCGCGCGCCCTCGACGAACACCGACGCGGCGCCCAGGTAGCCCGACGCCCACGACCCGTCCGGGCCGGGCCAACGCGCCTGCAGCCACGCCAGCGGCTCCGGCACCGAGCGCCACCCCGCGTCGACGAGGTGGCGCGGCACGTCGATGTCCGGGTTCTCGCCCGCATGCAGCGCGCGCAGCACCTTGAGGATCGCCCGCCCGCCGGCCGCAGAAGCGAGCACCACCGACGAGTTCGACTGCTCGCCCGTGATCGGCCTCGCCGTCGACGGGTCCAGCCTCAGGCCCTCGGTCGTCGTGGCCGCCGCGAACCACGCGCGCAGGAACTGCGGGTGCGCCGCGCCGTCGAACACCGCGGCGTCGCCCACCGTCCCGATCGGCTCGCGCGCGTCAGGCTCTCGCGTCACGACGAGCGGGACCTGCAGCAACGTGTCGATCGAGCCCGCGTGCGCGCGGACCAGCAACACCCGCACGCCCTCGACCGCGTGCGCCGCGGCCGGCCCGCGCTCGTCGGGGAACGCGATGACCCCCTCGAGCGTGAGCTCGGCCGCGAGGCCCTTGACCGGGAACCAGCGGCGCGTGGGCAGCCACTCCCGGACCGCGTCGAGCAGGCGGACGTCGCGGGCGGTCGGGCGCTGCGCGGTGAGCATCCGTCAGCGCTCCGCGGCGCCCGCGGCCGTCGCCACCGGTTGCTCGTCGGGCGTGACCGACAGCCAGAAGAACTCGCGCGAGCCGAGCGTCAGCGACACGTGGCCGTCCTCGCCGACCGACCCGAAGGGCGCTCCGCCGAACAGGTCCCGCAGCGACGCGCGCGGCTCGTCGGCCAGCGTGAGCGTCGCGCGGCGCGCGGTCGCCGCCAGGTTCGCGACCACCAGCACGGTCTCGGCGCCCGAGCGGCGCGTGAACGCCAGCACCGACTCGTTGTCGCACGGCACGATCTGGAACTCGCCCAGCCCGAGCGCGGGGTGGCGCTTGCGGACCGCGAGCATGCCGCGCACCCAGTGCAGCAGGCTCGTGGGCTGCGCGAGCTGCGCCTCGACGTTGGTGTGCCCGTAGTGGTGCACCAGCGACTGCACCAAGGGCAGGTACAGCTTGCCCGGGTCGGCTGTGGAGAAGCCCGCGTTGCGGTCCGGTGTCCACTGCATCGGCGTGCGGACCGCGTCCCGGTCCGGGAGCCAGATGTTGTCGCCCATGCCGATCTCGTCGCCGTAGTACAGGCACGGACTGCCGGGCAGGCTCAGCAGCAGCGCGTGCGTCAGCTCGATCTCCTTGCGCGAGTTGTCGAGCAACGGCGCCAGGCGGCGGCGGATGCCGACGTTCGCGCGCATGCGGGAGTCCGGCGCGTACCAGCCGTACATCGACGCGCGCTCCTCGGTGGACACCATCTCGAGCGTCAGCTCGTCGTGGTTGCGCAGGAACGTGCTCCACTGGCCGTGGCTCGGGATCGGCGGGGTGTCCGCCAGGATGTCGACGATCTGCGTGGCCCGCTGGTCGCGCACCGCGTAGAAGATGCGCGGCATCACCGGGAAGTGGAAGCACATGTGGCACTCCGGCTCCTCCTCGGAGCCGAAGTAGTGCACGACGTCCTCGGGCCACTGGTTGGCCTCGGCCAGCAGGATGCGGCCCGGGTACTCCTCGTCGACCATCCTGCGCACCTTGCGCAGGAACTCGTGCGTCTCCGGGAGGTTCTCGCAGTTGGTGCCCTCGGCCTCGAACAGGTACGGCACCGCGTCCAGCCGGAAGCCGTCCACGCCCAGGTTCAGCCAGAACCGGCCGACGTCCAGCATCGCCTCCTGCACGCGCGGGTTGTCGAAGTTCAGGTCCGGCTGGTGGCTGAAGAAGCGATGCCAGAAGTACTGGCGGCGCACGGGGTCGAACGTCCAGTTCGACGTCTCGGTGTCGACGAAGATGATGCGCGCGTCGCGGTAGCGCGTGTTGTCGTCGGACCACACGTAGAAGTCGCCGTACGGGCCGTCGGGGTCGCTGCGCGACGACTGGAACCACGGGTGCGCGTCGCTCGTGTGGTTCATCACCAGGTCCACGACGAGCCGCATGCCCCGCGCGTGCGCCTGCTCGATCAGCTCGTGGAACTCCGTGAGCGTGCCGTACTGCGCCGCGACCGCCGTGTAGTCGGCCACGTCGTACCCGCCGTCGCGCAGCGGGCTCGGGTAGAACGGCGGCAGCCACAGGCAGTCGATGCCGAGCCACTGCAGGTAGTCCAGACGGTCGATCAGGCCCCGCAGGTCGCCTGAGCCCTGGCCCGAGGAGTCCGAGAAGCACCGGAGCATGACCTCGTAGAACACCGCCGTGCGGTACCACTGCGGGTCGTCGTGCAGCCCGGGCACCGCGACGTCCGGGACCGCGGGCTGGCGGCCCACCGGGAGCTTGATCTGCGCCGTCGTCGGGGCAGGCTCGCGCACGCGCGGCGGGGTGCCCGGCGCCGGCGCCGCGGGCGCCGCAGGGACGCCGGTGGGGCTCGTCGGGACGCCGCCGGGGCTGCTCACGCGTGCTCCACGATCCCGATGTGGGCGGGCCGCTCGGCAGGGTCGAGCCGCACGTAGAACTCCGGGCCCCAGTGGTAGGTCTCGCCGCGCAGCGCGTCACGCACCGTGACCTCGCCGTCCGCGGGCAGCCCGAACGCGGTCAGGTCGAGGTGGACCGTGCCCTCGCGCGTCGACCACGGGTCGAGGTTCACGACGACGATCACCGTGCTCGCCTGGCCGGTGGGGGAGTGCTCGGCGGCCACGTGGCGCGAGAACGCGAGCGTCGCGTCGTCGGACGTCGCGTGGACGGTGAGGTTGCGCAGGAAGTGCAGCGCCGGGTGCGCGCGGCGGATCTCGTTGAGCCGGGCGACGAGCTGCTCGATGCCCAGGTGGCGCGCGTGCCCCCAGTCCCGCGGCTTGAACTCGTACTTCTCGTTGTCGATCTGCTCCTCGGCGCCCGGGCGCGGCACGTTCTCGATCAGCTCGTACCCCGAGTAGACGCCCCACGTGGGCGCGCCGAGCGCCGCGAGGACCGCGCGCGTCGCCCACGCCGGGCCCGACGCGCCGTGCAGGTACGGCGGCAGGATGTCGTGCGTCGTCGGCCAGAAGCTCGGGCGCATCCAGGCGGCCTGGTCGCCCGACACCTCCTCGAGGTACTCGCCCAGCTCCTGCTTGGACTGGCGCCACGTGAAGTACGTGTACGACTGGTGGAAGCCCACCTTCGCGAGCGTCTGCATCATGGCCGGGCGCGTGAACGCCTCGGACAGGAAGACGACATCCGGGTGGTCCTTGCGGACGTCCGCCAGGATCCACGCCCAGAAGTCCAACGGCTTGGTGTGCGGGTTGTCGACGCGGAACGCCGTGACGCCGTGGTCGATCCACACCTGCAGCACGCGGCGGATCTCCGCGTACAGGCCAGCGGGGTCGTTGTCGAAGTTCAGCGGGTAGATGTCCTGGTACTTCTTGGGCGGGTTCTCGGCGTAGGCGATCGTCCCGTCGGGCAGGGTGGTGAACCACTCCGGGTGCTTGCTCACCCAGGGGTGGTCGGGGGCGCACTGCAGCGCGAGGTCGAGGGCGACCTCCAGGTTGCGCTCCTTGGCCGCCTCGACGAATTCCGCGAACTCGTCGTCGCCGCCCAGAGCCGGCTCGAAGGCGTCGTGCCCGCCGGCGGCGGAGCCGATGGCCCACGGGGACCCCACGTCGCCCGGCTCCGGGGTCAGGGTGTTGTTGCGGCCCTTGCGGTTGATCTCGCCGATCGGGTGGATCGGGGGCAGGTAGACGACGTCGAAGCCCATGCGGGCGGCGCGGTCCAACTGCGGGATGGAGGAGGAGAAGGTGCCGTGGAGCAGGTTGCCGTCCTCGTCGAAGCCGCCGTTGGAGCGGGGGAAGAACTCGTACCAGGAACCGAAGAGGGCCT
>JAEWOA010000329.1 GCA_023461115.1 Actinomycetes bacterium
GCTCGGGCTCGTGCTCGTCGCGGTCGGGGCGCTCGCGATCGCCACCGCGCCCGCGCTCACGGCGCTGTTCGCGGGCCTCGTCGTCTACGGGTTCGGGCTGGGCATGGTGGACACCGGCACGAACATGCAGGCCGTGGCCGTGCAGGCCGGGTACCGCAGGCCGTTGCTCACCGGGTTCTACGCGTCGTGGTCGGCGGGCGGGATCGTCGGGACCGTGGCGATCGCGGTCGGCACGGGGCGGATCAGCGACGACCCGGTCGCGTGGGTGCTCGCGAGCGGCGTGGTGATCGCCGGCGCCGCCGCGCTGGTGGTCGCGCGAGGTGCGCTGTCGCGCACGTCGTCGGCCGCCGAGCCCGGCGCCCTGACCGCCGACGGCAAGCCCGACATCCCGTGGGGGCCGGTGCTGCTGCTCGGGCTCGGGGTCGCGGCGTACTACGTCAACGACCAGGCGATCTCCACCTGGAGCCCGATCTTCGTGCACGAGGTCTTCGACGAGTCCGGGACCGTCACCAAGCTCGGCTACGCCGCGTACCTCGCGTGCGCGCTGGTCTCGCGCCTGCTCGGCGACCCGCTCGTGCGGCGGTTCGGCCGCGTGGCCGTGGTGCGCGGGGCGTCGATCATCGGGGCGTTCGGGCTGGTGATCGTGCTGTTCGCGCCCGCGCCGCTCATCTCGGTGGTCGGCTTCGCCATCGCGGGCGGTGGCCTCGGGCTCATCGCCCCGCTGTGCTTCTCGGCCGCCGGCCGCCTGGCCCCGGGGCATGCCGACGCGGTCGTCGCACGCCTCAACAACTTCAACTACCTGGGCGCGGTGCTCGGCGGCGTGCTCGTGGGCGTCGTCGGGAACGCGGCGTCCTCCTTGCGGTGGGGCTTCGCGATCCCCGCCGTGCTGGTGGTCGCGGTCGCGGTGTTCGCGGGCAAGTTCGGGGTGCTGCCGCACGACGACCACCAGGAGCACGACGCGGGTGAGGGCGCCGACGCGCTCGCCGACCTCCCGCCCGACGACGACCGCGGGCTGGGCGGGACTCCGGGCGTGGGTTACGGTGCCGAGGCAACCACCGGCCCGGCCGCGACGGTCGTCGGGCCGGCCGGAGAGCCGTTCGGGAGGGACGCATGACGCTCGGAGACCGCCTCGACGACGCGACGGGCCACCTGCCCGCGCCACTGGCCGTCGTCGACCTCGACGCGCTCGACGCCAACGCCGCGGACCTCGTGCGCCGCGCCGCGGGCACGCCGATCCGGGTGGCCAGCAAGTCCGTCCGCGTGCGCGCCGTGCTCGACCGCGTGCTCGCGCTCGACGGCTTCGCCGGCGTCATGGCGTACTCGCTGCGCGAGGCGCTGTGGCTCGCGCGCGAAGGTGTGTCCGACGTGCTCATGGGCTACCCGACCGTGGACTCGGGCGCGCTCGACGAGCTCGCGTCGTCGTCCGAGCTCACGGCCGCCGTCACGCTCATGGTCGACGACGTCGCGCAGGTGGACCTGGCCGCCAAGGCCGCGGCCGCGCACGGCACGACGATCCGCGTGTGCCTCGACATCGACGCCTCGCTGCGGCTCGGGTTCGGCCCGCTGCGCGCGCACCTGGGCGTGCGCCGCTCGCCGATCCACACGCCCGGGCAGGCCGAGGAGCTCGCGCGCGCGATCACGCTGCGCGACGGCATCGAGGTGCGCGGGCTCATGTTCTACGAGGCGCAGGTGGCCGGCATGCCCGACGCGAGCCCTGCGGTCCGGCTGGTCAAGGCGTTCTCGATCAGGGACCTGGCCAGCCGCCGGTCCCTCGTCGTCGACGCCGTGCAGCAGGGCACGGGGTACCCGTTGACGCTCGTCAACTCGGGCGGCTCGGGGTCGGTGGAGTCGTCGGTGTCCGACGCGGCCGTGACCGAGGTGACCGCGGGCTCCGGGCTGTTCGTCCCCACGCTCTTCGACCAGTACCGCTCGTTCGAGCCGCGTCCGGCCGCGTTCTTCGGCCTCGACATCGTGCGCATCCCGGCGCTCGGGTACGCCACGGCGTACGGCGGCGGGTACATCGCGTCCGGCCCGCCGACCGCGTCGCGGCAGCCGCTGCCCGTGTTTCCGGGCGGGCTTGCCCTCACGGGCCGCGAGGGCGCGGGCGAGGTGCAGACGCCGCTGCGGGTGAGTGGGCGCGCGGACTTGCGTGTGGGGGACCGGGTGTGGTTCCGGCACGCGAAGGCCGGCGAGGTCATGGAGCGGTTCGCCGACGTGCACCTGGTGCGGGGGCACGCGATCGAGGCGACGGCGCCGACCTACCGCGGCGAGGGCAAGACGTTCGGCTGATCGCGCGCCCGCCGGGGCGCTGCGGCGAGGCGGGCCGGATGCCCGAGCGCCGGTAGCCTTGCCAGGTGACCCTCCGCCTGTTCGACACCGCGACCCGCCAGGTCCGCGACTTCGTGCCCCGTGTGCCGGGCGAGGTCGGCGTCTACCTGTGCGGCGCGACAGTGCAGGCGCCCCCGCACATCGGCCACCTCCGCTCGGGCGTCGCGTTCGACGTGCTGGTGCGCTGGCTGCGCCGCACGGGCCACCGCGTGACGATGATCCGCAACGTCACCGACATCGACGACAAGATCCTGGCCAAGGCCGCCGACGCCGGTGAGCCCTGGTGGGCGTGGGCCATGCAGAACGAGCGCGCCTTCACGGCCGCGTACGACGCGCTGGGCGTCCTGCCGCCCACGTACGAGCCGCGCGCCACCGGCCACGTGCCCGCGATGGTCGCGCTATTGGAGCGCCTCGTCGAGCGTGGCCACGCCTACACCTCCGGGCCCGGCAACGTGTACTTCGACGTCGCGTCGTTCCCGACGTACGGCACCCTGACCAACCAGCGCGTCGAGGACATGGTGCCCGACGAGGCCGCCGAGACCGGCAAGCGCGACCCGCGCGACTTCGCGCTCTGGAAGGCGCCCAAGCCCGGCGAGCCGTCCACAGCCGCGTGGGACACGCCGTTCGGGCGCGGCAGGCCCGGCTGGCACCTGGAGTGCTCCGCGATGGCGCAGCGGTACCTGGGCGACGAGTTCGACATCCACGGCGGCGGCCTGGACCTGCGCTTCCCGCACCACGAGAACGAGCAGGCGCAGTCGCACGCCGACGGGCAGGGCTTCGCGCGGTACTGGCTGCACAACGGCTGGGTCACCCAGGGCGGGGCCAAGATGAGCAAGTCGCTCGGCAACGGGCTGCTGGTCTCCGTGGTGCTGAGCCAGACGCGGGCCGTCGTGCTGCGCTACGCGATGACCGCGGTGCAATACCGCTCGATGCTCGAGTGGACCGACGACACGCTGCGCGAGGCCGACGCCACGTGGGAGCGGCTCGCGGGCTTCGTCGAGCGCGCCGCCGAGAAGGTGGGCGCTGCCGACGACGACGAGGTGGCCAAGGCCGCGCTTCCCGCCGGGTTCGTCGACGCCATGGACGACGACCTCAATGTGCCCGCCGCGCTCGCGGTGGTGTTCGAGACCCTGCGCGCCGGCAACACGGCCCTGGCGGGAGGCTCGCTCGACGACGCTCGCGCGCACATGGTGGCGCTGCGGGCCATGCTCGACGTGCTCGGGCTCGACCCCGCGGGCGCCCAGTGGCGGACCGCGGGCGGCGACTCCCGGGCGGCAGACGCGCTCGGCTCGGTCGTCGCGGCCGAGCTCGACGCGCGCGCCCAGGCGCGTGCCGCACGTGACTTCACCACCTCCGACGCGATCCGGGACCGCCTCGCGGCGGCCGGGATCGTCGTCGAGGACTCGCCGTCGGGGGCCCGTTGGTCGCTCGCGGCCCGATCGGAGGACTAGATGGCCGGCAACTCCCAGCGCCGCGGAGCCACGCGCAAGGCGGGCTCCAAGAAGGGCTCGACCGCGGGAACCGGCGGGCACGGGCGCAAGTCGCTCGAGGGCAAGGGCCCGACGCCCAAGGCCGAGGACCGCGTCTACCACTCGGCGCACAAGAAGAAGGTCGCGGCCGAGAAGCGGGCCGCGACCGGCCGCTCGGGCCAGCGGCCCAAGTCGATGTCCCGATCCGCGGCGGGCGGGCGCGGCGGGCGCACGTCGTCGACGCACGAGATCGTCTCCGGCCGGAACTCGGTGCTCGAGGCGATGCGCGCGGGCATCCCCGTCTCCACGGTGTACCTGGCGGCGCGGATCGAGGCCGACGACCGCACGCGCGAGATCGTCTCGATCGCCGCCGACTCCGGGTACCCGCTGCTCGAGGTCTCGCGCACCGAGCTGGACAAGCTCTCCGACGGCTCCGTCCATCAGGGCGTCGCCATCCAGGTGCCGCCGTACGAGTACGCGGACGACGAGGACCTGCTCGACATCGCGGAGCAGACCGGGCGGGCCCCGCTCATCGTCGCGCTCGACGGCGTGACCGACCCGCGCAACCTGGGGGCCGTGCTGCGGTCCGCGGGGGCGTTCGGCGCGCACGGCGTGCTGGTGCCGGAGCGCCGCGCGGCGGGTGTGACGGCCGCGGCCTGGAAGGTGTCCGCGGGCGCCGCGGCGCGGGTGCCGGTCGCGCGCGTGACCAACCTGACCCGGACGCTGGCCGAGCTCAAGCAGGCGGGGGTGTTCGTCGTCGGGCTCGACGGCGGCGGCGACGTGGCGATCGGCGACCTGCCGTACGCGTCCGACCCGCTCGTGCTCGTGGTCGGCTCGGAGGGCAAGGGCCTGTCGCGTCTGGTGCGGGAGCAGTGCGACGCGATCGCGAGCATCCCGATCGCCAACGCGGTCGAGTCGCTGAACGCGGGAGTCGCGGCGGGCATCGCGCTGTACGAGGTGGCCCGCTCGCGATCCTGAGATCGAGACGTCGCACGGGCCGGTGGACTGACCACTGGCGCTTTCTGGTCTAGACCAGTAGCCTCGGCCGGAGTCACACCGAGGAGGCTTCCGTGCACCGTTCCGTCGTCGTCGCCCTCACCGAGGGCCTGCACGCCCGCCCAGCCGCGCGCTTCGTCGCCGAGGCCGCGCGCCAGCCCGTGCCGGTGACCATCGCCAAGAACGGGTCCGTGCCCGTCGCGACCGCGTCGATCCTGGGGATCATGACGCTCGGCGTCGCGCTGGGCGACGAGGTCGTGCTCGCCACCGAGCTCGACGACGACGCCGCCCACCTGGCGCTCTCGGCGCTCGAGGAGTTCCTCCGCCAGGAGAGCGTCGCCTGACCGTCCGGCGCCACTCGGGCCGACCGTCAGAGCGCGTCGAGCGCCGGGAGCTCGGCGCGCACCGCGTCGCGGGCTTCGGCGGGTGAGGCCGCGGCGAGCGCGATGCGCGCGAGCTCGCGGCACTCGGCGAGCGTGACC
>JAEWOA010000330.1 GCA_023461115.1 Actinomycetes bacterium
GCACCGGCCCGAGCTTGCGGAACACCGCGACGCGCGTGCCGTGGCGGTCGGGGGCGGCGCGCTCGTCGGCGCTCACGAGCTCCATGCGGTCGACCAGCCCGCGGCGCACGCCCGCGACCACCGGCCCGCTCGTCGCGGTGAACCGCGCGCCCGGGCGCAGCGGCCCGTCGTCGGCCTCGACCTCGGTGAACGGGATCCAGCCCGCGTGCCGGCGCACGTCCGTCAGGAGCGTCCAGGCGTCGTCGGCGGCGAGCGGCAGCACCGCGGTGACATGGACCGCGCGGGCGGTTCGTCGTGGCACGGGACCTCCGGGCACGTCGGGTGGGCGCGCCCACGTTAGCCTCGGGACCATGCAGACGCGCGTGCTGGGACGGACGGGTCGGCCGGTCGGGGTCGTCGGGCTGGGGTGCTGGCAGCTCGGCGCGGACTGGGGTGAGGTCTCAGACGAGACCGCGGCCGCGGTGCTCAGCGCCGCCGTGGACGCCGGTGTCACCTTCCTCGACACCGCGGACGTCTACGGCGACGGGCGCTCCGAGCGCTTCGTCGGGGAGTTCCTCAAGTCCCACCCGGGCCTGACGGTCGCGACCAAGATGGGGCGCCGCGCGGACCCGCACGTGCCCGAGGCGTTCACCGCCGACAACTTCCGCGCCTGGAACGACCGCTCGCGCGCCAACCTGGGCGTCGACACGCTCGACCTGGTGCAGCTGCACTGCCCGCCCACGCCCGTCTACTCGGCGGACGCGGTGTTCGACGTGCTCGACGAGATGGTGGCCGAGGGCCGGATGGCCGCCTACGGCGTGTCGGTCGAGACGGTCGACGAGGCGCTCACCGCGATCGCCCGCCCCCACGTCGCGACCGTGCAGATCATCCTCAACGCGCTGCGCCGCAAGCCGCTCGAGCGCGTGCTCCCCGCCGCGGCGGAAGCCGGCGTCGGGATCATCGCGCGCGTCCCGCTGGCGTCGGGCCTGCTGTCCGGCAAGTACGACGAGACGACGACCTTTGCGGCCTCGGACCACCGCAACTTCAACCGCCACGGCGAGGCGTTCGACGTGGGCGAGACGTTCTCCGGGGTGCCCTACGACGTGGGGGTGGCCGCGGCACGCGAGGTCGCGGCGCTGACCCCGGCGGGCGCGACGACCGCGCAGCTCGCGCTCCGCTGGATCGTCGACCAGCCCGGCGTCTCGGTGGTGATCCCCGGCGCGAGCAGCCCGGCCCAGGCGCGCTCCAACGCCGCGGCCGCAGACCTCGCGCCGCTCACCCCGGACTCCCTGGCGCGGTTCGAGGCCATCTACGACGAGAGCATCCGCCCCCACGTCCACACCCGCTGGTAAACCCCAAAACTCCAGCCGTGAGCGTGCACTCCAGCCGTGAGCGTGCACTCCAGCCGTGAGCGTGCACTCCAGCCGTGAGCGTGCACTCCAGCCGCGAGCGTGCACTCCAGCCGTGAGCGTGCACTCCAGCCGTGAGCGTGCACTCCAGCCGGGTCAGTCCTGGGGGAGGAGGGCAGGTGTCTCGCTCGGCGGGAGCTCCGGGAGCTCCAGGACCTGCGGGAAGGCGAGTGGCGCGGAGCCGAAGGCCTTGCGCGTGCCGACGACGACCTGCCGGCCCAGCGCCCGGCCGCCCGCGGCCCCGACCACCACGCCGACGCCGTAGGGCAGCAGCCGGCCGAAGAACAGGCCGGTCTGCTTGCCGAGCTGCGCACGGACCATGCGGCGCGTCAGCGTCGTGTTGACCTTCTTGACCGTCGCCATGGGCATGCGTGTGAGCAGCAGCCGCGCGGCGTTCGCGGCGCCGAAGCCGGTGAGGTCCTCGACCGCCTTGGCGCCCGACTCGCCCAGCAGCGCGGTGAGCAGCAGCGCGCGGCGCCGCTCGACGTCGTCGACCTCGATGCCGTGCACCGACGCGACGGCCAGCACGAACGCCGCCGACGACGCGAAGAACGTCGCGACGTCCGACGCCGTCAACGCGAGGGCGACGCCCGTGCCGACGGCGGGCGCCGCGGCAGCCGCCCCGACCGCGCCGCCCGCGCTCGCGACCACCAGCAGGTACTCCTTCTCGAGGAGCTTGAGGATCTGCTCGGGTGAGGCCTCGGGGTGGCGGCGGCGCACCTGGCTGACATGCGCGTGGATGGCGGACGACGGGACCGTCACCGCCTTGGCGAGCGCGTTCTCGACGAGCGCCGCCACGCTCAGCGCTCCCCGGCCACGACGAGCTCGACCTGCGCGCCCGCCTCGAGCGTGCGGCCCACGGTGCAGTGCTGCTCGATGGCCCGGCGCATCACCGTGATCAGGCGCTCGCGGGCGTCGGGCTCGAGGCCGGACAGATCCACCAGCAGCCGCTCGGTGAGCGCGGGGTAGCGGTCCTCGGCTTCGTCGGACGGGCCCTCGACGTCGATCGTGACGCTGACGTCCTCGCCCAGGCGGCGTGCCATGGCCGCGTCGGCCGACAGCCCGCTGCAGCCGGCGAGCGCGATCTTCAGCAGCTCGCCGGGCGTGAACGCCTCGTCGTACGCGATGTCGCCGATCTCGACGCGCGCCCCGCGCGAGTTGCGCCCCACGTACCGCCGCTTGCCGACCCGCTCGACCCACAGGCGGACGCCGCCGGCGTTGGCCGGGGCGGCGCTGTCAGAGGCGTTCGTCGTCTGGCTCGTCATGCGGCGATCCTGCCACGCGGCGCCGGGGAAGGGGGGAGGTGGGACCGGGGCAAGGCGGGCGCCCCTCGTCGGCACCGGGGGGCTGGCCGGGCGGCACTCGCCGCGCGCCGCGCGGTACTCAGCCCGCGGTGGGCGCCGCTCAAAGCGAGCCTTTAGTTAGTAAATGAGCCGAATCAATTCCTTACGGTCGAAGGCAGACGCGCTCCCACCACTGCGCGCGTGGCCCGACGATCCGGGCCGCCCCCCGAATCTGCGGCCACCCGGCGCAAGAAGAGGACCTCCCTGATGTCGACGCATTCGCCAGTACGAGGCGGCCTGTTCGCCGCGCTCGCCGCCATCCTCGTGGTGGCCCTCGCCGCGGTGTTCCCGTCCGCCGCCAACGCGGACCAGGGCCTGCCCGCCTCGCCGCTCGTCGTGCGGTACGAGACGGCGTACCCGGACAGCCGCACCGAGCCCACGCTGTACGCGGGGGAGTGGCTGATCTACAAGGCGTACCTCGAGTGCTCGCAGCCCGGTGAGTGCAACGACGTCAGCCTGCAGTTCAGCCGCCCTGCGGGCGCGCTGGCCGCCGGCGAGGTCGGCTCGGTGCTGCCCGCGGGCGCGACGACCACCACCGACGACCAGGGCGTCAACGTCCACCTCGGCACCGCCACCTGGCAGGCCGGCAACTCCACCACGGTGATCGTCAGCTGGCCCACCGCCGACTTCGAGACCACTCCCGGCGACCAGCCGTCGACGCTCACCGCGCGCGTCCCCGGCCGCGCCGACGCCACCGACACCGCCACGCACGTGCTCGACGCCGCGGGCTTCGTCGGGCTGTCCAAGTCCGGCGCCGCCAAGTCCGCGCCCGGCGAGCGGTTCTCCTACACCCTGAACCTCACCACCTGGGGCATCGACAAGAAGACCCCCGACCACGGCCACCAGCGCCTCACCGACGTCGTCGTCACCGACCTGCTTCCCGAGGGCATGACGTTCGTCGCCGCCAAGTACCAGGGCCTCACGCTCAAGGGCGACGCGCTCACGGTGGAGGACCAGGGCGGCCGCCAGCTCGTCACGATGCGCCTGCCCGACCTCACGGCGCACCACGAGTGGAACTACCTGAACTTCGACGTCGACATCGCCAAGTCCGCGAGCGGCACGCTGCGCAACGTGGCCGACGTCCGCGCGGTCGAGAAGTGGTCCGGCACGGAGCGCACCGCGACCGACGACCACGTGCTCACGCTCGTGGACGCGAGCGCCGGCGCCGGCACGATCAGCAAGGCCGCAGCCGGCCTGGCGCACCACGGCGGCACCACCGCCTGGAACATCTCGATCACCAACAAGGGCACGTCCACCGCGGTCGTCGGCTTCGACGACGCGGGCATCCCGGCCGCGACGCAGCCCGTCAGCCTGTCGAGCTGGAACGCCGAGGGCGGCGACATCACCTACACCCTCAAGTACGAGGACCAGACGACGAGCACGGGCGCCGGCTACTTCTCCAGCGCCAAGACGTTCCCGCTGGACGTCAAGGCCGGGCACGGCAAGGTCGTCGCGCTCGCTGTCGCGGACTACCCGTTGAGCCCCAACAAGTCGGTGCTCTTCGCGGTGAACAGCAAGATCGACGCCACGCTGGCCACCGACCTGGACGGCGACGGCTACCGCGAGGCCACCAACTGCACCATGGGCTCGCTGGCCGGCGAGGGCGGCGCGAAGGTCGTCGTGGGCCCGGCGTGCGGCACGATGATCATCCTCGACGCCCCGCCGGCCAGCCCGATGGTCGAGAAGCACCAGCCCACCAACCCGCTGGCGCCCACGCGTGAGCTCACCTGGAGCCTGTCGGTCCACAACTACGCGTGGAACGGCTCGCGCCTGCTCCCCGACCTCGTCGACGTCATCCCATCCGAGCTCGCGTACGTGCCCGGCTCGCTCACGCTCGCCAACGACACGACCAAGGGCAACCACACGTGCATCGCGCCGTCCGCGATGACCGAGACCATCACCGACTCCGCGACCGCGGGCTCGCCCGCCGGCAAGGCGCGCCAGCAGGTCCGGTGGACCACCACGGACCGCACGGCCGCCAAGGGCCTGTCCGACAACGCGGTCTGCGAGTACACCTACCGCACGACGATCCTGCCCGGCACGCCGTCCGGCACCTACACCGGCAACGCCGAGAAGAAGTTCGACGAGTGGCGCGGCAACACCGTGTACCTCTATGACGCGCGCGGCCCGGTGCCGACGACGAGCGCGACGGACGCCCGTGACGTCAACGGCAACGGCATCGTGAACGAGAAGGTCGCGCAGTCCGCGGCGCCGTTCGCGGTGGTCGACGGCGGCGCCATCTCGGTGGCGCAGCGCGTGAAGGGCGACCGCGACCACGAGTGGTCGGTCTCCGACGAGATCGCGGCCGACGGCACGCAGGTGGGGCACTCGTCGCCCGGCGGCGCCGTGTCCTACGAGGTGCGGGTCGGCAACGCGGGCAACGTGGAGATGACGGACATCGTCGCCTACGACCTGCTGCCTTGGGCGGGCAACGGCACCGCCGCGGCGTCGCGCCAGAGCAACACGCCGGTCGGGCCGCTCTCGTCGCAGAACGCGTGGGTGCCGACGATGACCGGTCCCATCACCGGCATCTTCGGTGTCGACGCCGACGACGTGACGATCTCCTACTCGATGTCCGCCGACCCCGCGCGCCCCGAGCTGGGCGTCCGGAACAAGCTCGACGACTGGCGGACGGCCGACGAGATCGCCCCGGGCGAGTGGTCCGAGGTGCGCGCGGTGCGCTTCGACTTCGGCTCGCTCGTGTTCGCCGCGGACAGCTACGCCACGTTCACCTGGACCATGGACGCGCCGATCCGCCTGGAGGACGGCTCCGACGTGCTCGGCGCCGAGACCACATGGAACAAGGTCGGCGCGTTCGGCGCCGAGAAGCGGCCGGGCGCCAACCTGCCGCTGCTGCCCACCGAGGCGCCGTGGGTGGTCGCGGACCTGTCCCCGTCGTACGCGATCGGCGACTACACGTGGTTCGACGCGGACCGCGACGGCGTCCAGGACGCCGACGAGCTCCCGCTCGCGGGCGTCCGTGTCTCGCTGCGGCAGGGCGACGACCCCGCGAAGCACATCAACGGCACGCTCGTGCCCGACGTCGTCACCGGCGCCGACGGCCGCTACGTGTTCGACGAGCTGGCGCCCGGCGCCTACCGCGTCGAGTTCACCGCGCCCGACGGGCGTGAGCTGACGCTGTCCCACCAGGGCGACGACGCGCTCGACTCGGACGCGGTCTTCGGCCTGACGACGAACGCGGGCTCCGCGGACGTCGTCGTCGGCCAGGGCGAGCCCGCCACGCGGCGCACGACGACGGCGGACGCGCTCGCGGCCACGTTCGTCGACCCGACGATCGACGCGGGCTTCGTCGTCCCGCCGACGGCGCCCACGGGAGACGAGACGCCCGACCCGACGATCGCGCCGAGCGCCGAGCCGTGGTTCGCGGTGGGCGACCGCGTGTGGTTCGACGACGACGCCGACGGCGTGCAGGACGCCCGGGAGGCCGGCTACGCCGGCGCGACCGTGCGCCTGCTGACCTCCGGCGGCGAGCGGGCCACGGACGTCGACGGCGCGCAGGTGGCCGACGTGGTCACGGGCGACGACGGCCGGTACGTCTTCGACCGGTTGCCCGCGGGCGACTACGTCGTGCAGTTCACCGTGCCGGACGCGCACGAGCTGACCACCTCGCTGGCCGGCGTGTTCGCGGCGGACTCCGACGCGGTCGTCGGCGGCAGCCGCCTGGTCGGCCGCTCGCCGGTGTTCCGCCTCGCCGCGGGCGCCGCGCACGTCACCCCGGCTGTCGCCGCGGACGGCGTGACGGCGGCGACGATCGACCGCACGGTCGACGCCGGCGTGCGCGAGCCCGACAGCGCCGTGCTGGCGGACACCCCGCTC
>JAEWOA010000331.1 GCA_023461115.1 Actinomycetes bacterium
AGGGCGCGCTCGAGGCCCGGCTGTGGGACGAGGTGTTCCGGTTCACCGAGGCGTACCTGGGCCTGCGGTACGGGACCATCCGCGCCACGGTCCTGATCGAGACGATCACGGCCGCGTTCGAGATGGAGGAGATCCTCTACGAGCTGCGCGACCACTGCGCGGGGCTCAACGCCGGGCGCTGGGACTACATCTTCAGCGTCATCAAGAACTTCCGGAACCGCGGCCCGCGCTTCGTCCTGCCGGACCGCTCGGCGGTGACGATGACGGTCCCGTTCATGCGCGCGTACACCGAGCTCCTCGTCGCGACGTGCCACCGCCGCGGCGCGCAGGCGATCGGCGGCATGAGCGCGTTCATCCCCAACCGCCGCGACCCCGAGGTCACCGAGCGCGCGTTGGCGCAGGTCAGGGCGGACAAGCAGCGCGAGGCGGGCCAGGGCTACGACGGCACGTGGGTGGCGCACCCGGACCTGGTGCCGGTCGCGCGCGCGGTGTTCGACGAGGCGCTGGGCGATCGCGTCGACCAGCGGCACCGCCTGCGCGAGGACGTCGCTGTGACCGCGGCCGACCTGCTCGACATCCCGTCGGCGGGCGGCGGCGAGCCGGGCGCCGTCACGGACGCGGGCCTGCGGGGCAACGTCTCGATCGCGGTCCGGTACCTGGAGTCGTGGCTGCGGGGCACCGGCGCCGCGGCGCTCGACAACCTCATGGAGGACGCCGCCACCGCGGAGATCTCCCGGTCCCAGGTGTGGCAGTGGGTCCGCCACGGCATCACCACGGCCGAGGGCCACCGCATCGACGCCGACCACGTCCGCGCGGTGCTCGCCGAGGTCCTCTCGGAGTTCGAGCGCACCGACCAGGACCGCTACGACGACGCGTCCGACCTCTTCGAGCAGGTCGCGCTCTCGGAGTCGTTCCCCACATTCCTGACGATCCCGGCCTACACCCAATACCTGGTCACGGGCGCATAACCGCCCACCCCTCACCCCCCACCCCCCACCGCCGAGCTGGTGAGTTCGCATTGAGATCGCGCGATTGGACGCACCATCTCGATGCGAACTCACCATCTCGGCGGAGGGGGGGTCAGGCGACCGAGGGGGTGCGGGCGCGATCTACGCCTGTGATCGCGGCCGCTAGGCCGAGGCGGGACGCTAGGCCGTGCGTCTGGACCACGGCGGCGCGGCCGTAGGCGCGGTACAGAGCGACGAGCGCCGGGAGCGTCGCGCGGCCCTCGTACGGGCCGGTCGACTCCAGGAGCGTGAGCTCGCCGTCGTGCACCAGGTAGGTGACGTGGCCGGTGAACTCGTCGGCCGGCGTCACGCGGAAGCGCACGCCGTCGACGACCACCTCGTCGGGCAGCAGGCGGCCGCGCACGTGCGAGAGCCGCAGGAAGGCCGCCAGTGAGCGGGCCTCCTCGTCGGACAAGCCCTCGCTGGCGTCGACGAGGTCGAGGTCCGCCAGGACCACGCACTCGACGCCCGGCTCGGCGCCCGGGTGCCACGAGCCGTCGAGCTCGAGCGCGACGAGCCCGTCGTGCACCGAGTACGCCTCCCGCAGGAGTTCCAGCCGGTCCCCCAGCGACAGCCCCCGCATCGGGTTGCGTCGCGTGGTGGTCACCGAACCGCAGGAGCAGGAGATCGTCGCCATGCCCCCAGGGTGAACCCCACCACCCACACGCCCGATCACCGGCACGCCGAAGACCGCCAGCCGCGAGGACTCGCGGCTACGATCAAGGCGGACACGCGCCGGTCGCGCGCGCTCTGCGGCCGCAAGCGAGACGGGAAGGAGGTGGGCATGGGGTTCCTCGACAGGTTCGAGAACGGCGTCGAGCGCGCCGTGAACAACGTGTTCGCCAAGACTTTCCGCGGTGAGCTCAAGCCGGTGGAGATGGCCAGCCGCCTGCGCCGCGAGGTCGACGACAAGGCCGCGATCGTCGGCCGGGACCGCACGGTGGTCCCCAACGAGTTCACGATCGAGCTCTCGACCCCGGACTACGACCAGGTGGAGGCGTGGGGCGCGGAGGCGTTGGCCGACGAGTTCGCGGCGAACGTCACGGACCACGCCGCGAGCCAGCGGTACGCGTTCGTCGGGCCGGTGACCGTGAGCTTCACGGAGAACACCGAGCTGGACGCGGGCCGGTTCGTCGTCAGCAGCGCCACGGTGCGCGGAGCCGTCGCCCCCGCGACCACGGCAGCCCCCAGCCCCCGGCACCCCCTGCTGGACATCGACGGCCAGCGCTACCTGCTGACCGGCCCGGTCACGGTGATCGGCCGCGGCTCGGAGGCGGACATCATCGTCGACGACCCGGGCGTCAGTCGCCGCCACCTGGAGATCCGCGTGACGCCCGACGGCGTGGTCGCGAGCGACATGGGCTCGACGAACGGCCTGTACGTCGAGGGCCACCAGGTCCCGGCGGCCACGCTGCTCGACGGCAACACCCTCACGATCGGCCGCACGCGCATCCTGTTCTGGACAGGCGGCGAACCGGACCCCGACGAGTGACGCGGGCCTGATGAGCGAGCTGACGATCACCCTGCTGCGGCTGGGCTACCTGGTCCTGCTGTGGCTGCTGGTGCTCTCGGCGATCGGCGTGCTGCGCCGCGACCTCTACGGCACGCGCATCACGAGCCGCGGCACGTCGCGCGGCGCCAAGTCCAAGAACCCGTCGACCAGCCCCACACCCGCGGTGCCCGAGCCGCGCCCGGGCCGCAAGGCCACGCAGGCCACGCGCCTCGTCGTGGTCGAGGGCCCGCTCACCGGCACGACGATCCCGCTCGGCGCCAGCGCGGTCGTGATCGGCCGGGCGCCCGGCTGCACGCTGGTGCTCGACGACGACTACTCCTCCTCCAAGCACGCGCGCGTCTTCCCTCAGGACGGCCGCTGGTTCGTCGAGGACATGGGCTCGACGAACGGGACATTCGTGGCGGACCAGCGAGTCGACGGCCCGATCGAGCTGGCGCCCGGTACACCCGTCCGCGTGGGTCGCACCGTGTTCGAGCTCCAGAGGTAGTCGATGGCCGTCGCTTTGAGATACGCGGCGCGGTCCGACGTCGGACTGGTGCGCGCCAACAACCAGGACTCCGGGTATGCCGGTCCGCACCTGCTGATGGTCGCGGACGGCATGGGCGGGCACGCCGGCGGGGACGTCGCGTCCTCGATCGCGGTCGCGTCGTTCGCGCCGCTCGACGGCGAGTCGCACGGCCCCGACGACGCGCTCGGCGAGCTCGAGAACGCGCTCGACGAGGCGCGCGACGAGATCAAGGCCCGATCGGAGGCCAACCCGGAGCTCGCGGGCATGGGCACGACCGTGACCGCGATCCTGCGCGCGGGCAACAAGCTCGCGATGGTGCACTTGGGCGACTCGCGCGGCTACCTGCTGCGCGACGGCGAGCTCACGCAGGTCACCACGGACCACACGTTCGTGCAGCACTTGGTGGACATCGGCCGCATCACGCCCGAGGAGGCCGAGCACCACCCGCAGCGCTCGGTGGTCATGCGGGTGCTGGGCGACTTCGACACCGACCTGACCGCGGACCTCTCGGTGCGTGAGGCGCACGTCGGGGACCGCTGGCTGCTGTGCTCGGACGGGCTCTCGGGGTTCGTCTCGGCGGACACCATGCGGGCCACCATGCGGGACATCACGGACATCGACCTGTGCGCGGACCGGCTGGTGCAGCTCGCGCTGCGCGCGGGCGGCGGCGACAACGTCACGGTGATCCTGGCGGACGTCGTCGCGCTCGACGAGGCCCCGGACGGCGAGGCGCCGGACACGCACGGCACGGTCGTCGGCGCGGCCGCCACCACGCGCGACTCCCCCACGAGCGCGGCGGACGGCCCGGCGGCCCGCGCGGCCGAGCACACCAAGGCTGCCAAGTCCGCGCGCACGGGCGAGGCGACGGACGACGCCGACGACGACGACGAGGGCGCGACACCCGGCCCAGCGGAGGATCAGGGCGACGAGGGCGCCGACGACGCGGAGACGGCGGCCCCCGCGCGGCGGCTGCGCGTGCGCGGCTGGCTCGCCGCGGTCCTCGTGGTCGTCGTCGTGGTTGGCGTCGGCGCGCTCGCCTACGGCTGGACCCGCACGCAGTACTTCGTCGGCGTCGACGCCGACGGCCAGGTCGCGATCTTCCGCGGCCTCCCCCAGACGCTGGGCCCGCTCGACCTGTCGAGCGTCGTCGAGACCACGGACGTCGGGCTCGACGACATCGACTCGGGGTACGTGCGCGAGCGCGTGCAGCAGACCATCCACGCCGACGACCTCGAGGCCGCGCGCCGCCTCGTCGACGAGCTGGACCAGACGTGATGGCCACCGTCGAGGCTTACCGGGCCCGCGCGGGCCGCGGCACGGAGCTGTGGCTCCTGCTGCTCGCGCTCGTGCTCGGCGTCGGCGCGTACGCGCTGGTGGGCCTCGGCGTCGAGGGGGACGTGCCGGCGGACGTCGTCGGGTACGGCGCCGGGCTCGCGGTGC
This sequence comes from Actinomycetes bacterium, assembly GCA_023461115.1. Lineage (GTDB taxonomy): Bacteria > Actinomycetota > Actinomycetes > Actinomycetales > Cellulomonadaceae > Cellulomonas. The sequence continues at coordinate 4,469 of JAEWOA010000331.1, forward strand.
TGGCGCTCGGCATGCACGCGGTGCTGCGCTGGCGCGCGCCGTACGCGGACCCGGTGATCCTGCCGATCACGGTCGCGCTGAACGGCATCGGGCTGGCCATGATCTACCGGCTCGACCTGGCGTACGCCGCGCGGGACCGCCCCGACGGGTTCGCGGCACGCCAGCTCATGTGGTCGGCGATCGCGGTGGTGCTGGCCGCGGCGGTGGTGATCCTGCTGCGCGACCACCGCACGCTGCGCCGCTTCACGTACACCGCGATGGTGATCGCGCTCGTGCTGTTGGCGTTGCCGCTGGTCCCGGGCCTGGGCACGACGATCAACGGCGCACGCATCTGGATCCACGTCGGCTCGGTCGGCATGCAGCCCGCGGAGTTCGCCAAGCTCGCGCTGGCCGTGTTCTTCGCGGGCTACCTGGTGAGCAACCGGGACACGCTCGCGCTCGCCGGGCCCAAGGTGCTCGGCCTGCAGCTGCCCCGCGCGCGTGACCTGGGCCCGATCCTCGTGGTGTGGGCCGCGTCGCTCGCGGTCCTGGTGTTCGAGAAGGACCTGGGCACGTCCCTGCTGCTGTTCGGGCTGTTCGTCGCGATGCTCTACCTGGCCACCGAGCGCATCAGCTGGGTGGTGATCGGCCTGCTCATGTTCGTGCTGGGCGCCACGTTCGCCGCCACCGCGTTCGCGCACGTGGCCAAGCGCTTCGACGGCTGGCTGAACGCGCTGGACCCCGCGGTGTTCGCGCGCCCGGGCGGCTCGGGGCAGTTGGTCATGGGCTTGTTCGGCATGGCGAACGGCGGGTTGTTCGGCACGGGCTGGGGCGCGGGCCGCCCGGACCTGGTGCCCTACGCCGAGTCCGACTTCATCGTCGCGGCCCTCGGCGAGGAGCTCGGGCTGACGGGCCTGCTGGCGCTGCTCATGTTCTACGTCGTGCTCACCGAGCGCGGCATGCGCACCGCGATCGGTGTGCGCGACGGCTTCGGCAAGCTGCTGGCGGGCGGCCTGGCGTTCGTCGTGGCGTTCCAGACGTTCGTCGTCGTGGGTGGCGTGACGCGCCTGATCCCCGTGACGGGCCTGACCACCCCGTTCCTGGCGTATGGCGGCTCGAGCCTGCTGGCCAACTGGATGATCGTCGCGCTGCTCCTGCGCATCTCCGACGACGCGCGCCGCCCCGCCGCCGCGCCCGCTCCCTCACCGGACGCCCAGCCGACCGAGCGCATCCCGCTGGGGGCGCAGCCGTGAACACTCCCCTGCGCCGGTTGGCGACGACGATGCTCGCGATGTTCCTGATCCTCATGGGCGGCGCCACGTGGGTGCAGTTCGTGCAGGCCGAGAAGCTCAACACCGACGGCCGCAACTCCCGCACGCTGTACCGCGAGTTCGGCAACGCGCGCGGGCCGATCATCGTCGCGGGCGACGCGATCGCGCAGTCCGTGCCGGTCGACGACGCGTTCAAGTACCAGCGGACGTACGCGGCAGGCGACCTGTACTCCGCGGTCACGGGCTTCTACTCGATCGCGAACGGCAGCACCGAGCTCGAGCACGCGGCCAACGACGTGCTGACCGGCAAGGGCGACCAACTCTTCTTCTCGCGCCTACGGGACCTGCTGACCGGCCGGCAGCCCGAGGGCGCCGCGGTGGAGACGACGATCCTGCCGGCCGCGCAGGAGGCCGCACGCCGGGGCTTGGGCAACCAGCAGGGCGCGGTCGTCGCGATAGAGCCGGCGACCGGCAAGATCCTGGCGCTCGTCTCGACGCCCGGCTTCGACCCGAACGCGCTGGCCGTGCACTCCACCAAGGAAGCCAGCGCCGTGTACCAGCAGCTCGTGGGCGCCGACGGCAACCCGCTGCGCAGCAACGCGACGCGCGAGGTGTACCCGCCCGGGTCCACGTTCAAGCTGGTCACGGCCGCGACCGCGCTCGAGAGCGGCCAGTACACCGCGGAATCGCAGCTCCCCGCGCCCGCCAAGCTCCCGCTGCCGCAGAGCAGCGCGACCATCGGCAACTTCGGCGGCGGCGGCTGCGGGTCCGACCCGATCTCGCTGGCCGACGCGCTGCGCGTCTCGTGCAACACCGCGTTCGCGGCGCTCGGCCTGGAGCTGGGCGACGACGCGCTGCGCGACCAGGCGGAGCGCTTCGGGTTCGACGACGCGTCGATCACCATCCCGATGCCGGTGTCCCGCAGCAGCTTCCCGGAGGACCCCAACGCCCCGCAGACCGCGCAGTCAGCGATCGGGCAGTTCGACGTCCGCGCCACGCCGCTGCAGATGGCGATGGTGTCCGCCGCGATCGCCAACGACGGCAAGCTCATGCGCCCGTACCTGGTGGACACCGTGCGCGCCGCGGACATGACCGTGGTCTCGCAGACGAAGCCCAGCCAGTACTCCACCGCGATCTCGCCGGGCACCGCGCGGCAGCTCACCGACATGATGATCGGAGTCGTGCAGCACGGCACCGGGACGGCCGCGCAGATCAGGGGCGTGACGGTCGCGGGCAAGACCGGCACGGCCGAGAACGTGGAGGGCCAGGCGCCGCACGCGTGGTTCACCGCGTTCGCGCCCGCGCAGTCGCCGCGCGTCGCGGTCGCGGTGCTCGTCGAGCACGGCGGGAACGCGGGCAATGAGGCGACGGGCGGGCGCGTGGCCGCGCCGATCGCGCGGGCCGTGATCCAGGCGGTGCTGGCCTCATGAAGACGGCGGTGGGCGTGGCGCTCGGCGGGCGGTACCGGCTGGTCCGGCAGATCGCCATCGGTGGCATGGGCGAGGTGTGGGAGGGGTACGACGAGTCCCTCGCCCGCCCGGTCGCGGTCAAGGTGCTCAAGTCCGAGTTCGCGGGCGACGCGGGCTTCCTGGAGCGGTTCCGCACCGAGGCCCGCAACTCCGCCGCGCTCTCGCACCCCAACATCGCGCAGCTCTTCGACTACGGCGAGCAGAGCGGCGCGGGCTACCTGGTGATGGAGCTCGTCGTCGGAGAACCGCTGTCCGACCTGCTGGAACGTGAGCCCGTGCTGCCCGCGCGGCGCCTGCTGCCGATCCTCGCGCAGACCGCGCGCGGCCTGCACGCGGCGCACGAGGCGGGCGTGGTGCACCGCGACGTCAAGCCCGGCAACGTGCTGCTGGGCCGCGGCGGGCGCGTCAAGCTCACCGACTTCGGCGTCTCGCTGGCCCGCAACCAGATGACGATGACCGCGACCGGCATGGTCATGGGCACCGCGCAGTACCTGTCCCCCGAGCAGGCGGTGGGCCGCCCCGCCACACCGCTGTCCGACCTGTACTCGGTGGGGATCATCGCGTACGAGGCCCTCGTCGGGCACCGCCCATTCACGGGCCCCACGGCCGTCGACATCGCGGTCGCGCACGTCAACACCCCCGTGCCGCCCATGCCCGCGACCATCGACAAGCAGCTCACCGCGCTCGTCATGAGCCTGCTGTCCAAGGACCCGGCCCAACGGCCGCAGTCCGGCGAGGAGCTCGCCGAGCGCCTCGACCAACTGGTGCCGCGGACCCCGCCGAGCGGCGTCCCCATGCTGGTCAGCAGCATGCGCAAGCGCACCGAGCAGACCGCGACGCCCGTCCCGCGGCCCACGGCCGGGCAGGGCGAGGCGCCCGCCGCGATCCCGCCGTCCTACCCGCCGCGCCGGCGCCGGCCGGAGGGCGAGGCCAGCCCCGCGACCCGCATGGTGACCTCGGCGCGGTCCACGCTGCACGAGTCCGTTCCCAAGTACGGGCGGCTCGGACGCCTGTCCTGGCCGCTGCTCGCGCTCGTCCTGCTGCTGGGCGCGCTGCTCGGCGCGGCGCTCGCCGGGCAGCTCACCAAGGCCGCCGGGCCGCCCGACGAGGCGCCCGCGTCCACAATCCTTTCCCAGGTCGTGACCTCGCACGGCGCCCTCGGTTCGGCCGAGAGTGGGATGATCGGCCAGGATGTGACCAGGGCAGGGCCGCATCGGACGGTCCCGACGGAAGTGAAGGACGCCTAGTGGTGGACAGCGGAGCCCGCATCCTCGCCGGCCGGTACGAGGTCGGGGAGCTCATCGGCCGCGGCGGCATGGCCGAGGTGCACGTCGGCCATGACACTCGCCTGGGCCGGACGGTCGCGATCAAGATCCTGCGCTCCGACCTGGCGCGCGACCCGTCGTTCCAGAACCGCTTCCGCCGGGAGGCGCAGGCCGCCGCGGCGTTGAACCACCCCGCGATCGTGGCCGTGTACGACACCGGCGAGGACGTGATCACCGAGCCCACGGGCGTCGTCGCGCACGTGCCGTTCATCGTCATGGAGTACGTCGAGGGCCACACCGTCCGGGACATCCTGCAGAACGGCCACGCGGCGCCGATCGAGGAGGCCGTCGAGATCACGATCGGCGTGCTCTCGGCGCTCGAGTACTCCCACCACGCGGGCATCGTGCACCGCGACATCAAGCCCGCGAACGTCATGCTCACGCCCACGGGCGCGGTCAAGGTCATGGACTTCGGCATCGCGCGCGCGGTCGCGGACGCGGCGTCGACCATGACGCAGACGCAGGCCGTGATCGGCACCGCGCAGTACCTGTCCCCCGAGCAGGCGCGCGGCGAGACGGTCGACGCGCGCTCCGACCTGTACTCCACCGGCTGCCTGCTGTTCGAGCTGCTCACGGGCCGTCCCCCGTTCACTGGCGACTCGCCCGTCTCGGTGGCGTACCAGCACGTCCGCGAGGCCGCGCCGGTGCCGTCCACGTTCGCGTCCGACGTGCCCGACGCGCTCGACCGCATCACGCTCAAGGCCCTGGCCAAGGAACGCGACGCGCGCTACTCCACCGCGGACGAGTTCCGCTCCGACCTCGAGGCGGTGCTGCGCGGCGGCGCCGTGAGCGCGCCCGCGGTCGGCACGGCCGTCGTGGCCGCGGCGGCCGTGGCGGACGCGACGCAGGTCATGGCCCCGACGGTCGCGACGACGCAGGCCTTCCCGCCCACCACGGCGACCCCCGCGTGGGGCGCCACCGGGCTGGGCGAGGTCGCGACGGTCGAAGAGGAGGACGAGCACCGGCGGCCCTGGCTCATCTGGGTGCTCGTCGGCATCGCGGTGCTCGCGGTCGCGGGGATCATCGCGCTGCTGCTCGCGAACAACGAGGACGACCCCAACGCGGGCAAGGTCGCGGTGCCGAACGTCGTCGGGAAGACCCTCGACGAAGCCCGCGCGCAGCTCGACACCCTCGATCTCGAGGCGGTGCCCGAGGAACAGCCGAGCGACACCGTCCCGGCCGGCCAGGTCATCTCCACCACCCCGGCCGCCGACACCATGGTGCTGCCCAAGACGGAGGTCAAGGTCGTCGTCTCGACCGGCCCCACCGACGTGAAGATCCCGGACGTGTCCGGCAAGACCGCGGAGGAGGCGACGAACATCCTCCAGGGCGAGCCGTACCGCCTCAAGGTCAACCTGAACCGCGAAGAGGACAACAACCCGAAGTTCCCGGCCGGCCAGGTCACCAAGACCGATCCGCCCGCGGACTCCCCCGCCAAGGTCGGGGACTCGGTCACGCTCTACGTGTCCACCGGCAACGTGGACCTGCCGAGCGTCATCGGGCAGAAGCAGGCCGACGCCGAGAACACGCTCATCGGCCTCAACCTGCGGCCGATCGTGCGCGAGGTGACGACCGCCGAGAACGACCCCGGCACCGTGATCTCGCAGGACCCGGACCCCGGCCTCGTCAAGCAGGGCACCGCCGTGACCATCCAGGTGGCGGTCGCGCCGACGAACATCCCGGTGCCGGACGTGACCGGCAAGTCGTGGAGCGAGGCCGCCCAGACGCTCGGGCAGGCCGGGTTCACGGACGTGCGCCGCCAGGACGACAACTCCGACCAGGTCCCGCCCGACGTCGTGATCTACACCGACCCCGGCGCGAACTCGGTGGTGAACCCGTCACAGCCGCTGATCGTGCACGTCTCCAAGGGGCCGCAGCAGCAGCAGAACAACAACGACGGCGGCTAGAGGCGGACCAGGGGGTGCAGGCCCTCGGAACGCTGCACGGCGTCCTGCGAGCCGCAGATCTCCAGCCAGTTGGCCAACAGGCGGTGCCCGCCCTCGGTGAGCACCGACTCCGGGTGGAACTGCACGCCGTAGAGCGGCAGCGTCCGGTGCTTGAGGCCCATGATGACGTCGCCCGTGTGGGCGGTGACCTCGAGCTCGTCGGAGACCGTGCCGTTCACGACCGCGAGCGAGTGGTACCGCGTGGCCGTGAACGGCGAGGGCAGGCCCGCGAGCACGCCGTCGTCCTCGTGCTCGACCAGGCTCGTCTTGCCGTGCATGAGCTCGGGCGCGTGCGTGACGGTCCCGCCGTACACCTCGCCGAGCGCTTGGTGGCCCAGGCAGACGCCGAGCATGGGGGTACCGGTGGCGGCGCAGTCCCGGATCACGTCCATGCTGTCGCCCGCGTCCGCGGGGGTCCCGGGCCCGGGGGAAACCAGCACACCGTCGAACCCGGCACGCTCGTCGAGCGGCGGGACGGCGTCGTTGCGCACGACGACGGTCTCGGCGCCCAACTGGTTGAGGTACCCGACGATCGTGTAGACGAACGAGTCGTAGTTGTCGATCACGAGGATCTTGGTCATCACTCACCCACCGTGGTGTCATTGAACGGCATGTAGGGCGCCAGCGCGGGGAACACCCACAGGTAGCAGGCGACGAGCACCGCGGCCGCCAGGAGCACCAGGATCAGCACGCGCACCGCGGTCGGTCCAGGCAAATGCCGCCAGAGCCATCCGTACATCACGCCTCCTGCTCGCGGGCGGTCATGGGGCGTCCTGGACTAGCTCGGCCGGGATGCCGTCGGAGACGGGCGCCCAGTAGTCGAGGACTCCGTGGACGATGAAGCGCTGCCGCGCCGAGTACATCGGGTGGCAGGTGGTCAGCGTGATCATGCGCTCGGTGGCCACGGCGCCGGGCTTGCCCGGCACGGGCGCGATCACCTCGGTGTTGCGGGGGTACACCACCTCGGTGGACGTGACCTTGAAGACGTACCAGACGTCGGTCCCCGGCCCGCCGTCGCCGGTGGCCGTGCGCACGATCAGCGGATCGCCGACCTGCAGCTCCTCGATCCGGTTGAACGGCTTGGCGTACGTGGTGCGGTGCGCCGCGATTGCGAAGTTGCCGACGTCGCCGGGCATCTGCGTGCCGGGGTAGTGGCCGACGCCCAGCTTGTCGAGCACGGTCTTGCGGTCGACGCCCTGGCTGATGGGCCGCTCGGGCTCACCGTCCCAGCGGGGAACCTGGATGGTCGCGAACGTGACCGCGTGCGCGGGCTCGGCCATGACCGGCGGAGCCTCGTCGCGCCGCGGCGCCGCGATCAACGGTCCCTGCGACGCGGTGGGCGTGGGGACGGGCGCGCGTTCCAGCTCCTGCACCACGTCGGACTGCGCGCGGTTGCCCTCGACGTCCGTCCACCAGAGCTGCCAGCCGAGGAACGCGAACAGCAGCACGCCGCACGTGATGAGGAGTTCCCCGACGACGCCGACCACGCCATAGAAGAACCGGCCCGCCTTGGACCGGCCTCGTCGAGACGATGGGCGTGGCGCCTCCGCCGGCTCGGTCATCGCGTCCTCGTCCCCTTGTCGGTCCCCGCGGCTTGCGGCGCCGCACCGTCATTCTCGGGCAAGCCAGGCAGGACAGTGGTGCCGGGGGGGACGGTCGCGTACTTCAGTTGAGTGGTGCCGGCGTACGCGGGCATGACCAGGTCGTCGTGCTCGTCGACCTCCCAGCCAAGCCCGACCTCGTCGGCGTCCGCCAGGTACGCGCGTACTTCGGGGGAGTCGTCGAGCGCGGCGCGCAGCGCGGCGGGGTCGCCGACCGCCCGGATGATGTACGGCGGGGAGTAGACCAGGCCCTGCAAGCGCAGCACATTCCCCGCGCAGCGGATGATGCTCGTCGAGATCACGCGCTGGTCCATCAAGGTCATCGCCTCGGCCCCGCCGGCCCACAACGCGTTCATCACGGCCTGGATGTCCTGCTGGTGCACCAGGAGCACGTCCGGGCTGACCCCGGCGAGCCCGGGCCGGTCGGAGGGCGCGTCGTCGAGCGACACGCTCAAGCCCTCGCCGCTCACCGGGCTGATACCGCCCTCCACCTGGTACGCGACGCTCGGGCTCTGGATCTGCGAGCCGTCGCCAGCCGTGGCGGCCTTGGTGAGCCGCTCGACCTCGGCCCGGAGGCTGTCCACCTGGCCCGTGAGGTCGTCGACACGGACGACCTCCTCTTGCGCGAGGTCCGCGAGGTTCTCCGGGTGGCGCTCCGCGGGCCCGGCCTTGGAGAAGCGGGCGTTCGCCGCGAACAGCGCGCCCGAGAGCGCGAGCACCAGGGCCACCGAGAGCGTCCCGCGCGCGACGAGGCCACGCGCGCGGTGCGGATGCCCGCTCATGCCACCTCCCGCTTTCCGATGGGACGCTGATTGGGCGGTATTCTCGCGCACTACGCTAGGTGATGGCGTCCACGCATCGGTGCGCGGACGGCCTAGTGCGAGCAAGACCCACCGCGGACAGGAGCAGCAGGTGCCCGAGTCGAAGTCGCGCAAGAAGGCGACGTACACCCCGCCCCCCGCCTCGGCGGCTCCCAAGCCGAACCCCCGTTGGTGGGTGCCCCTGATGCTGGGGCTCATGATCCTGGGGCTCGTCTGGATCGTCGTCTTCTACATCTCCAACGCCTCGGGCGGGCAGCTCCCGCTGCCGATCGGCTCCTGGAACCTGGTGATCGGCGGCGTGCTGATCATCGCGGGCTTCGGGATGACGACGCGCTGGCGCTGAGCCGCACGTCGTCGGGCCCTGGCGCCCAGGCTCGTCCACATCGACCGACGCGTCGTCCCCAGTGCGGGGCGGCGCGTTTGTCGTGTTCGCCGCTCGTCATCCCCAGCCGTGGACAGATCTGTGGATAACTACACGGCTGTAGTTCCACAGGTGTGAGTAACCGTGTTGACGGCGCCTCGGGGGGCGTTCTCGTCGTCAGGAAGCGTCAGGAGCTGCGGGCGCGTGGCCGAGCGCGGCCAGCACCTGATCCCAGTAGGCCTGCACCTCCACCGGCGCCTGCGGATAGCTGTACTGCACCACGGCGGCCAACAGCACGAGCGCGACGACCGGCACCAGCCACAGGCTCACGGTTCGCCAACGCGCGGGCGTGAACGCATAGGCCGCGGTGACGAGCGCCCCGACGACGAGGCCGCCCACATGCCCCTGCCACGAGATGCCCGAGACCAGGAAGCTGAACGCCATGTTCACCGCGATCAGGCCGAGGATGCCGCGCGGGTTGTTGTGCGTGCGCCACATGACGACGAACGTCGCGCCGAACAACCCGAACACCCCACCCGAGGCGCCCACGACTGCCGTGACCCACGCGCCGACGCCACCGTCGAGCGCCGCGAAGCCCAGGACCGCCACCGAGCCGCCGATCGCGCTCAACAGGTACATCGACGCGAACCGCAGGCGCCCGAGCTGGACCTCGAGGAACGGGCCGACGAACCACAGCGCGAGCATGTTGAGCAGGATGTGCGCGAACGAGCCGGGGGAGTGCAGGAACGCCGCGCTCAGGAACCGCACCGGCTCCTCACGCCCGAGGATCGGGCTGTAGAGCCAGCGTTCGGTCCACGCAGGGTCGTCGACCTTCTGCAGGACGAACATGACGACGCACACCGCGATGATCGCGATCGTCACCACCGGCCGCGCACCCGGGCGCACCGGCGCCCCGAACAGCGTCCGGGCCTGCCGCTGCGTCGCGGCGCCCTCCCTCACGCAGTCGACGCACTGCACACCCACGGCGGCGGGCCGCTGGCAGTCGGGGCAGGTGGGCCGGCCGCACCGCTGGCAGCTCACATACGCGACCCGGTCCGGATGGCGTGGGCAGACTGGCGGCGCGGCCGGCTCACTCGTGGGGCTGGTGATGTCAGTCCTCGATCTCGACCGACGTCAGCACGATGTCCTGCACCGGACGGTCACCCGGCTGCGTGCGCGCGGAGACGATCGCGTCGACCACCGCGCGGCTCTCGGCGTCCGCGACCTTGCCGAAGATCGTGTGCTTGCCGGTGAGCCACTGCGTGGGGACCACCGTGATGAAGAACTGCGAGCCGTTGGTGCCCGTCGGTCGGCCCGTGATCGGGTCCGGCTGCTTGCCCGCGTTGGCCATGGCCAACAGGTAGGGCTCGTCGAAGGACAGCTCGGGGTGGATCTCGTCGTCGAACCGGTAGCCCGGGCCGCCGCGGCCTGTGCCCTGCGGGTCGCCGCCCTGGATCATGAAGTCCTTGATCACCCGGTGGAAGATCAGGTTCTCGTAGAGCGGGCCGGTGCCGGCAGCCCCGGTGCGGGGGTCCTGCCACGCCTTCGTGCCCGTCGCCAGGCCGACGAAGTTCTCGACCGTGCGGGGAGCGTGGTTCGGCAGGAGCTCGATCCGGATGTCACCGGCGGACGTATGCATTGTCGCGAACATGCCGCCAAGTCTCGCACGCAGGGCCTGCGTCGTGGCGGCACCGGTGGCAGAGTGGGGAGCCAGCCCTCAAGGACCGGAGGAGATCCCCATGGCCTTCAGCCGCAGCGCGAAGATCGGCAACGTCGCAATCGACATCGACACCGACGACGTGAAGGAACAGGTCGCTGACCTGGCACAGCAGGCCAAGGGCGCCAGCGCCGCAGCGGCCGCCAAGGCCAGCGACGCCGCGGTGCACGCCAAGGAGTGGACCACCCCCAAGGTCGAGGCATTCATCGACTGGCTGCTGCCCCGGGTCGAGCACCTCTACAAGGAGAGCGTGAAGGCCGCGGCGCCCAAGGTGGAGCAAGCCGCCGAGGCCGTGACCCCCGCGATCGACACCGCGCACGAGAAGCTCGTCGACGACCTGCTGCCCAAGCTCGTGCAGGCCATGAACGACGCCGCGGTCCGCGCCGGAGCGGCGGTGGAGCACGCCGCGGACGCCGCCGCCGCGAAGTCCGGCGCCGCGGCTGCCGTCGTCGCAGCGGTCGCCGCCGAGCAGGCCGAGGAGGCCGAGCGCAGGCACACCGGCGCCAAGGTGTTCTGGACCGTCGTCGGGCTGCTCGGAGTCGGCGCCGCCGTCGCCGCGTGGCGCCACTCGCGCGACACGGTCGACCCGTGGGCCGAGCCGTGGGAGCCGACCGACGCGTTCGGCGGCACCACCCCCGACACGCTGCGCGAGCGGGCGCACGACGCGCGCACCGAGTTCGCGGGCGCCGCGGGCGACGCCGCCGACGCGCTGGGCGAGGCGGCCGGGACAGCGGTCGCCAAGGGCCGCGAGGCCGCGTCGAAGGCGGGGGAGCGGGCGTCCGACGCCAAGGACAAGGCCACCGACGCGCTGGCGGACGCCAAGGATGCGGCTGCGGAGACGGCGCGCAAGGTCACCCGCCGCGCCGCCCCGAAGAAGCCCACCGACGACGAGGACGCCTCGATCTAGCAACCCCGCCGACTGCGCCCCTCATGCACTGTGTGCGTCAGGGGCGCAGTCGCATGTGGTGGCGGAGGTGAATGGTTTCGGGTGGTGCCCTGGGTGCGGGGGGGCTGGGGACGATGCCTGTGGCGTGTCGCGGCGGGGCGAACGCGTGCCTTCCGACGAGGAGACGCCGTCGTCGCTGTCCGAGGAGGAACCCCATGCCACGCACAACACCTCGGCGACGCGCCGTGACCGCCGCCGACGCAGCCGCGCTCGTCGCGGGCGTCCTCGTCGTGCCAGCCGCGACGAGCGCCACCGCCGCCGAGAGCTGTTCACGGTGAACGGCTCGACCTGCACCGCGGGCTGAGCCGTTCCGGCGCGGGCGGTCCCCCCGGACCGGATTCATGGCCGTGGACCGGGTTGCTGGCCGCGGACCGTGGCATGCACGAGTCCGGGGCCACGGATCCGGTCCGGCGCGACAGATCGAGTCCGGCGCTCGTGGCGCTGGGAAACGGCTTGACCCTGCCCCGCGCGGGAGCGAGGGTTCCGCGCATGGTGAGCGAGTTGGCGAAGGTGTGGCCGGTGGCCGGGCTGCGGGCGGTCTCGGGCGACCTCGAGCTGCGGTGGGCGTCCGACGACGACCTGCTGGCGCTCGCCGGGCTCGCCGCCGGCGGCATCCACGCCGACGACTACATGCCCTTCACGTTCCCGTGGACGCGCGGCGAGCCCGACGAGGTGCGGCGCAGCGTGCTGGCCTATCACTGGCGCAAGCGGGCAGCTCAGGCTCCGGAAGCGTGGACGATCGACTTCGCGGTGGTCCACGACGGCACGGTCGTCGGATCCCAAGGCGCCAGCGCCGCGGACTTTCCGGTGACCCGCACGGCCGAGACGGGCTCCTGGCTGGGCACGGCCCACCAAGGCCAGGGCGTCGGCACGCGCATGCGGCTGCTGGTGCTGCACCTGCTGTTCGACGGGCTCGGCGCGCAAGAGGCCACAACCGGCGCGTTCGTCGACAACGCGCCCTCCAACGGCGTCACCCGCCGGCTCGGGTACCGAGCGAACGGCGAGGAGTGGCATGCGCGTGAGGGCTCGGCCGCGCGCACGCTCAAGTACGCCATGTCCCGCGAGGACTGGGAGCGCCGGCCCGACGAGCTGCGGCCAGACGTGCTCATCGAGGGCGCCGACGCCGCCCGCGCGTTCCTCGGCCTCGCCTGACGCCGCTGCGCGCGGCGGTTCGTCGACCCGCTCGGCCCGTCAGGACAGGAACAGCGCGCGGAGCCGGGTCGTCGTGAAGCTGACGCCGAGCGTGATCATCACGACGAAGTACCCGACGTGCACCAGCATGTCCATGCTCAGCACGCCGAGCGTCAGCCCGCGGACCAGCTCCACCGCGTGCCACAGGGGCAGGGCCTTGATGACCCACTGGATCGGCTCGGCGTACACCGAGATCGGGTAGAACGTGGCCGAGAACAGGAACATCGGCAGCATCACGAAGTTGATCCAGTCCATCTGCTGGAAGGTCTTCATGTAGCTGGTGACGGCCATGCCCAAGGAGGCGAACCCGAACGCGACGAGCACCACCGCAGGCAGGGCGAGCACCGCCGTCCAGGACAGGTTGAGCCCGAGCACCTGCATGACGGTGAGGAAGCCCAGCGCGTACACGGCGCCCCGGAGCAGCGCGTAGAGGATCTCGCCGAGCGCGACGTCCAGCGGCCCGATCGACGTCGCGAGCATCGCGTCGTAGAGCTTGCCGAAGTGCATCTTGAAGAAGACGTTCCACGTGGAGTCGTAGACCGCGCCGTTCATGGCGGACACCGCGAGCAGCGCGGGGGCGATGAACGCCGCGTAGGGCACCGACTGGCCCGAGGGGAGCGGCACGTCCCCGATGTACGTCCCGAGGCCCCAGCCCATCGCGAGCAGGTAGAACACGGGCTCGAAGAACCCGGACACGACGATGGCCCAGTTGGAGCTCTTGGTGGCCTGGAGCGCACGCTCGACGACCGCGCGGGCGTTGCCGGCGTACAGCGCCCGGACGCTGCCGGAGCCGCGGGTGTTGGTGGGGGCGAGGACGGTCATCCGCGCAGCCTCCTGACGAAGACGCGGCGCGCGGCGAACCACCCGGCGACCGTCATGGCCAGCAGCACCGCCAGGTGTGCGGCGATGGGCCACGAGCCGGGGCCGGCGCCGTAGGAGAGCGTGCGGCTGATCTCGGCGCCGTGCCACACGGGCGAGATCCAGCCGATCCACTGCAACCCGATCGGCAGCGTCGCGATCGGGTAGAACGTGCCCGAGAACAGGAACAACGGGGTGAAGACGAAGCGCTGGACCATCGCGAACTGGCCCTTGTCGTCGCTGATGCTCGCGGAGAACGCGAGCAGCGGCAGGCCGAACGCGAACCCGGCGAGCACGCCGACGAGCGGGATCAGCCAGCCGAGCCACACGTTCCCGACAGCGCCGAACGCGAGCATCAGCGCGTAGTACGCCACGCCGACGAACGCCATCCGCAGGCCGACGGCGATGATCAGGCCCGTGCAGATCTGCGGCGGGCTCACGGGGGAGGCGTTCATGGCCCAGAAGAGCCGCCGCCACTTGAACCCGGCCATCACGGTGTACGTGAACTCCTCGAGCGTCACCGAGATCGTCGCGGTCACCAGCAGCGCGGGCGCGACGAACCACACGTAGTCCACGGGCCCGTCCGGGCCGCTCGCCACCGGCACGTCGAGGAACGCGGCCAGGCCGAGCCCGATGCCGAGCAGGTAGACCAGCGGGCTGCCGATGCCGGACATCACCACGGTCCAGCCGTAGGCGCGCATCTGCAGCAGCTGGTGCTCGGCGATGTACCAGGCGCCGAACTTGCGGGGCTTGGTCGCGCCGGCGCGTGCCGCGTCGGCCATCTGGGTCGTCGTCACGGTCGTCATCTCGGGGCCGCCCTCACTCGATCAGGCTGCGGCCGGTGAGCCGGAGGAACACGTCCTCCAGGCTGGAGCGGCGCACCAGCGAGGTCGTCGGGTGCAGTCCGGCGTGCGCGACGCGCTCGAGCAGCGCCTCCCCGTCCTGCACGTAGAGCAGCACGCGGTCCGGAAGCACCTCGACGCGCTCCGCCAAGCCCTCGAGCCGCTGGGCGGCCTCGGCGTTGCGGTCGGACCCGAACCGGAGCTCGACCACCTCCCTCGTCGAGTACTCGCGGATCAGCGACGCGGGCGAGCCCTCGGCCATGATCCGGCCGTGGTCGACGACGATCAGCCGGTCGCAGAGCTGCTCAGCCTCGTCCATGTAGTGCGTGGTGAGCACGAGCGTCGTCCCACGCTCCTTGAGGCGGAACAGCCGGTCCCACAGGACATGGCGAGCCTGCGGGTCCAGGCCGGTCGTCGGCTCGTCGAGCATGAGGATGCGCGGCTCGTTGATGAGTGCGCGCGCGATCGTGAGCCGGCGCTTCATGCCGCCCGACAGGTCGTCGACCTTCGCCTTGGCCTTGTCCTCGAGCTGCGCGAACGCGAGCAGCTCGTCGGCCCGCTGCGCGCACACCGACCGCGGGATGCCGAAGTAGCGCCCATAGACGATGAGGTTGTCCCGCACGCGCAGCTCGGTGTCGAGGTTGTCCTCCTGCGGCACCACGCCGAGCTGCGACCGGATCTCGGGCCCGTGCGTGTCGGGGTCCAGCCCAAGAACCTGCAGGTCACCGCCGGTTCGCTGGGACACGGCGCCGATCATCCGCATGGTCGTCGACTTGCCGGCGCCGTTGGGCCCGAGCAGCCCGAACGACTCCCCGGGCGGCACCTCGAAGTCGACTCCGCCCACCGCGACGAGGTCGCCGAACGTCTTGGTCAGGCCGCTCGCGGCGATCACGGGAGAACTCACGCGGGACAACCTATGTGCCGCCACCGACACCTGCCGAACCCATTGCCGCGGTCGCGGTCAGCGGATCACGCGGTCGTCGGCCGGATGGCGTCACCTGCCGCGACCAGCTCGCGCTTGAGCTCCTGGACCGAGTGGTTCGCGGCGACGCGCGGCGAGTAGAGCATCGAGCTGACGATCGCCGCGGTCGCTCCGGCGGCGTAGCCGTCGTGGATGTGCTCGACCGTGCCGGCGCCACCCGACGCGATCACCGGCAGTGCCACCGCGTCGGCGATCCGGCGCGTGATGTCGAGGTCGTAGCCCTCGCCCGTGCCGTCGCGATCGATGCTGTTGACGACGATCTCGCCGGCGCCGAGCTCCTCGCCCCGCACTGCCCACTGCACCGCGTCCATGCCGGTGTAGGTCCGAGCGCCGTCGATCGCGATCTCGTACCCACTGGGGATCGACTCGGTCGCAGGCACGCGCTTGACCTGCATGCTCAGCACCATGCACTGCCGGCCGAACTCACGCGAGCCCTGCGTGATGATCTCGGGGTTGCGCACGGCCATCGAGTCGAGGCTGATCTTCTCCGCGCCAGCGCTCAGCACCTCGTGCATGTCCTCAAGGTGGCGGATGCCGCCGCCGACGGTCAGCGGCACGAAGATCTCGCGCGCGACCTCCCGGACCATCGCCAGGTCGATCTGCCGGCGCTCGGCGCTGGCCATGATGTCGTAGACGACGATCTCGTCGATCCCCTCGAGGTAGAGGCGACGAGCGAGCTCGCCGGGATCGGCGACGTCGATGTTGTCCTCGAACTGTCGCGCCTTGGTGACGCGACCGCCCTTGACGTCGAAGCAGGCGACCAACCGGTTGGCGAGCATGTCAGACCTCCTCGCGCGTCAGGTTGGCGAACCGGCGCAGGACCTTGAGCCCCGCGGCCGCGCTCTTCTCGGTGTGGAACTGCGTGCCCATGATGTTGCCCTTCGCCACCGCGGCCGCGAACGGCTGCTGGTAGAGGGTCTCGCCCGCGAGGCAGGACGGGTCGTCGGGCACCGCGAAGTAGGAGTTGACGAAGTAGAAGTGCTCGTCGCCGGCGAACGCCTGCGCCAGCGGGTGCGAGCCCCGCGCCTCGACGACGTTCCAGCCCATGTGCGGCACGCGCACCTGGCTGCGGTCGAAGTGCCGGACCTCGCCCGGCAGCCACCCGAAGCACTCCTGGTCGTCCTCCTCGGAGTGCGTGAACAGGACCTGCAGGCCCACGCAGATGCCGAGGAACAGCTCGCCGTCCCCGACGACCTTCTTCTCGAGGTGCTCGACCCAGCCGTCGTCCGTCAGCGACGCCATGGTGACGCCCGCGGACCCGACGCCGGGGAGCACGTACCGGTCGACGTCGTCGGCCTGATGCGGGAACTGGACCAGCCGGTGCTCGATCCCCAGGTGCGCGAGGGCATAGGAGACGCTCTGGGAGTTGCCGGTCCGGTAGTCGATGACGCCGATCACGCGTGTCAGGGTACCTGTCGGGCCCGACGGCGGGGTTCCCGTTTTACGGCACGCGTCCGAAGGACGACTGGGGTGGAGCCAAGGGGACTCGAACCCCTAACCCCCTGCTTGCAAAGCAGGTGCGCTACCAATTGCGCCATGGCCCCGAGGTGCGGCCGGGGCCGCAGTCGGTCACTCGAACGTGTCGGTGACCTCTGCCCACAGATCCCGCTCGTCGCGGTCCTGGAGCACCTTGGTGTACACGATGTAGCCGACGGCGGCGACTGCCACCAGGAGCAGGAGCTTCTTCATCGATCCCCCACAAGGTCGGGAGTGGGCCTAACAGGACTTGAACCTGTGACCTCTTCCTTATCAGGGAAGCGCTCTAACCGTCTGAGCTATAGGCCCGTGCCGCACGGTGCCGTGCGCGCCGGATGAGAGTACCCCAGCGGCTGGGCGCTTCCCAAACCGGAAGGGTCACTCGTCGGTCATGGTGACGTGCAGGCCCCCGACGAGGGCCGCCACGATGTTGTACAGGAACGCCCCGATGGTGGCGAGCGCCGTGAGCAGGAAGATGTCGACGACGGCGATCAGGGTGGCGCCCGAGATCACGCGCTTGAAGGCGACGTACTGGAGCAGGTCGTACTGGTTGCTGCCGACGATCTGGGTGACCAGGTTGTTGATGTCACCGAAGACGTGCAGCTTGTTGAGCGTGTACCAGACCACTGCGACCGCGACGACAACCATCACACCGAATGCGACGGACAGCAGGAACGCGAGCTTCATGACGGACCAGGGGTCGACGCGTGAGATCGAGAGCCGCACGCGGCGCGGCCCGCTGCCGACGGTCGGGATGCGGCCGGTGGTCGGGCGCGGTGTGGCGCCGGAGGGCGGGCCGGTCACGGTGCGCGGGGCGTTGGGGTGCATCGCGGGGGTGGCGCCGGCGGGCGGCACGGCGGACCCTGGCTTGACCGTCGGCGGGGCTGCGTTGGCAGCGCCCGCGGCAGAGGTGGTGGACATCGCGGGTTCTCCGTTCCGGGGCCGGGCGGCCGAGGAGATGGCGGCGCCGGTGGCGCCGGCAGCCTTCTTGAGCCAGGACGTCGCGGTGTCGACCGCGACCATCAGGGGCGACGGCGGCTCAGGCTCCGTGCGCTCGAGGGACACGCTGCTCGCGCCGGGCGGGGGAGGCACCGGGGCGCTCGCACCCGAGGCCGACGAGCCCCCGGCGTTGTGGCCGGCGGTCGTCGATGACGTGCCGTTCGACGACGTGCCGTTCGACGAGGCCCCGTTCGACGAGGCCCCGTTCGAGGACGCGGCGCCGTTCGTCGACGACTCGACGGGCGATTCGACCCCCGCACGCGCCGCGGCGTCCCGGCCGGACGACGACGTCGCGGTGCGCCCCGTCGGGGACGTCGGACGAGGTCGGGGCGGGATCGAGGGCGGTGCAGCGGGGTCGGTCATGCATCCTCCGCGGGTGCGTCGACGGCAGTTCCGTCGCCCACGGTACCTGCATCCTCCGGCTCGTGACGCTCGGTGTTGCGCGCGATCCCGATGATCCGGTCCCCGGAGTCGGGCTTCGCGAAGATGACTCCCTGGGTCGCGCGGCCGGTCGCATTCACCTCGGCGACCGCGGAGCGGACCACCTTGCCGCGCTCCATGATGACGAGCACCTCGTCGTCGGCGGAGACGACGAGCGCGCCCACAAGGTTGCCGTTCTGCTCGGGCAGGTTCGCCACCCGCACGCCCAGGATGCCGCGGCCCTTGACCGCGTAGTTGTCGATCGTGAGCGCTGTGCGCTTGGCGATCCCGCCCTCGGTCACGGTGAACAGGAACGAGTCCTCGCGCACCACGTCGGCGGCGAGCAGCTCGTCCTCGCCTCGGAAGCGCATCCCGGTGACGCCTGAGGTCGCGCGGCCCATGGGGCGCAGCGCCTCGTCGGACGCCGTGAAGCGCACCGACTGCCCCTGGCGCGAGACCAGGATCAGGTCCTGGTCGGAGTCGACCAGGCGTGCGGCGACGAGCTCGTCGGGCAGCCCTTCGTCGTCGGCACGCAGGTTGATCGCGATGACGCCGCCCGAGCGGTTGGAGTCGTAGTCGGTCAGCCGCGTCTTCTTGACGAGGCCGCGCTTGGTGGCGAGCACCAGGTGCTCGGCCTGCTGGTAGTCCCGCAGGTCCAGGACCTGCGCGATCTTCTCCCCCGGCTGGAACGCGAGCAGGTTGGCCACGTGCTGGCCCTTGGCGTCGCGGCCGCCCTCGGGCAGCTCGTACGCCTTGGCGCGGTACACACGGCCCAGGTTGGTGAAGAACAGCAGCCAGTGGTGCGTCGTCGTCACGAAGAAGTGGTCGACGATGTCGTCCTCGCGCAGCTGCGCGCCGCGCACTCCCTTGCCGCCGCGCCGCTGCGCACGGTAGTTGTCCGAGCGCGTGCGCTTGGCGTAGCCGCCGCGCGTGATCGTGACGACGACCTCCTCCTCGGCGATGAGGTCCTCGATCGAGACCTCGCCGTCGAACGGCAGGATGCGCGTGCGGCGCTCGTCGCCGTACTTCTCGACGAGCTCCGCGAGCTCCTCCGAGACGATCTCGCGCTGCCGCTGCTCGGAGGCCAGGATCGCGTTGTACTCGACGATCTGCGCCTGGAGCTTGTCGTGGTTCTCGATGATCTCCTGGCGCTGCAGGGCCGCGAGGCGGCGGAGCTGCAGGTTGAGGATGGCCTGCGCCTGCACCTCGTCGACGTCGAGCAGCTGCATCAGGCCGTCGCGGGCCTGGTCCGCGTCCGGCGAGCGGCGGATGAGCGCGATGACCTCGTCGAGCGCGTCGAGCGCCTTGAGGTAGCCGCGGTAGATGTGGATCTGCTCTTCGGCCTTGCGCAGGCGGTAGCGCGTGCGGCGCTGGATGACGTCGAGCTGGTGGGCGGTCCAGTGGCGGATGAACGCGTCGATGGACAGCGTGCGGGGCACGCCGTCGACGAGCGCGAGCATGTTGGCGCCGAACGTGTCCTGCAGCTGCGTGTGCTTGTAGAGGTTGTTCAGCACCACCTTGGCCACGGCGTCGCGCTTGAGCACGATGACCAGGCGCTGGCCCGTGCGGCCCGACGTCTCGTCGCGGATGTCCGCGATGCCCGCGACCTTGTTCTCGCGGACCAGGTCCGCGATCTTCTTGGCCAGGCTGTCCGGGTTCACCTGGTAGGGCAGCTCGGTGACGACCAGGCAGATGCGCCCCTGGATCTCCTCGACCTCGACGACCGCGCGCATCGTGATGGACCCGCGGCCCGTGCGGTACGCGTCTTCGATGCCCTTGTGGCCCAGGATCGTGGCGGCCGTGGGGAAGTCGGGGCCCTTGATGCGGACCAGGAGCTCCTCGAGGAGCTCCTCGCTCGTCGCGTCCGGGTGCTCGAGGTACCACTGCACGCCGTCGGCGACCTCGCGCAGGTTGTGCGGCGGGATGTTCGTCGCCATGCCGACCGCGATGCCCGCCGAGCCGTTGACCAGCAGGTTCGGGAAGCGCGCCGGGAGCACCTGGGGCTCCTGCGTGCGGCCGTCGTAGTTGTCGCCGAAGTCGACGGTGTCCTCGTCGATGTCCCGCACCATCTCCATCGACAGCGGGGCCATCTTGCACTCGGTGTACCGCGGGGCGGCCGCGGGGTCGTCGCCGGGGGAGCCGAAGTTCCCCTGGCCGGCCACCAGCGGGTACCGCATGGACCAGTCCTGCACCAGGCGGACCAACGCGTCGTAGATCGCGCTGTCGCCGTGCGGGTGGTACTTGCCCATGACGTCGCCGACGACGCGGCTGCACTTGGAGAACTGGCGGTCCGGGCGGTAGCCGCCGTCGTACATGGCGTACAGCACGCGGCGGTGCACGGGCTTGAGTCCGTCACGGACGTCGGGCAGCGCGCGCCCGACGATCACGGACATCGCGTAGTCCAGGTACGACCGCTGCATCTCCAGCTGCAGGTCGACCTGCTCGATGCGGCCGTGCTCGATCTCGTTGTTCTCGGTCACTGGGGGTTCCTCACCTGGTTGCGCTCGCTCGTGGGGTTCGTCGTCGGATCACCGATCAGATGTCGAGGAACCTCACGTCCTTCGCGTTGCGCTGGATGAACGAGCGGCGGGACTCCACGTCCTCGCCCATGAGCACGGAGAAGATCTCGTCGGCCGCGGCGGCCTCCTCGAGCGTGACCTGCAGCAACGTGCGCTGCGCGGGGTCCATGGTGGTGTCCCACAGCTCGGAGTAGTCCATCTCGCCCAGGCCCTTGTAGCGCTGGATGCCGTTCTCCTTGGGCAGGCGCTTGCCGTGCGCCTGGCCGTCCGCGACCACGGCGTCCCGCTCGCGGTCCGAGTACACGTAGTCGTCCTCGGCGTTGGACCACTTGATCCGGTACAGCGGCGGCTGCGCCAGGTAGACGTGGCCGTGCGTGATCAGGTCCGGCATGTACCGGAACAGCAGCGTCAGCAGCAGCGTGCAGATGTGCTTGCCGTCGACGTCGGCGTCCGCCATCAAGACGATCTTGTGGTACCGCAGCTTGGCCAGGTCGAAGTCCTCGCCGATGCCGGTGCCGAACGCCGTGATCAGCGCCTGCACCTCCTGGTTGCCCAGCGCGCGGTCCAGGCGCGCGCGCTCGACGTTGAGGATCTTGCCGCGGATGGGGAGGATCGCCTGCGTGCGGGGGTTGCGGCCGCGGACGGCCGAGCCGCCGGCGGAGTCGCCCTCGACGATGAAGACCTCGCACTCCTCCGGGCGGTTGCTCTGGCAGTCCTTGAGCTTGCCCGGCATGCCGCCGGACTCCAGCAGGCCCTTGCGGCGAGTGGCCTCACGGGCCTTGCGCGCCGCCATGCGCGCCGCGGCCGCCTGGATCGACTTGCGGATGACGTCCTTGGCCTCGATCGGGTGGCTGTCGAGCCAGTCCCCGAGCTGCTCGTTGACGACGCGCTGCACGAACGTCTTGGCCTCGGTGTTGCCCAGCTTCGTCTTGGTCTGGCCCTCGAACTGCGGCTCGCCGAGCTTGACGGAGATGACGGCGGTCAGGCCCTCGCGGATGTCGTCGCCCGTGAGGTTGTCGTCCTTCTCCTTGAGGATGCCCTTGTCGCGCGCGTACCGGTTGACCAGTGACGTCATCGCGGCGCGGAAGCCCTCCTCGTGCGTGCCGCCCTCGGTGGTCGAGATCGTGTTGGCGTACGTGTGGACCGACTCGGAGTACGCGGTGGTCCACTGCATCGCGATCTCCACGGAGATGCGGCGCTCGGTGTCCTCGGCCTCGAAGTCGATGACCTCGGGGTGCACCAGGTCCACCTTCTTGGCGGCGTTGAGGTGCTTGACGTAGTCGAGCAGGCCGTCGTCGTACTTGTAGGCGACGACGCGCGTCTTGGGCTGCTCCTCGTCGCCCGCGACCTCGTCGTCCGTGCCCAAGTGCTGCGGGCGCTCGTCGGTGAGCGTGATCTGCAGGCCCTTGTTCAGGAACGCCATCTGCTGGAAGCGCGAGCGCAGCGTCTCGAAGTCGTAGTCCACGGTCTCGAAGATCGTGGGGTCCGCCCAGAACGTCTGCTGCGTGCCCGTCTCGTCGGTCGGCTCGCCCTGGCGCAGCCCGCCCTGCGGCTTGCCGCCGTCCACGAAGTCCATCTCCCACTCGTGGCCGTCGCGCTTGATCACGGTCTCGACGCGCTTGGACAGCGCGTTGACCACCGAGACGCCCACGCCGTGCAGGCCGCCCGAGACCGCGTACCCGCTGCCGCCGAACTTGCCGCCCGCGTGCAGGATCGTCATGACGACCTCGACGGTCGGCTTGCCCTCGGTCGGGTGGACCGCCACCGGGATGCCACGGCCGTTGTCGACGACGCGCACGCCGCCGTCGGCCTGCAGCGTCACCTCGATGTGGTCGCAGTAGCCGGCCAGCGCCTCGTCGACCGAGTTGTCGACGATCTCGTAGACCAGGTGGTGCAGGCCGCGCTCACCGGTCGAGCCGATGTACATGCCGGGGCGCTTGCGGACCGCTTCGAGGCCCTCGAGGACGGTGATCGCGTCGGCGTCGTAGCCCCCGTTCTTGTCGGGCTTGGCGTTCGGCTGCTCGTTCGACTGCTCGGCCACGGGCGGGGGTACTCCTCAAAGGTCTGAAACGCGCCGGTGGACGCCGCCCGGCCGCGAGTAGGCCGGATCACTCCATGACGCTGGACTTCCGGGCACCTGAGCGCCAGGAATGACCCTAGAAGTCTACCTGGCGATGTGACCTAGACCCCCCTTAGAGGTCCCTTTGTTCACGCGTCATCCAAACGTGTCGCGCACACCCCGCCCGCGCACGCTCCGCCGGCCCTTCGCGAACGTGTGCCCACCAGGCCCCATCACCTCGACCGCCACGACCACGCCCTCGCCCAACTCGCGCGCGCACGCCGCCAGGAACGAGGGCAACGTGAGCTGCAGCTCGGTCGCGCGGGCCGTGGAGTCCGTCTGCACCACCAGGCGCCCGGACTCGAACGACACGTACGACACGTGGTTCGCGAGCAGCGGCCCGACGATGTCCGCCCACCGCGCCTGAATGGTCCCGCCCGCCAGGTCGCTGGTCCAGCCGAACTGCGTGAACAGCGAGCTCATGGTGTCGGCGACGAGCGCCGGGTCCCGGCCTCCCGGATGCGCTCCGCCCAACCTCACCTCGAGCGGCTTGGCCGAGCGCGCGGCATCACCGGGCTTGAAGCCACGCCTCCGGGCGTTGTCCTTGGCGCGGCCGAGCGCCGCGGCCGCCACCTGGCGCTCGGGCGTGAGCTCCACCAGGTCCCGCAGGAGCTTGTCCGGCTTGGAGTCGGGCGCCGGCAGCAGCGAGCCGTCGTCAGGCATGCCGCCCACGCCTTCGTCCTCGTTCACAGCACACGCGTGACCTCACCCGCCATCACGTCGACGCGCGCGCCCGTCAACGGCTCCGGCACGTCGTCGGCCACCGCCGCGGTGATCAGCACCTGCCGCGCCGGCGCGACCAACCGCGCCAGGCGGTCGCGGCGGCGGGTGTCCAGCTCGGCGAACACGTCGTCCAGGATCAGGACCGGCTCGGCGTCCGGGCCGTAGTCCGCCTCGGCCTCGTCGGAGAGCACGTGCCACGACGCGAGGCGCAGCGCCAGCGCGAACGACCACGACTCGCCGTGGCTCGCGTACCCCTTGGCCGGCAGACCCGCGAGCGTGAGCGTCAGGTCGTCGCGGTGCGGCCCGACGAGGCACACGCCCCGCTCGATCTCCTTGGGTCGCAGGCGGCCCAGGGCGTCGAGGAGTTGGGCTTCGACCAGCTCGGCCGAAGGCGCGGGCTCCTGCGGCGCGGGCGGCTCGTCGTCGAGCGCCGCGTCCAACGACGACCGGTACGCGATCACCGCGTCGCCCTGACCAGCGCTGACCTGCTCATATGCGGTCGCGACGAGCGGGGCCAGCCGCGCGACGAGCGCACGACGCTCGACGATCAGCCGCGCGCCGAGCTGCGCGAGCTTGCCGTCCCACACGTCGAGCGTGCGCAGATCCGCGCCGGCGCCGCCACGCTTGGCCGCGCCCGCCGACTTGAGCAGCGCCGAGCGCTGCCGCAGCACCCGCTCGTAGTCGGCCACCGCGGCCGCGAGGCGGGGAGTGAGCTGGATGAGGAGCTCGTCGAGGAACCTGCGCCGGCCGTCCGGGTCCCCCTTGACGAGCGCGAGGTCCTCCGGCGCGAACAACACGGTCCGCAGGATGCCGAGCACGTCACGCGCGCGGACCGGGCTGCCCTGGTTCACGCGGCCGCGGTTCGCCTTGCCCGGCGTGACCTCGACCTCGACGAGCGTCGCGCGCGGGCGCCCGGGCTCCAGCTCGCGGACCACCTTCGCGCCGACGACCGCGCGCGAGGCTCCGGCCCGAACGAGAGCGGCGTCGGTCGGGACGCGGTGGCTGCCGAGGGTCGCCAGGTAGCCGACCGCCTCGACGAGGTTGGTCTTGCCCTGCCCATTGGGCCCGACGAGCGCGGTGATCCCCGGATCGAGCGGCAACTCGACCTGCGGGTACGACCGGAAGTCGGTCAAGGACACATGCGCGACGTACATGCGCCCCTCAGGCCTGCGGCGCTGCGGGCTTCACGGCGTGGCCGCCGAACTGCTGACGGAGCGCGGCGACCGCCTTCATCGCTGGAGAGGCCTCCTGCCGGCTGGTGAACCGCGCGAACAGCGCCGCCGAGATCACCGGCGCCGGCACCGCCAGGTCGATCGCCTCGTCGACGGTCCAGCGGCCCTCGCCCGAGTCCTCCACCCAGTCGTCGATCTCCCCGAGGTCCGGGTCCTCGTCGAGCGCCTGCACCAGCAGGTCCAGCAGCCACGACCGCACGACTGTGCCGGTGGTCCATGCGCGCATGGTGCCGTGCACGTCCGTGACCAGGTCCTTCGCCGCCAGGAGCTCGTAACCCTCGGCGTACGCCTGCATCAGTCCGTACTCGATGCCGTTGTGGACCATCTTGGCGAAGTGCCCGGCGCCGACCGCGCCCGCGTGCACGAACCCGTTCTCGCGCGGACCCTCGGGACGCAGCGCGTCGAACACCGGCAGCGCGCGCGCCACGTCCTCGGCGGAGCCTCCCACCATGAGCCCGTAGCCGTTCTTCAAACCCCACACGCCGCCCGAGACGCCGGCGTCCATGAAGCCGACGCCCTTGGCCCGCAGCAGCGCGGCGTGCGGCTCGTCGTCCTGGTAGTAGGAGTTGCCGCCGTCGACGACGAGGTCGCCGGGGCTCAGCAGGCCGCTGAGCTCCTCGATCACCGCGTTCGTGATGTGCCCGGACGGCACCATCACCCACACGATGCGCTCGCCCGCCGGCAGCGCCTCGACCAGCGCCTCGAGCGACGGCACGTCCGTGACGTCAGGGTTGCGGTCGTAGCCGGTGACCTCGATGCCGCCGCGCCGGATGCGCTCGCGCATGTTGGCGCCCATCTTGCCCAGCCCGATCAGACCGATGTGCATGGCGACCCGTCCTTCGTGTCTCGGCTCTACGGCTCCCTGAGCCAGGGTGCCGCACTCGGCGGCGGGCTGCTCGCCCACCTCGGCGGGAAGTCCGCGGGCGGGGCCGCGTCCCGTCAGCTCGCGAAGCGGATGGGCACCAGCAGGTAGCGGTACGACTGGTCGTCGTCGCCCTCGAGCGAGCCCTGGCCTGTGAACTCCACCGGCTTGTTCGGGTGCGTGAACGACAGGCGCACGAACGGGGTGTCCAGCGCGCCCAGGCCGTCCAGCAGGAACTGCGGGTTGAACGCGACCGAGATCTCCTCGCCCACGAGCGTGGCCTCGAGCGCCTCCGAGGCCTGCGCGTCGTCGCCCTGGCCCGCGTCCAGCACCACCTGGCCGTCGGAGAAGCTCAGGCGGATGGCCGTGTTGCGCTCCGCGACGAGCGCGACGCGCTTGGCGGCCTCGGTCAGTTGGTGCGTGCCGACGATCGCGTGGATCGGCGTCTCGTCGGGGAACAGGCGGCGGACCGCGGGGTAGTCGCCGTCGACCAGCAGGCTGGTGGACTGGCGGCCGGCGGCCTCGAACCCGATCAGGTCGACGCCGGCGCCGGTGCTCAGGCAGACCGTGACGGCGCCCGCGCTGCCCAAGGACTTCGCGGCGTCGTTCAGCGTCCGCGCCCGGACCAGAGCGACCGTCGAGATGTCCGGCGTGCTGGGCGTCCAGGTGAGCTCGCGCAGCGCCAGGCGGTACCGGTCCGTGGCGAGCAGCGTGACCTTCTCGCCCTCGATCTCGACGCGCACGCCCGTGAGCAGCGGAAGCGTGTCGTCGCGGCTCGCGGCGACGCTCACCTGCGCGACCGCGCTCGTGAGCTCGTCGCCGTCGACCGTGCCCGTGACCGGAGGCATCGCCGGCAGGTTCGGGTAGTCCTCGACCGGCATCGTCAGGAGCGTGAAGCGGCTCGCGCCGCACGTCACGACGACCTTGGTGCCCTCGAGCACCACGTCCACCGGCTTGGCCGGCAGCGCGCGGGAGATCTCCGCGAGCAGGCGGCCGGAGACCAGGACCGTGCCGGGCTCGGTCACGTCCGCAGGGATCTGCGAGCGGGCCGAGACCTCGTAGTCGAAGCTCGAGAGCTGGATCGTGCCGGAGCTGTCCGCCTCGATGCGCACGCCCGCGAGCACAGGAACCGGCGGCCTCGTCGGCAGGCTCCGAGCCGTCCAGGTGACGGCGTCAGCGAGAACGTCGCGCTCAACCCGGAACCTCATGGACCACTACCTCTCGTCGTGCGGGCCTGCTCGCGGCGCTCGTCGCGAATGACATGGATGTCGCGCGCAGGTGTCAGCGCGAACACTACGCGAGTGCTCCGACATCTGGACCTGTGGTTGTCCAGGCTTTGCCCGTCTGGCGCAATGGCGCGGCGGGCCGTAGCTCGTCGTGGGCACCGACGGTGTGTGGATCACCCTCCTAGATATCGTTCGTCGTCGTCATCGCCCTTGTGCATCCTGTGGACTTCCCATGTTTCAGCACGTCAGGGCCGATTGCGCGTGTGCAAGCGGCTTGTGTGTGACGCGCGGTTCGCCGTGGACGGCCGTGGAGGCGGAAAACGGCGCCGTTCCCCGTCCACGGAGACGGCCCCCGCGGTCCACATCTCCAGGCCGGTCATCCACCGTTGTCCACAGGTGCATGCACAGGTGTGAACATTCGTCCCATGCCATGCGGTGTAGCGCTCTGAACAGCGCGTGGGGTGTGGACGAACAGGGCGCCCGATCTGTCCGGTTCGGGGGATTGGGGCCCGGCTCGGTGCGCGCGCATACGCAGGTGCCGTGCGTTGGCGCAGGTCACGGCCTTACAGGGTGGCTCTTGGGGTGCTGGTTGCGCCAACCGGGTGACAGGTTTCACGTTGTCCCCAAGTAGCTGGGGGTGGTTGTGGAAAAGTCTGGGGACGAAGTGCGGGCGAATCGCCCAGATCAGCCGCGACTCTGCTGCTTGATGCGGTTCGTCAACTCTGTGACCTGGTTGTAGATCGACCGACGCTCCGCCATGAGCTCTCGGATCTTGCGGTTCGCGTGCATCACCGTGGTGTGGTCACGGCCGCCGAACGCCTGCCCGATCTTCGGCAGCGACAGGTCCGTGAGCTCACGGCACAGGTACATCGCGATCTGGCGGGCGGTGACCAGAACACGGGACCGGCTCGAGCCGCACAGATCGTCGATCGAGAGGCCGAAGTACGCGGCCGTCTGGCCGATGACCTGCGTCGCCGTGATCTCCGTCGTCTGGTCGTCGGTGATCAGGTCCTTCAAGACGATCTCCGCGAGCGACAGGTCCACCTGCTGGCGGTTGAGGCTCGCGAACGCCGTCACCCGGATCAGCGCGCCCTCGAGCTCACGGATGTTCGTCGAGATCTTGCTCGCGATGAACTCGAGCACCTCGGGCGGCGCCTGCATCTTCTCGCCGCCGGCCTTCTTACGGAGGATCGCGATGCGCGTCTCGAGGTCCGGCGGCTGGACGTCGGTGATCAATCCCCACTCGAAGCGGGACCGCATCCGGTCCTCGAAGCCGTTGAGCTGCTTGGGCGGCAGGTCGGACGTGATCACGACCTGCTTGTTCGCGTTGTGCAGCGTGTTGAACGTGTGGAAGAACTCCTCCATCGTCTGTTCCTTGCCCTGCAGGAACTGGATGTCGTCGATGAGGAGCACGTCGACCTCGCGGTAGCGGCGCTGGAACGCGCCGGCCTTGCCCTCGGAGATCGAGTTGATGAAGTCGTTCGTGAACTCCTCGGAGTTCACGTAGCGCACGCGCACGGCCGGGTACAGGGTCTGCGCGTAGTGCCCGATCGCGTGCAGCAGGTGCGTCTTGCCCAGCCCCGAGTCGCCGTAGATGAAGAGCGGGTTGTACGCCTTGGCCGGAGCCTCGGCCACCGCGACGGCCGCGGCGTGCGCGAACCGGTTCGACGAGCCGATGACGAACGTCTCGAACAAGTAGTGCGGGTTCA
>JAEWOA010000332.1 GCA_023461115.1 Actinomycetes bacterium
GTCGTCCTCGTCGAGCAAGTCAGAGCTGTGCACGCGGGCCACCTCACCGCGCCGCAGCCCAACCTCCGCCGCGAGACGCAGCATCAGCGCCTCGCGCGGATCCGCCGCGGCGAGCGCCGCCGCATAGTCGGCTCTCCGCACTCGCCGGGGCCGCGGCGCGACCGGCGGAACGCGGGCGGTGCTGAGCGCCGGGTTGCTGGGGCAGATCTCGGACTCGACGCCCCAGGCGTAGAAAGCCACGAGCGTCGAGCGGTGGGCGCGGCGCGTCTCCGGTGCACGGAACCGGTGGAGCCAGGTAGCGAGCTGGGCGGGCGTGAGGTCCCAAGGCGACTCGTCGTCAAGGGCGTTCGCGAGCTGCATGAGGCGACCACGCTGCACGGCGACAGTCGCAGGGGTGCGGCCGGACGCCTGCTGATAGCCGGCCCAGGAGCCGATAGCCGCTGACCACTCGGGCCCCATCACGATGCCCGACCTCCGTCACGAGCGGGTGTGGCCGCGCACGTCGGGTGGACGCTCTCGCCGAGCGCGGCCAGCGTCTCGTCGAGGGGCTGGCCGCAGGCCTGGCACCCAGGAATGGCGGCGTCGCTCAGGACGAATCCCCGGACGCCTCCCCGCCCGCGTGGCCGCTTCGTCACGGTGATGCCGACCTGGCCGAGCGCGGGCGTATACCGCCCGAGGAGTCCCGCGACCGCGCGGGGTGTGCCGGGCCAGTTGCGGGGCGGGCGCTCGGGCGTCACGTCGTCGAGCAACTGCTCCGCGGTGCCTTCCCAGTACCGGCGAGACTTGACGAGCGCGCGCACCGCCGTGACGAAGGCGCTCCCCTCGACGACGTTTTCGGCGGTCTCTGACGTCGCAGCGAGGTAGTCAGCGAGCGTGCTCCAGCCGGTCACCTCATCGAGCGCCGCGAGCAGCCGTGCGAAGTCCGCCATGCGCGGCTTCTCGTCGAGCTCAACGGCGGGAAGAACACCCAGCACCTTCGACAGGAGGTCGAACAGCGCCGCGAGGATCGTCGGCGCGGCGGCGCTGAACGCCGCGTCAACCTCCGCCTGTGTTCGGCGGCTCCGGGGACCGATTGGCTCCAAATCGACCGGCAAGAGGCGGTCCGCGACGTCTCCTTGCAGCGCCCCGGGGTCGATGGACGTCAGCGCGATCACTCGACGGAACGTCAGCACGGACACGTCGTCGTCGCTGTACTTGGCGCGGCGCACCAGGCCGTCACCGGTCACGGCCTTGCAGAGCGCGTCCTGGAACCAAGGCGCGAGATTCGACACGTTGTCGAGGCCGATGGCCCACGAGTGCACGGCGGGCGTAGCCCAACTGTCCTCGTCTCGCGGGACAGACCTCGTGGGAGCCGGTGACGGGTCGATCAGCGAGAGGATCATGCGCATCGCGGTCGTCTTCGCCGTGCCCTGCTGACCGAGTAGCGCCAGGATCGGATGCGGCATCGCAGGAAGGTATGCCGCGAGGATCCACCCGACGACGAGCCGCAGCCCCGTTCGTGAGACGTTGAGTAGCGCGGCGAGCGGTTCGAGTGAGCCAACCGCGGCGGGCAGCGCTAAGGGAAGTCCGAGCGGCGAGCGACGAAACATCACGGGCGGGTGCTCGATGATCCGAACGCCGGCAGGCGACACCTCGACTGCGCGGGCGGACTCCGCGTGGCCGAGGTGCACGTACACGCGGTCGTCGGCTTGGGCGACGCGTAGGTGAACCGCCACGGGATCGGCCTTGAGCGCATCGCCTTCGAGGGTGGTGAGCATGTCGGAGAGCGCCTGGCCCGTCGCGGCCCGGCCGCGCTGATCGAAGAATGTCGCGGCGACGCGCTCACGCATTCCGGGCTTGCCGCGCAGGGGCAGCGCGAGGCCCGCGGAGGTGCGAGGGACGGCGTACGTCCGACCGTCCTCTCCCCGGATGACTTCGAACTGCTCCCGGGCGAGCGCGATGAGTTCCGTCGCTTGGGACTGGCTACGCCGCTCGCCCTGGCCGTGCGCCGCATCGTCGTAGGTGTCGGCCGCGAAGTAGTCGGGCGGCTCCGGCGCTCGGTCCGGCTCGACCGGCACCGCGGCCGACGTCGGCCAGGACGCGAGCGCGTCGGCCGACGTCGGCAACGTGGGTTCGCTCACGGGTGCAGCGCTCGCTTCCTGCGGTCGAGAACCCGCCAGGCGCGGATGCGCGCCAAGGGCTCAGGGCCGACGCCCAGGAGCGAGAGCTTCGCTCGCGCGACGATCTCGGCGGGCGACGCGCCGGGCCCAATCGCCTGCGCGGCGCGGCGAACCGCTTCGTCCGCTCGTAGCTCCGCGGCCATAGCGTCGGCCGTGGGCATGACGCCCGGGCTGCTGAGCAGCGCGGCGGGCAGCCGTGAGCCGGCGCGACGCGCGGCGGCGCGCGCGGTGTAGACGTCATCGGCCAGCCGGATCGCCGCGTCTCGCTCCGCGGGTGTCCGCGCCGCGGTCACCTGGGCACGCGCGTCGCTCACACGCTGTGCGTGCCGCGTGTCCGCTGCGGGGCTCGGCCTGGACGACGCGAGTTCGCGCGTCGCGAGCGGCTCTGAGTTCGGGGTCATCCAGCCGTCAGCCACGATCGCCACCAGCCGTCTCCGCGCCCTCGAACGCCGCGCCGGAGTCCGCGAGCTGCGCGGCGTAGATGACTGCCGCGGCGAAGTCGCGCGCGGCGGCAGGCGTGAGCTGCACGGATTCGGCGCGGACGAGCACGCCCGCAGCGGCGGGATCCACAGTCACGCCCAGCCGACGGATGACGTCTTCGCGGGCAACGCAGACGCTGAGGTCGGCCTCGTCGACCACGGCTCGCTCCCAGAAGCGCAGCGCACTGCCGTCAGAGCCGGCCTCCCACCGCGTCAGCGAGCAGTCCGCCCAAGCGGGCACCGAGTCGGGCAGCAGCGCGTGTTCCGCGAGTAGCGCGGCGAGGCAGCCGCACGGTTCGCTCTCGGCGTGGTGAAGCCCCGCGCAGCGCTCGTCAGGGCATCCGCACGCGTCGCCGCGCCATTCGTCGCCACTCGTCGAGAAGCCCTGCGCCCAAGCGGCGGGCTCGACGCCTGCCGCCGCGAGCTGCTCTCGCGCGCGCGCGTCGAGGCGGGTCACCGTGCACCCGCCGCGCGCTGGTTGTCGGTGCGCTCGAAGGTCTGGCCGTCCAGCCAGGCGACGACGTCGCTCCAGCGGTAGCGAACCGAGCGACCGTTGATCTTGACGAACCGCGGTCCTGTGCCCTTGAAGCGCTGCTGTGCTAGGGCGGCGACCGAGATGCCGAGGTACTTGGCGACGTCCGCAGGTGACGCCAACGCGCCGGGTGTGACGGTGGTTTCCATTTCAGAGCCTCTCGTCTCAACTGTCGTGGTTCTGGGTGAACTCACGAGACGTGAGGCTAGGCGGGGGAGTGCACAAGCGCCAAGCTCCCTTCAACTCTCGGCGTGTCGCGAGTACTCTGCCGAGCGTGAAGCCCAGTGACTCAGCCGTGATGACGCAGAGCGAGCCGCCCGGCCTGCGCGAGGTGATCGGCAGGAACGCCAAGCGCATCCGGCACGCGAAAGGGCTGACGCTCGATCAGGTCGCGCAAGCTGCGCGGTCGTCCGGAGTGCGATGGACAGGGACGACGGTCGCGGACATCGAGGGCGGCCGCCGGGCACCGTCGCTTGAAGCCACGCTCGTCCTAGCGGGATCGCTAGGCGTTGATGGCGCACCCATCCGCCTCGCGGAGTTGTTCGCCGGCGCGGACGACGAGAGATTCAGCGTCCTTGCATCCGCAACGCTTCCGCTGAGTGATGCTCGGCGGGCGGCCGAGGGCGAGCCCGTCGAGTTGCACCCGATTTCCCCGGCTCGGGCGCAGGAGATCAACGTCAGCCTGAGGACGTGGGCACGCAAGGTCAGCCGCGCGTCCGACGACGCGCGTGTAGAGCTCGAAGACCTCACGTTGGCGGGTGTCGCGCGGTGGGAAGCAGCGGTGACGTTCGAGGACGAGCGGGCGGCACGGAAACTTGGCGTCGAACCCATGGCTGTCTCGGCAGCGAGTCGCGGCCTCTGGGGCCGTGACCTTGCCACCGAACGTGACGCCCGAGCTGGCATGAACTCGTCTGCTCAGGCTCGTGGGCACGTCACCCGCGCCTTGCTGGCCGAGCTTCGCAAGCACCTCGACGAGGACGCGCACGATGGCAACGATTGAGCCCTATCAGACGTCGAAGGGCGAGCGGCGCTACCGCGTGCGCTACCGCACGCCGGACCGTCGCCAGACTGACAAGCGAGGGTTCCGCACCAAGCGGGACGCGGAAGCCTTCGCAGCGACGGTCGAGGTTGCGAAGCTGCGCGGCGAGTACGTCAACCCGACCGCCGCACGCGCGACCGTGGGCGATCTCGGCCCGGACTGGCTCACTCGCAAGGAACACCTCAAGCCGTCGTCGCACTCCGTGCTCGTGTCCTCGTGGCGCATCCACGTCTCGCCGCGCTGGGCCCGCGTTCCCATTGGCGACGTGCGCCGGACCGACGTCCAGGCGTGGGTTACGGATCTCAGCCGCATCCGCTCCGCAACCATCGTTGCGCGCGCCTTCGGCGTGCTCGCCGCGATTCTTGACGACGCGGTGAGCGACCGCCGGCTAGCCGCCAACCCGGCGCGAGGCGTCAAGCTGCCACGGAAGGTGCCGCGGGAACGGAACTACCTGACTCACGAGCAGGTCGCTGCGCTCGCGACCGCGGCGGGCGAGCAGGGGGCGCTCATCCTCCTACTCGCGTACTGCGGGCTGCGCTGGGGCGAGGCGGCAGGGCTCCGCGTGCAGGACGTTGACTTCCTCCGCGCGCGGGTCAACGTCGTCGTCAACCTCGTCGAGGTGCAAGGCCGGCTCATCGCTGGAACGCCCAAGACGCACGAGCGGCGCAGCGTCCCAGTGCCTCGTTTCGTCCTCGAGTTGCTGGCGCGCGAGTGCGAGGGCAAGGGCCGCGAAGACAGCCTGTTCACCAGCCCGCGCGGCGGGTTCCTCGTCCGGAGCAAGTCCCGCACGGGCTGGTTCGGCTCGGCAGTTCGTCGGGCCTCACTCCCTGCCGGCCTTCGCCCGCATGACCTGCGACACACCGCGGCGAGCCTTGCCGTGAGCGCGGGAGCCAACGTGAAAGCGGTGCAACGCATGCTCGGGCACGCGTCCGCGAGCATGACCCTCGACGTCTACGCGGACCTGTTCGATGACGACCTCGACGCCGTGGCGACCGCGCTAGATGAGGCCGCTTCACGCGCGGGTGTGGGCAGATTGTGGGCAGCGCCTGAGGCGGGGACCGCCTGACGCTCCGCGGCCAGGCCGCTGACCTGCGGAAACGCTCAGATCGCGTGAGCGGAGGGCAAGGGATTCGAACCCTTGAGGACGGGGTTGTCCCGCCCTAACGGTTTTCAAGACCGTCGCTTTCGGCCGCTCAGCCAGCCCTCCAGCGCGCGGACCAGGCCCGCGAGCCCGACGAGTGTCCCACACCCCTTCTATGCGCGATCCGCGACGAGCGTGACGCCGCTCAGCCGCGGACCCACGGCGTCGTGTCCGCCTCCCACCAGCGCGCGGGCCAGCCGGGCGTCAGCACCGCCAGCCCGTAGAGCGCCGCGACACGCGCGAGGCTCACATCGTACGTCGCCACGGCGGTGACCTCGGGGTGCGCGAGCGCGGCGCCCAGATGCAGCGCGACGAACGGCTCCAGCACCGACGAGACATCCGTCGCCCTGCGGAGCGTCTGGTCGGAGAACCGCAGCACCTGGACCCGGCTCTCCACGTCGTGTGCGACCGCGCGGGCCGCGGCGTCACGCCCGCGCGCGATGCCCCGCAGCTCCGAGATGCCCAGCGGCGTCGTCACGAGCGCCGACTCGTGCTCCGCGGCCCACGCACGCCACGCCTCACCCCCCGGCGCCCCGGCGAGGTACCGGGACAGCGCAGACCCGTCCGCGTACACGCGCGGGTTCTGGATCGGCGGGCGCGGCACTGCTCAATCATCCGTCACCGGGTTGTGCGCGCTTGTCGCGCGGCACCCACTCGTTGGCCCGTTCACCCCGTTGCGCCAGCCGCGCGACCTCGTCGGCGCGCTTGCCCCGAGTCTCCGGGCGCTTGGCCTGCGCCAACCACGCCAAATGCGCGCGGCGGGCGGACGGCGGGAACGCGTCCCACCGCTCCCGCGAGCCCGGATAGCCGACGAACGCCGCGGCCAGGTCGGCGGGGACGACCAGGTTCTCCACCTCGTCGAGCAACGACCACGAGCCGTCCGCCTGCGCCGCGTCGATCACCGCCCGGCCCGCCGGGAGCATCAGGCCCGCCGCCTCGAGGCGCTCCACCCGCTCCTTGTTGGTGCGCGCCCACCCGCTGCCCGCCTTGCGCCTGGTGAACCACAGCGCGGTGCGCTCGTCGTCGAGCCGCCGTGCGGTGGAGTCGATCCACCCGACGCACAACGCCTGCTCGACGGCCTCGACGTACGGCACCGACGCGCGGCCCGTCTGCGCACGCCACGACACCAGCCACACGCCCGACGACGACGCATGGTGCTCGACGAGCCACGCCCGCCACTGCTCCACCGACTCCGCCTGGACCAGCGGGGCGTCGTCGCGTGTGCCCGCCATCGAACGCCTCCCTCGTCGGGACGTGCCGGCACGGAGTCCACCGCGCTGCTGCCCGCCATGCTGCCAGGAATGCGCCAGGCACGACGAAGGCCGGCCCACCGCGGGGACCGGCCATCGTCGAGTTGCGGCTGGATCAGCGGTTGCGCAGACGCTCCATTGCGAGCTGCACGAGCGCGATCAGCGCCTGCTTGGTCGCCGCACGCGAACGCGCGTCGGTGTACAGCACCGGCACGTGCGCCGGGATGGCCAGAGCCTCACGGACGTCGTCCAGGCCGTGCTTGGCGACACCGTCGAAGCAGTTGACACCCACGACGAACGGGATGCCACGGCTCTCGAAGTAGTCGACCGCCGGGAAGCACTGGTCGAGTCGGTCCGTGTCCACCAGCACGACGGCGCCGATGGCGCCGCGGACCAGGTCGTCCCACATGAAGAGGAAGCGGTCCTGGCCCGGCGTGCCGAACAGGTACAGCCACAGCTGCCCCGGCAACGCGATGCGGCCGAAGTCCATGGCGACCGTGGTGGTGGTCTTGCGGTCGGACACGCCACCGGCGTCGTCGACGCCGACGGAGTGCTCGGTCATCGCGGCCTCGGTGTTGAGGGGCTCGATGTCCGAGATGGAACCGATGAAGGTCGTCTTGCCGACGGCGAAGCCACCCGCGACGACGATCTTGACAACGGTGGGGGCGACAGCGCCTGCGGTGCCGGCCGGAGCGGCCACCGCGGCGTCAGAGGGCGGAAATGCCATTGAGAACACTCTCCAGCACGCTCAGGGACAGGGCGGGGGACTCACCGGTGTTGACCTCGACCGGTTGTGAGGTGTGCACGCGCACGAACTGCTGGTCTGCCATGTCGGACACCAGGATCCGGACCACGTTGATCGGCAGGTGGAGCAGAGCCGACAGCTCGGCGACCGAGATGTACGTGCTCGCCGCGTGCTGGAGGATCGCGCGCCGCTCAGGCGGCAGACCCTGACCATTGACGGCGCTTGGCATCGCCTCGACCAGTGCCTCGAGGGGCAGGTCGGAGCGCGCCGAGCGCACGCGGCCGCCGGTCACGGCGTAAGGCCGGACCGTGCGCGCCACGTACTCGATGTGCTCGCTCAAGGGTTTCTCCTCAGACGGCGGGGGCTCGGGTTGCGCCGTCGACGGGGAGCTGGCCGCGCATCTCGGAGATGAGCTGCGGGGTGAGCGTCGCCTCGGTGCGGGACACGAGCATCGCCATCTCGTAGCCGATGAGGCCGACGTCGCACGTCGACTCGGCGACCACGGCGAGGACCGAGCCGTTCGACACGCTCATGAGGAAGAGGAACAGCTGGTCCATCTCGATGATGGCCTGCCGCACCTCCCCCGCACGCAGCTGCCGCGACGCGCCGCGCGTCAGGCTCGACATGCCGGAGACGATCGCCGCGAGCTGGTCGCCG
>JAEWOA010000333.1 GCA_023461115.1 Actinomycetes bacterium
GCCTCGCGCCGGCCGCGCGGGTCGAGGTCGCCGGCCCCAGCGCTCCCACGCACGCCGGAACCCACGCCGCCGCCCAGACCGCCACGGGCGCGAGCAGCGGGCCCGTCACCCGCGGGCTCGACACCTATGGGCTCGACACCGGCGGGCGCGACACCGGCGGGCGCGACACCGGTTCGCGCGACACCGGCTCGCGCGGCGTCGTCGCGACCGTGATCGTCGTCGTCACCCAGGACGTCGTGCCCGACGAGGTCGTCGCGCGCCTGTCCAGCCGCGCCACCGCCCACCTCCCGGTGGTCGTCCGTGAGGGCGACATGGTCGTCGGGCCGCTGGTCGTCCCCGAGGCCGGGCCCTGCCTCCGCTGCCTCGACACGCACCGGCGTGCGGCCGACCCCGCATGGCCCAGCGTCGCCGCGGCCCTCGCCGAGCGTGCCGCGGCAGGCCCAGGGCCAGCCGAGTCGCCGCACCTCGCCGCCGTGGCCAGCGGCCTGGCCGCGGGGATCGTGCTCGAGCACCTCGACGCCGAGCCACCGGCCCGCGCCGCGCGAGGCGTCGCGCTCGAGGTCGGCGGGCCGTACGCCTCCGTCCAAGAACGACGCTGGGCGGCGCATCCCTCCTGCGGATGCGCCGCCCAGCTCCCGACGCCCGTGGCGTCGGCTTAGTCGATCACGGCCCGGCGGCCGAATCCTGCCTCGACCGTCAGGCCGCGGCATCCTTGCGCGGACGTCCCCGGCCCCGCTTCGTCGGAACCACGACGCCGCCGATGAACACCTCTCCACCCCAGACGCCCCACGGCTCGGCGCGCTCGAGTGCGCCCTCCAGGCAGCCGGCCCTGATCGGACACTCCCGGCACAACGCCTTGGCCTGCTCGACCTGGGCCTGCTGCTCCGCGAACCAGAGCTCAGGGTCGTTCGAACGGCATGGGATGAGGTCGGCGACGAGCAGGTCGAACTGCTCTTCGGTTGCGGCGCTACCGGCGGGCCACGGGCCGGATCCGCCCTGATTGATCGTGTCGAGCAGCGTCGTGAGCCGCACGATGTCCTCCTGAAGTCTGCATGTGAGCGGTGTGGGTGGACCCGGGTGACCGCTTCCTGCCGAGACTTCGGAGAAAGAGAAAGGCCACGGGGTCCGAGTGAGGGACGCCGTGGCCTGGAAGCCTGGTGAGGCCTAGACCATGGGATCCCTGTCGGGGCGGAGATCGGTGCCGTGAAGTCGATTGCGCGTCACGAACGACGGCCCGTCTGCAGGCACAACTCGCCCCTGGATCGGGGAGGTGGGCGCGACGGAGGCCTGCCAGAGCGCGGAGCTCATCGACGGCTTCAGGTAAATCTTCACGGCACACCTCCCTTCGGGATCCGGCTGCGAGTGCCGGGGCACAGCAGCGCTTCTTGCGAGGACTTCGTCACCATAGGCCGCGCGCGGACACCCGGACAACCGAATAAGCCAAGAACTTCTCGGCGAGTTTTTCCCAGGTACCGGAACCACCCCACCGGAGTAGTGGACCCCGCCCGAGACGTACCGCATGAGCACGTCTCGAGCTCGCGCCTCGGGCGTGCCCGCCGGGCCGGCGGGCGCTAGCGGACCGCAGTCGTGGCGTCGCGCACCGCGCGCAGCAGATCCTCGCCGGAGGAGGCGAGCAGCATCGGGCCGATGCCCCGGACAGCGGCCAACTCCTCCAGAGTCGCCGGGCACGACTCCGCGATCGCGCGCACCAAGTGCGGCGCCAACACCCGGCCCGCGGGGACTCCACGCTCGATCGCGCGCGCCGAGCGCCACGCCTCCAGGGCGTCGACGACGGCGCGGGTCCGGCCGTCGGCGGCATGGTCCGGCTCGCCACCGCTCGCCGCGCCGACCGACACACCGGATCCGCGGCCCCCGGCCCTGCCGGCCGTGAACGCCGACGGCCCTGGCCGGACAGCCGCCTGGTTGGTTCCCGCGCGCCTTGCCGGGCCGCGCGCCGCGGCGCCTGGCCACAGCTCCACGAGGAACCGCGACGGCGAGCGGGACGCCCGCGCCCCGGGCAGCCGCGCGCGGGCATACGAGAGCTGCAAGTGCTCACGGGCGCGCGTCACGCCGACATAGAGCAGGCGACGCTCCTCGGCGATCTCGTCGGCGGTGCGCGAGAGCGCCGACGGCAACAGACCCTCACTCAGGCCCGAGAGGAACACGGCGTCCCACTCCAGGCCCTTGGCGGCGTGCAGCGAGGCGAGCGTCACGCCCTCGACGGTCGGCGCGTGCTGGGCGGCCGCGCGCTCGTCGAGCTCCGCGACCAGGTCGAGGACGGTCGCGGGCGGCCGGCCCGCCTCGACGCTGGAGCGCGCCAGGTCGTCGGCCAGACGCGCGAGCGCGTCGAGCGCCTCCCACTTCTCGCGCGCGGCCCCCCGAGTCGGCGGCGCCTGCTCGCTCCAGCCCGCGTTGCGCAACAAGTCGCGGGCGGTCTGCGGCATCGGGACCTCGGGATCCGCGGCCCGCGCCCCACCGCGCAGGAACACGATCGCCTCACGCACGTCCCTCCGCGCGAAGAACCGCGCGCCGCCGCGCACCTGGTACGGCACACCCGCGGCGGCCAGCGCCTCCTCGAACGCCTCGGACTGCGCGTTGGTCCGGTAGAGCACCGCGATCTCGCTCGCGCGCGTCCCGGCCGCGATGAGCGCGCTCGCGGCGTGCGCGATGCCGCGCGCCTCGGACTCGTCGTCGTCGTATGCGGCCCACTGCACCTGCGGGCCGTCGGGGCGTTGTGCGCGCAGCTCGAGCGGCGCCGGCCCGCCCGCGGTCCGCGTCGCGTCGATGATCCGGTTGGCGAGCGAGACCACCTGCGGGGTCGAGCGGTAGTCGCGGACGAGCCGCACCACCTGGGCGCCCGGGTGCATGCGGCGGAACTGCGTGAGGTGGTGCGGGCTCGCGCCCGCGAACGAGTAGATGGTCTGGCTGGGGTCGCCCACGACGCAGAGCTCGTGCCGCCCGCCGAGCCACTGGTCGAGCAGGTATTGCTGGAGCGGGCTGACGTCTTGGTACTCGTCGACCACGAAGTGCTTGTACTGGTCCCGCACCTGCCCCGCGACGTCGCCGCGCTCGGCCAGCATGGCCGCGAGCAGCAGCAGCACGTCCTCGAAGTCGATGACGCCCCGCTCGTCCTTGACCTGCTCGTACGCGGCGATCAGCCGCGCGAGGGCCTGCGGGTCCAGGTCCGCGGGGACGGGCCGGTCCACCGCCGCCACCGCCTTGGCGTAGTCGTCGGGCACCACGAGGCTGACCTTGGCCCACTCGATCTCGGCCGCCAGGTCCCGCACCGCGGTGCGGTCCGCCGCGATCCCCACGCGGCGCGCGGCGTCCGCGACCAGCGGGGCCTTGGCCTCCGCGAGCCGCGGCGGCGCGCCGCCGACGACCTTGGGCCAGAAGAACCCGAGCTGCCGCAGCGCCGCCGAGTGGAACGTCCGCGCCTGCACCCCCGAGGCGCCGAGCCCGCGCAACCGCGTCCGCATCTCTCCGGCCGCGCGCGCCGTGAACGTCACGGCCAGCACATGCTGCGGCTTGTAGACGCCCGTGGCGATGCCGTAGGCGATGCGGTGGGTGATCGCGCGCGTCTTGCCCGTGCCCGCGCCCGCGAGGACGCACACGGGGCCGCGCAGGGCGGTCGCGACGGCGCGCTGCTCGGGGTCGAGCGCGGCCAGCAAGGAATCGGCGGACATCGCGCACAGTCTCGCAGGCGCCACCCACACGCCGGTTCGGGAATCCCCAGCCGCCGTGCGACATTGAAGGAGTCGGGCGCCTCAGGTGGGGCGCCCGCGCGACGCCCCGATCCGCAGGCACAGACGAGGACACATGAGCACGCAGACGCTTCCCCAGGCCGGCACCGTCACGATGTACTCGACGACGTGGTGCGGCTACTGCCGCCGCCTCAAGACCCAGCTCGACTCGGTGGGCATCGGCTACACCGAGATCGACATCGAGCAGCACCCCGACGCCGCGGCGCTCGTCGAGTCCCTCAACGGCGGCAACCAGACCGTCCCGACGGTCCTGTTCCCGGACGGCACCGCCGCGACCAACCCGTCGCTCGTCGAGGTCCGCGAGCGGCTCGGCGCCTGAGCCTGCCGCGTGGACTCCGACGACCTCCCGCTGTCGCGCGCTCTCGTCGACCGGCGGGCCGACCTGCGCGACGACGGACTCGTCGCGCGCCTGCTCCGCGACGAGCGCACGCGCGTCGTGCTCGTCGCGGGCGGCGCGCTCGCGGTCGACGACGACGGGCTCGCGCTGCTACGCCCCGACGACGCGGCCGCTCTCGCGCGCCGGCAGCCCACGACGACTCCCGCGCACGACCGGTGGCTCTACCTGGGCTCCGACCAGCCGGCCGACTCGCACGCCGACGGGCTCGCGGACGACGCGCCCGCGGACGGCGCCGGCTACCTGGCGCTGTGCCTGGACCCCGCCGACCCGCCGCCGCTCGCAGGCCTGTCTCTATACACATCTGACGCA
>JAEWOA010000334.1 GCA_023461115.1 Actinomycetes bacterium
ATGTTGTAATCGCCACAGACAATGATCGATTTATTGTCTTCACGCCACTGTTTTAGAATTTTTTGATACTCTTCTAAAAAGTGATCTTTCCGCATTTGGGCTTCTTCACCTGAAGAGCCAGAAGGCAAATACAGTGAACAGATGTAAATTGGGTGATCCAGTCCTACATCAAATTCAGCACTGATAAAGCGACCCTGAGAATCGGCCAATTCAAAGCCTAAACCATTTTGCACAGAAACAAACGGCAAACGGCTATAAATAGCTGTCCCTGCGTAGCCTGCGCGTTCTGCAGGGAAAAGATGCGTGTGCCAGCCTTCTGGCTTAAATTTATCGGTCCATTGGGCGTGTGTGATGCGGCTTTCCTGCATGCAAATCACGTCTGCTTCAGACTTTTCCAACCATTCGAGTAAGCCTTTGCTTACCGATGAACGCAACCCATTGACGTTAATTGAAACCACTCGAAGAATTTTTTGATCACTCGGATAGCTACTCTTTGGTATCATGCTCAGGTCTTACCTCAATGTATTAATTTGGAGCACCTCATGACATCGCCAGCTCAATTTAACCCGCAAGCTTTTATCGAACTCGCCTTATCACGTGGTGTGCTTAAATTTGGTGAGTTTACTTTAAAATCGGGTCGTGTGAGTCCTTATTTTTTTAACGCAGGTTTGTTGAATGATGGCGAAGCTTTATCGCTATTGGCTTCGGGCTATGCAGATCAACTCATGCAATGCAAAAATGTAGATGTTATTTTCGGGCCTGCCTATAAAGGTATTCCATTTGTGGCAGCTACAGCAGTGGCTTTATCACAAAATCATGGCGTAAGTGTGCCGTGGGGGTTTAACCGTAAAGAAGCCAAAGATCATGGCGAAGGCGGTGTGTTGGTGGGTGCTGCGGTTGAGGGCAAAAAAGTTTGGATTATTGATGATGTGATTACTGCGGGTACGGCTATTCGTGAAGTGGTGACTATTTTGAAAAATGCAGGCGCACAAATTGCGGGCGTATTGGTGGCTTTAGACCGTCAAGAAAAAGGTCAGGGCGATTTGTCTGCTATTCAGGAAGTGCAAAAAGAGTTGGAAATTCCTGTGCATGCTTTAATTACCATGAAAGATTTAATGAATTATTTGGATGCTAAAGGTGAAAAAGATGCCTTGGCGAAAATGGAAGCGTACCGTGTGAAGTATGGGATTTAAGTCTTATCAATTCTCTTTAATGATAATATTGAGCGTTGATTAATAATTTAGCGCGGAACGTAACAAGTTTATAAAAAGCCCAGATCTGTAGGTTTGGGCTTTTTTTGTATGCAGTGGACTGAATTATGTGGAATAATTTTCGTGATGTGTTAAAGGTGTATGATGTCGATTTTAGAATAGCTTATTCTTAAAAATATTATGAGCGATGTCTTTCAATGAAAAATAAAGAATATATTAATCAGTATTTAGATAATACTTGTGATCTTGTCATTCAACACCTTAAAAATATAATGGTATTTCAAGCTAATATTCAAAAGTCTTGGGGATATCACTCCAGATTTATAGAGAGATTAGTTCATCCAGAAGATGAATTAATTTTTAAGGGATACTCTAATCCTGTTTTTCAAAATTTACCTGTGGGCTCTATTCCTGCAAGAAAAGAACACATCGTACCTATGTCTTATCTTTTCAATGGTTTATGGGGTTTAATAAAAACCGATCAATTATCAAATCAAGAATTATCAACGATTCTCAAACGAAATTTAGGCATAGCTTATATTACTCATGACGAGCAAAAAAAATTAGATTCCAAGACATGTGGCTTAAAAAACAAAATGCCTGATGGATGGTGTTTAAAAACAGGGGATCCATTAGATCGTTTAAAAGCTGCTGATATTGAACTTGTAGATGAGTTTGGGGCGCCCATACTATCTTTAATTTGACGGTGTCAGCACAATTATCATCTAAGAAAATATACTTAAATTTTCGATTTAACATAATCGTGGTCGTTATACGAAAGCCCCGCTTCATGGGTCGTTTGATTATCTTTTTAACCTAAAATCTCTTATCCAAAACCCACTCCAATTCCTCCTCACACTTCTTACACTCCAGCATCACCCCCAACTTTTCCTTGCGCCCTTGCTCTGTGATTACCCACGGGCGGTTTTGCCACGGTGGATTATGCCGCACATGCT
This sequence comes from Actinomycetes bacterium, assembly GCA_023461115.1. Lineage (GTDB taxonomy): Bacteria > Actinomycetota > Actinomycetes > Actinomycetales > Cellulomonadaceae > Cellulomonas. The sequence continues at coordinate 2,168 of JAEWOA010000334.1, forward strand.
GCCCATGACCGCAGGCCAAATCTGCGACCCAATCATTTTCTTCATCTAAATGAAAACCAATAATCGCTTGTTGCATCGCATACTCCTAAGTGCATGATGATCGTGGATAAAGCGTTACGAAAATTGCAGCAAAACCAAAGCCAAACTCCGCTATACTTTTGCTTATTCAATTCTTCAAAAGAGCACCGAAATATGCGCGTACTTGTTGTGATGGATCCCATCGAAAGTGTCAATTTGAAAAAAGACTCAACCATGGCGATGTTATGGGCGGCAAGCCGTCGTGGGCATACCTTGGGCTATGCATTACAGCAAGACTTATATATTGATCAGGGCAAGGCATTTGGTCTGATTGCATCGCTCAAAGTCTTTGAAGATTATAACCATTATTACGAATTGGGCGAAAAACGCAAAGAATCCTTAGCTGATTATGATGTCATTCTCATGCGTAAAGACCCGCCTTTTGACATGAATTTCGTTTATACCACATATATTTTAGAGCAAGCTGAACGCGAAGGCGCATGGATCATCAACAAGCCGCAAAGCCTGCGTGACTGTAATGAAAAGCTGTTTGCGACTCAATTCCCAGAACTACAAGTTCCGACATTGGTCACTTCACAACAAAGCCTGATTCGTGAATTTATTCAGCAACATGGTGATGTGATCGTTAAACCGCTCGATGGCATGGGCGGCATGGGAATTTTCCGTTTGTACCAAGATGGGGTCAATATTGGCTCAACCATTGAAATTCTGACCAACAACGGCACTCAGCCAATCATGGCGCAGCGCTATATTCCAGAAATTGTAGATGGTGATAAACGCATCCTCATGGTTAATGGTGAGCCTGTGCCTTATTGTTTGGCACGAATTCCACAAAATGGCGAAGTGCGTGGCAACTTAGCTGCAGGTGGTTTAGGCGAAGCACGTCCATTGACTGAAAATGACAAAGCCATTGCCGCCAAAGTCGGGCCATTTTTACGTGAAAAAGGCTTGGTTTTTGTCGGATTAGATGTGATTGGCAACTATGTCACTGAAATCAACGTGACCAGTCCAACGTGTATTCGTGAAATTGATGCACAGTTTGGTACATCCATTGCCGATGATTTATTTACCGTACTTGAAGCAGGTCGTCCCAACTAAGTTTGGGCTTTATGCTCACTGTATCAATACAAAAGCCGTTTTCTATTTGAAAGCGGCCTTGTTTTTAGAGACGTGGATACAAAAAACAACTTAAACACTTTGCAAAATAGATCAATCAAAGCAGGTAAAATTGAATAAAACTTAACATTTTCCGTAGATTAATAATAAAACTAGTTTAAACTTGAAAATCTGTAGAAAAAAACAATCAAGCACTTGGTGAAAAAAAGTAAATAACCTTTCAAGCCCATGCGTTTGTGATTACAATTGATAGCTTATACAAGATTTTTATTTGCCTTATTTTGAGTTGAAGAATTAAACCGTGACTGACGCACAGCAACAACAGCCTAAACATGTCATGATGATGGCCGCAGGTACAGGTGGACATGTTTTTCCCGCTTTGGCCGTCGCAAAACAATTACAGCAACAAGGGATTCAAGTGTCATGGTTGGCGACCCCAACGGGCATGGAAAATCGTCTGCTTAAAAATCATAATATCCCAATTTACCAAATTAATATTCAAGGTGTACGTGGCAACGGTTTGATCCGTAAACTGGCTGCACCATTTAAAATTTTAGGCGCAACGCTCAGTGCTGTGCGTTACATGAAGCAATTAAAAGTTGATGCTGTTGCAGGTTTTGGTGGTTATGTGGCAGGGCCAGGTGGCTTGGCAGCACGTGCTTTGGGTATTCCTGTGCTGATTCACGAACAAAATGCAGTTGCGGGTTTTACCAACACTCAATTGTCACGTGTGGCAAAAACCGTGTGTCAGGCTTTCCCAAATACCTTTCCAAACAGTAACAAAATTGTCACCACAGGCAACCCTGTTCGTGAAGAAATCACTGCGACCTTAAGCCCTGCATGGCGCTATCAGGAACGTGAAAAAGCAGGCTTGCCAATTCGTATTTTAATTGTGGGTGGTTCACTAGGTGCACAAGCCTTAAATGAATGTGTACCTGAAACGTTAAAGCAACTAAATGTCGCTTTAGATGTTTATCATCAATGTGGGCAAAACCATGCCGAAGCGACGCAGGCACGTTATGCACACAAGCCTGACCATTTACAGGTTGAGGTACAGCCTTTTATTGAAGATATGGCCAAAGCCTATAGTGATGCCGATTTAATTATTTGTCGTGCGGGCGCACTCACGGTAACCGAGGTCGCGACTGCAGGTGTTGCAGCAGTATTTGTACCATTGCCTAGTGCGGTGGATGATCACCAAACTGCCAATGCCAAGTTTTTAGCCGATCTTGGTGCAGCAAAAATCTGTCCGCAAGCCAGCATGACACCTGAAAGTTTAACAACATTATTAACCCCGTTAATGAATCGTCAATTGTTGTCTGAAATGGCGGTCAAAGCCCGTCAGCAGGCGCAGCCTGATGCAACTCAACACGTGGTTCGTCTTATTCAAGCATTGTTCGAGTAAAATATGTCTCCATCTACACCTGCTGATCAAGCGAAAAAATTAATCAAAGTGCCTGAAATGCGCCGTATCAAACACATTCATTTTGTGGGTATTGGTGGCGCGGGGATGTGTGGTATTGCCGAAGTCTTGAAAAACCAAGGCTATAAAGTGTCGGGTTCAGACATCAAAGCTTCAAAAACCACAGCGCAATTAGAAGAAAACGGCATCAAGGTTTATATTGGGCATGCGGCAGAGAATATTAAAGGCGCCAATGTGTTGGTGGTGTCTACTGCAATTGACCCAGAAAACCCTGAAATTAAAGCTGCAATTGATACCCGTATTCCTGTGGTGCGTCGTGCCGAAATGCTGGGCGAGTTGATGCGTTATCGTCATGGTATCGCTGTTGCGGGAACGCATGGTAAAACCACCACGACCAGTTTAATTACCTGTATGTTGGCCGAAGAAAATATGGATCCAACTTATGTGATTGGTGGTTTGCTGAACCGTACGGGTGTGAATGCGGCACTTGGTGCTAGCCGTTATATCGTGGCTGAAGCTGACGAATCAGATGCCTCATTCTTATTCCTAGAACCTATGGCGGCTGTGGTGACCAATATTGATGCTGACCACATGGACACCTATGGCGGTAGTTTTGATACTTTAAAAGATACTTTTATTCAATTCTTACATAAACTGCCATTCTACGGCTTGGCGGTGGTGTGTGGTGATGATGCCAACATTCGCGAAATTATGCCGCGTATTGGCCGCCCAGTATTGACCTATGGTTTTAACGAAGACAATGACATTCGTGCCATAGATGTTGATCAGGACGGTATGCGCACTCACTTTACTGTTTTGCGTAAAGACCGTGAGCCATTACGTGTAACGGTGAATCAGCCTGGTTTACACAACGTACTGAATGCCTTGGCAGCAATTGGGATCGCGACCGATGAAGGCGTTTCTGATGGTGCAATTTGCCGCGCCTTAGAAGGCTTTAGCGGTGTAGGCCGTCGCTTCCAAGTTCAAGGTGAATTTGCTGTAGATGGTGGCAATGTGAAATTGGTGGATGACTATGGACACCACCCGAAAGAGGTTGAAGCAACCATTAAAGCGGCACGTCAAAGTCATCCTGACCGTCGTTTGGTGATGTTATTCCAGCCACACCGTTTTAGCCGTACCCGTGACTGTTTTGATGACTTTGTAGAAGTGTTGTCGCAAGTCGATCAATTACTGTTGCTGGATATTTATCCTGCGGGTGAAAAACCAATTGTGGGTGCAGATAGCCGTACTTTGGCGCGCAGCATTCGTTTACGTGGTCAGGTCGAGCCAATTTTGGTCGATCCACACGATGGCAATTTACCGAATATTGTGAAACAAGTGTTACAAGCCAATGACTTGTTATTGACTCAGGGTGCAGGTAATGTTGGGGCAATTTCAATCGAACTTGCACAAAATCATCTGTATTTAAAATAATCACAGCGTGTGATTTTGAATTTGATCGACCAGTTTTAAAGTTTAAGGATATAAACGTGTCAAATGCTTCAAAGTTCGGCAAAGTTGCCGTGTTATTGGGTGGAAAATCTGCTGAACGTGAGGTTTCTCTAGACAGCGGGCAAGCGGTACTCGAAGCACTGCTACGTTCAGGGGTTCAAGCAGAAGCCTTTGATCCTCAGTCACGTAGTGTGACGGAATTGGTCAATTATGACCGTGCCTTTATTGTGTTACATGGGCGTGGTGGTGAAGATGGTCAAATTCAGGGCGTACTGGAGTGGTTGAACATTCCATACACAGGCACAGGTGTGCAAGGTTCAGCCATTGGCATGGACAAAGTGAAGACCAAGCAAATTTGGCAAGGTTCTGA
>JAEWOA010000335.1 GCA_023461115.1 Actinomycetes bacterium
GCGCCGAGGCGCCTCGGCGGCACGCGCGTGCTCGCGCGTGACGCGTTGGAGGCCGCGGTCGCGGGCGTCGGCCTGGACTTCTTCGCCACCAGGAGCTCGGTGCGGCAGTTCGCGCCCGGGCCGGTCAAGCGTGAGGACGTCGAGTTCGCGGTCCGCGCGGCGCAGTGCTCGCCCGCGGTGTGCAACCGCCAGTACGCGCAGGTGCACGTCACCGACGACCCGGCCACGGTGGCCGAGGCGCTCGCGATCCAGGGGGGAGCGCGCGGGTTCGGGCACCAGGTGCCGATGGTCGCGGTGGTGACGACGAGCCTGCGCACGTACTGGGGCGAGGGCGAGCGCATGCAGGCGTGGGTGGACGGCGGGATGTTCCTGATGTCGCTCGTGTGGGGCCTGCACGCACGGGGCCTCGGCGCGGTGTGCCTGAACTGGAGCAAGTCGCCGGCCACCGACCAGCGGTTCCGCGCGCGCTTCGGGCTCGACGACGCGACGGTCGTGGTCGCGTGCGTGGGCATCGGCCCGCTCGCCGAGCACACGACAGTCGCGATGTCGGCGCGCATGCCCCTGGACTACGCGCTGCGGGACCTGGTCATGGCGGAGGCGCAGTGAGCATCGAGCAGTTGGGCATCCCGGGGGCGTTCGTGGTCGCCAACCCGAGCTTCGGGGACGACCGCGGGCGGTTCATGGAGTGGTTCCGCGGCGTGGACTTCGAGGCGATGACCGGCCACGCGTTCGACCTGCGGCAGGCGAACCTCTCGGTGTCCGCCGCGGGCGTGCTGCGGGGCGTGCACTTCGCGGACGTGCCGCCCGGGCAGGCCAAGTACGTGACGTGCGTGGCGGGCGCGGTCCTGGACGTCGTGGTGGACCTGCGGGTCGGCTCGCCGACGTTCGGGACGTGGGAGTCGGTGCTGCTCGACGACGTCTCGCGCCACGCGGTGTACCTGTCGGAGGGCTTGGGCCACGCGTTCTTGTCGCTCGCGGACGGCTCGACCGTCGTCTACCTGTGCTCGGCCCAGTACGCGCCCGAGCGTGAGCACGGCGTGCACCCGTTCGACGAGGGCCTCGCGATCGACTGGCCGACGCACGGCCGGGACGGCCAGGAGCTCACGCTCGTGCTGTCCGAGAAGGACCGGGCCGCGCCGACGCTGGCGCAGGCGCTCGCGGACGGGCTGTTGCCGTCCGACGCGGCCGTCGCCGACTGGGTCGGGGGCCTGCAGGCGCCGCAGGACTGAGCCGGCGCGGCGGGCCCCAGGGCCCGGGCATCGGCGCTGGCCGCGTCGCTAGAGTGACGCCAGACGAGAGGTGGACGATGCGGATCAGCGTGATCGGTTGTGGGTACCTGGGCGCGGTGCACGCGGCGGCCATGGCGGAGTTCGGCCACGAGGTCGTCGGCGTCGACGTCGACCAGCAGAAGGTCGACCTGCTCGCGGCGGGCGAGGCGCCGTTCTACGAGCCCGGGCTGCCCGAGCTCCTGCAGTCCGCGGGCGCGTCCGGGCGGCTGACGTTCACCACCGACATCGCGCAGGCCGCGGGAGCGCGCGTGCACTTCGTGTGCGTGGGCACCCCGCAGGCGCCGGGCGAGTTCCGCGCGGACCTGTCGTTCGTCGACGCCGCGTTCGCCGCGCTGGCGCCCCACGTGGCGCCGGGTGACGCGGTCGTCGGGAAGTCCACGGTGCCGGTGGGCACCGCCGAGCGGCTGGCCGCGCTGCTGGAGCCCACGGGCGCGACCCTCGTCTGGAACCCCGAGTTCCTGCGCGAGGGCTTCGCGGTCAAGGACACGATGCACCCCGACCGCCTGGTGTACGGCTTGCCGACGGACCACGCGGGCGTCCCGACAGCGGCGGGCGACGACGCGCGCGCGCTCCTGGACGACGTGTACGCGGCGCCGCTCGCGGAGGGATCGCCGCTCGTGGTGACGGACTACGCGACCGCGCAGCTGGTCAAGGTCGCCGCCAACTCGTTCCTGGCCACCAAGATCTCGTTCATCAACGCGATGGCCGAGCTCTGCGAGGCGACGGGCGCGGACGTCACGCGCCTCGCGGACGCGATCGGCTACGACGACCGCATCGGCCGCAAGTTCCTCAACGCGGGCCTGGGGTTCGGCGGCGGCTGCCTGCCCAAGGACATCCGCGCGTTCATGGCGCGCGCGGGCGAGCTGGGCGTGGACCAGGCGCTGACGTTCCTGCGCGAGGTCGACTCGATCAACACGCGCCGGCGTGAGCGCATGGTGGACCTCGCGCGCGAGGTGTGCGGCGGGACCCTCGTCGGCAAGCGCATCGCGGTGCTGGGCGCGTCGTTCAAACCCAACTCCGACGACGTCCGCGACTCGCCCGCGCTGTCGGTGGCCGCGATGCTCGCGCGGCAGGGCGCGGACGTGGTGGTCACGGACCCGCAGGGGCTCGCGAACGCGCGCGCCCGGTGGCCCGAGCTGGGCTATGCGACGAGCGCGGTCGACGCGGCGCGCGGCGCGGACGCGGTGCTGCTGGCCACCGAGTGGGCGGAGTACCGCGAGCTCGAGCCGGACGCGCTCGCGCAGGTCGTCGGGCAACGGCACATCCTGGACGGCCGCAACGTGCTCGACCCCGCCAAGTGGCGGTCCGCGGGCTGGACGTACCGGGCGCTCGGGCGGCCGTGACCCTGCGCCAGGTCGGCTGGGCCGCGCTCGTCGTGGCCGTCGTCGCGGCGGGCGTGGTGCTCGCCGTCGCGGTGTGGCCGCACCCGCAGTGGCGGCCCGGCGACCCGGAGGTGTACGCGGCCCAGGTGGTCGCGCGCACCAACGA
>JAEWOA010000336.1 GCA_023461115.1 Actinomycetes bacterium
CCGGTCGTCGAGCTCGACGGCGACGAGATGACGCGCATCATCTGGCAGTTCATCAAGGACCGCCTGATCCACCCGTACCTCGACGTCGACCTGCGGTACTACGACCTGTCGATCCAGAACCGCGACGCGACGGACGACCAGGTGACGGTGGACGCCGCGCACGCGATCAAGGAGCACGGCGTCGGCGTCAAGTGCGCCACGATCACGCCCGACGAGGCGCGCGTCGAGGAGTTCGGCCTGAAGAAGATGTGGAAGTCCCCGAACGGGACCATCCGCAACATCCTCGGCGGCGTCGTCTTCCGCGAGCCGATCGTCATCTCGAACATCCCGCGCCTGGTGCCGGGCTGGAACAAGCCGATCATCATCGGCCGCCACGCGTTCGGCGACCAGTACCGCGCCACGGACTTCAAGGTCCCCGGCGCCGGCACGCTGACCCTGACCTTCACCCCGGCGGACGGCTCGGAGCCGATCCAGCAGGAGGTCGTCACGTACCCCGAGGGCGGCGGCGTCGCGCTCGGCATGTACAACTACAACGAGTCCATCAAGGACTTCGCGCGCGCCTCGTTCGCGTACGGCCTGCAGCGCGGCTACCCGGTGTACCTCTCGACGAAGAACACGATCCTCAAGGCCTACGACGGCCAGTTCAAGGACCTGTTCCAGGAGGTCTTCGACGCCGAGTACGCCGAGCAGTTCGCGGCGGCCGGCCTCACCTACGAGCACCGCCTGATCGACGACATGGTGGCCTCCGCGCTGAAGTGGGAGGGCGGCTACGTCTGGGCGTGCAAGAACTACGACGGCGACGTGCAGTCCGACACCGTGGCGCAGGGCTTCGGCTCGCTGGGCCTCATGACGTCGGTGCTCGTCACGCCGGACGGCAAGACGGTCGAGGCCGAGGCGGCGCACGGCACGGTCACGCGCCACTACCGCCAGCACCAGGCGGGCAAGCCGACGTCGACCAACCCGATCGCGTCGATCTTCGCGTGGACGGGCGGCCTCAAGCACCGCGGCAAGCTGGACGCGACCCCCGAGGTCACGCAGTTCGCGGACACGCTCGAGGACGTCGTCATCAAGACGGTCGAGGCCGGGCAGATGACGAAGGACCTCGCGATGTTGATCGGCCCGGAGCAGCCGTACCTCACCACCGAGGAGTTCCTGGCCGCGCTCGACGAGAACCTGGCCGCGCGCCTGGCCTGAGTGCCTGAACTATCGCTCTGACCTGCGAAAACGCGGTTCGAGCCCGTTCGACGAGACGGCGTCGCCCGAATGGCGGCGCCGTCTCGTCGTGTCGATTGAAACTGGACGCCCGTCCCGGTGATGATTCGGGCATGTCCACACATTCGACGTCGCCGTCCTCCGAACGACCGCCTCCGCCCGACGCGGTGGAGCCCCTGACCCGCGAGCTCCTGCCGGTGGCCGCCGACGTGCTGGCCGCCGCGCTCGCGGGCGATCCAGGGTTCCGGCACCTGTTCCCCGACGACGGCCGCCGCGAGCGTGAGCTGCGCAGCCTGTACCGCATGACCCTCTCCGACACGCTGCGGCACGGCCACGGCTTCGTCACCCGGCTCGAGGGCGCCGTCACCGGCGCGGTCGCGCTCTACGCCCCCGGCACGTACCCCATGCCCGTCGGCCGGTGGCTGCGCCTCGCGCCCCGCATCGCGACGCTCGCGGTGCGCACCCGGACGCACGCGCCGGGCCTCATCCGGTTCGGCGACCTCACCGCCGAGGGCGTCCCGGCGGACGCCTGGTACGTCGAGGCGCTCGGCGTCCGCCCCGACATGCAGTTCCAGGGCCGCGGCAAGCGGCTCATGGCGCAGGTGTTCGGCCTCATCGACGCGGCGGGCGGCCCGGGCTACCTGGAGACCACCAAGCCCGAGAACGTCGAGTACTACCGCGCGCTCGGCTACCACGAGGTCCGCGAGCGGCTGCCGCTCGCGCAGGGCGGCCCGTGGATCCACCCGATGGCGCGCCCGGCACGCTCGTCGCAGCGGGTCTCCGCGGGGGTCGCGGGGTAGGTTGCTTCCGGAGCCGACCCGAAGGAGCGCACTCGTGCCCGTCAATGTCACCGTCACCGGAGCCGCAGGTCAGATTGGGTACGCGTTGCTGTTCCGCGTCGCGTCCGGCCAGATGCTCGGGGCGGATGTGCCCGTCCGGCTGCGCTTGCTGGAGATCCCGCAGGCGGTCAAGGCCGCCGAGGGCACCGCGATGGAGCTCGACGACTGCGCGTTCGGCACGCTCGCGGGCATCGACATCTTCGACGACGCGCGCGCGGCGTTCGACGGCGCCAACGTGGCGCTGCTGGTGGGCGCGCGCCCCCGCACGGCGGGCATGGAGCGTGGCGACCTGCTCTCGGCCAACGGCGGCATCTTCGGGCCTCAGGGCGCCGCCATCAACGCGGGCGCGGCCGACGACATCCGCGTGCTCGTCGTGGGCAACCCGGCCAACACCAACGCGTTCATCGCGGCGTCGCACGCGCCGGACGTCCCGGCGTCACGGTTCACCGCGATGACCCGCCTGGACCACAACCGCGCGGTGGCGCAGCTCGCGGCGCGCACGGGCTCGTCGGTCGCCGAGATCGAGCGGCTCACCATCTGGGGCAACCACTCCGCGTCGCAGTACCCCGACCTCTCGCACGCGACGATCGGCGGGCGCCCGGCGCTCGAGGTGGTCGACGACGAGCCGTGGGTGCGCGAGACGTTCATCCCGACGGTCGCCAAGCGTGGCGCCGCGATCATCGAGGCCCGCGGCGCATCGTCGGCCGCGTCGGCCGCGAACGCCGCCATCGACCACGTGCGGTCGTGGGCGCTCGGCACGCCGGAGGGCGACTGGACGTCGGCGGGTGTGACGTCCGACGGCTCCTACGGGGTGCCCGAGGGGCTCGTCTCGTCGTTCCCCGTGACGTCGTCGGGCGGAGAGTGGGAGATCGTGCAGGGCCTGGCGCTCGACGAGTTCTCGCGCGGGCGCATCGACGCGTCCGTGGCCGAGCTCGCGGACGAGCGCGAGGCTGTGCGGTCGCTCGGGCTCGTCTGAGCGAGGACATGCGGATCGGCATTCGGGTGAAGCCGGGCGCCTCCCGCGTGCGTGTCGGGGGACGCCACGGCGACAGTGCCCTCGTCGTGTCGGTGGGCGCGCGGGCCGTCGACGGCGCCGCGACCGAGGCGGCGCTCGCGGCGGTGGCCGATGCCTTCGGGCTCCGTCGGCGGCACGTCAGCCTCGTCGCGGGCGCGACGAGCCGCGACAAGGTCGTCGAACTCTCCGAGACTGCGGGCCCCACGGTCGCGCAACTCGAGGCGCGCCTCGACGAGCTCCTCGGCGAATAGCTCGGCGATGAGCGCGGCGGATAGCGCGGCGCCTGGTCAGGCGGTGGTGGGCGCGGCTCGCGGCGTGGGCGTTCCCTGCAAGAACATCCGATCTGCCCGAATCTCTTGCTGAAACTTGCTGCAACTGGATACCGTGCGGCCAACCGCCCATGACACCGCAGTCGCGGGCGCGACGAAGGAGCCCCGCATGCCGGTCGACGACGCCCGCCAGCCCGCCTTGACCCCCACGAGCTCGCAGCACGAGCGCGCACCGCGCTCGCCGGGGCTCGACGAGCGCCTCCCGCGGGAGCATGCGCCGCGCCGTTCCCGGCGCGGATCGCAGCGCGGCATGCCCGGCCCGCGCCGGCTGGCCGCCGGCATCACCGCGTTCGCGGTGGTCGTGGCAGGTGGGGCCGCCGCCGTGATCGCCCCGGCGGCGGCCGCCGCGAGCACGGTCGCCCTCGTCGGGAGCCTGCAGGACGAGCTCGGCTGCCCCGGCGACTGGCAGCCCGAGTGCGCGGCCACGGAGCTCGCTCCGGTGGGCGGCGGCAAGTTCCAGGCGCAGTTCACCGTTCCGGCGGGCGAGTTCGAGTACAAGGTCGCGCTCAACGACACGTGGGACGAGTCGTACGGCGGGGACGGCGGCGGTGGCAACTCGCCGCTCGTCGTCGCGGGCCCGAGCCTGATCAGGTTCACGTACGACGACGCGACGCACCGCACCGCGCTCACCCCGCTGAGCCTGAGCGACGGCGCCGACGACGCGACGCTCGTCAAGCAGCCCGTGCGCGACCAGGGCGCCGACCAGCGCTTCTACTTCGTCATGACGGACCGCTTCGCCAACGGCGACGCGACGAACGACCGCGGCGGCCTCACCGGCGACCGCGTGGCCACGGGCTTCGACCCCACGGACAAGGGCTTCTACGAGGGCGGCGACCTCGCGGGCCTGCGGTCCAAGCTGGACTACATCGAGGGGCTCGGCACCACCGCGATCTGGCTGACGCCGAGCTTCAAGAACCGCCCGGTGCAGGGCACGGGCGCGGCCGCGAGCGCCGGCTACCACGGCTACTGGGTCACGGACTTCACGCAGATCGACCCGCACCTGGGCACCAACGCGGAGCTCGAGCAGCTCGTCGCGGACGCCCACGCGCGCGGCATCAAGGTGTACTTCGACATCATCACCAACCACACCGCGGACGTCATCGACTACCAGCAGAAGAAGTACGAGTACATCGACCAGGCGACGACGCCCTACCGGGACGCCGAGGGCAACGTGTTCGACCCGGCCGCCTACGCGGGTGGCGACACCTTCCCGACGCTCAATGCCGCGAGCTTCCCGTACACCCCGGTGGTCGCGCCGCAGGACGCGGACGTCAAGGTCCCGGCGTGGCTCAACGACGTCACCAAGTACCACAACCGCGGGAACTCGACCTACACCGGCGAGTCCACCACCTACGGCGACTTCGACGGGCTCGACGACCTGATGACCGAGGACCCGGCTGTCGTGGACGGCTTCGTCGACGTCTACAACCAGTGGGTGGACCGCGGCATCGACGGCTTCCGCATCGACACGGCCAAGCACGTGAACTTCGAGTTCTGGCAGAAGTTCACGACGCAGGTGCGGGCGCACGCGACGGCCAAGGGCAACGACGACTTCTTCATGTTCGGCGAGGTGTACGACGCCGACCCGGTGAAGCTCGCGCCGTACCTGCGCGACTCCGACATGAACGCGGTCCTCGACTTCACGTTCCAGTCCGCCGCCGTGAACTTCGCCAAGGGCGGCAGCGCCAACACGCTCAAGGCGCTGTTCGCGGGCGACGACCGCTACACCACCCCGACGACGAACGCCCAGGCCCTGCCCACGTTCCTGGGCAACCACGACATGGGCCGGGTCGGCTACTTCCTGGCCAGCAGCACCGACAAGGTGCAGCGCGACGAGCTCGCGCACGACCTCATGTACCTCACGCGCGGCCAGCCGGTGGTCTACTACGGCGACGAGCAGGGCTTCGCGGGCAGCGGCGGCGACAAGGACGCGCGCCAGACTCTGTTCGCCACCCAGGTGCAGCAGTACGCGAACGAGCAGCTGGTCGACGGCACGACCGCGGGCAGCCAGGACCGCTACGGCACGAGCGCGCCGCTCTACACGCACATCGCCGCGCTCGCGCAGCTCCGCGACGAGAACCCCGCGCTCGCCACGGGCGCGCAGATCGAGCGGTACGCGTCGGGCAGCGTGTACGCGTTCTCCCGCGTCGCGCAGGCCGAGAAGGTCGAGCACCTGGTCGTCGCGAACTCCGCGACGAGCGCCGCGACCGTCACGATCGACACCCTGACGCCGGGCGCGCAGTTCGCGCCGCTGTACGGCACGACGACGGGCGCCACCGCCGCGGCGGACGGCGCCCTCGAGGTCACGGTCCCCGCGCTCGGCGCTGTCGTGCTGAAGGCGGACCGCACGGTGGCGGCCCCGACGACGGCCGGCGCCCTCGCGGTCACCGCGCCCGCCGCGGGCGCGGGCCTGGCGGGCCAGGTCGCGGTCGAGGCCGACGTGGCCGACGACGTCTGGAGCCAGACGAGCTTCGCGTACCGCGTGCTCGGCGACGGCCAGTGGACCCCGCTCGGCACGAGCGAGACGACGACCCCGCGCGTCTACCTGGACACCAAGGGCCTGAAGGCCGGCTCGGTGCTCGAGCTGCGCGCGGTGAGCGTCGACGCCGCGGGGCACCGCTCGGCGGCCTCGTCGTTCGCGGCGGTGGGCGCCGCGATCGACGGCGTCGTCGTGGACAACCCGGGCGGCGGCGACGACCTCGTCGTGAGCGTCCCGGGGAACCACAACACCGAGATGGGCTGCGGCGGCGACTGGGACCCGGCGTGCGAGCCGGCCCGCCTGGCCAAGCGCGCGGACGGCGTCTACGCGGGCGCCTTCACGCTGCCCGCGGGCGACTACGAGTACAAGGTCGCGATCGGCGGCTCCTGGGACGTCAACTACGGCGCCGGGGGAGTGCCCGGCGGCGCCAACGTCGCGTACTCGCTGGCCGCGGAGACGACGGTGACGTTCTACTTCGACCCCGTCACGCACTGGTTCACCAGCACCGCGCAGGGCCCGATCCTGACCGCTCCGGGCAGCTACCAGAGTGAGGCCGGCTGCCCGGGCGACTGGCAGCCCGACTGCCTGGCGTCGTGGCTCAAGGACCCCGACGGCGACGGCGTGTACGAGCTCACGGTCGACGACCTGCCCGAGGGGTCGTACGAGGTGAAGGCCGCGCACAACCTGAGCTGGACCGAGAACTACGGTGAGGGCGGCGCGCCCGGCGGCGCCAACATCGCGTTCAGCGCACCCGGCGGGAAGCCCGTGACGTTCACGTACGTGCTGGCGACGCACCTCCTGACGGTGCAGGTCACGGACCCGCCGCTGGCCGGCACGGGCGAGGAGCGCGCGCACTGGATCGACGCGACGACGATCGCGTTCCCGGCGACGCTCGGTGGAACGGCGGCCGACGGCGCCGCGTGGCGGCTGCACCACAGCGCCACGGGCGGCCTCAAGGTCGTCGACGGCGCGGTCACGGGCGGCGACGGCGCTCCCGTCACGCTGGCCGTGGTCGCGGGCGGCCTCACGCAGGCCCAGCTCGCGCGCTTCCCGGCGCTGCGCGGGTTCGTCGCGCTCAAGGTCCCGACGACCGCCGACGCGAAGGCGCTCCTGCGCGGGTCCCTCGTCGTGACCCGCGCGGTCGACGGCGCGCTCACCGCGGCCACCGGCGTGCAGGTCCCCGGGGTCCTGGACGCGCTGTACGCGCCGGCCGCGGGCAAGCGCGCGCTCGGCGCGACGTGGAAGAGCGGCGTCCCGAGCCTCGCGCTGTGGGCGCCCACCGCGCAGGACGTCGACCTGCTCGTCTGGAAGGGCGTGGCGACGGCGGCGGCGCCGACCGTGGTCCAGGCCAAGCAGCAGTCCGACGGCTCGTGGACGGTGGCCGGCAAGAAGGACTGGAAGAACTCCGCGTTCCGCTGGCGGGTCACCGTCTACGCGCCGACGACGGACAAGGTCGAGGTCAACGAGGTCACGGACCCGTACTCGGTCGCGTTGACGACGAACTCGACGCACTCGGTGCTGGTCGACTTGGCCGACTCCGCGTTCCGGCCGCAGGCATGGACCAAGGCCAAGCAGCCCGTGGTCAAGCCCGTCGACCAGACCATCTACGAGCTACACGTGCGGGACTTCTCGATCGACGACGCCACGGTCCCGGCCGCGCACCGCGGCACGTACCTGGCGTTCGCGGACGCGCAGGGCTCGGGCGCCAAGCACCTCAAGGCGCTCGCGCAGGCGGGCCTGACGACGGTCCACCTGCTCCCGACCTTCGACATCGCGACGATCGAGGAGGACCGCGCCAAGCAGGCGACCCCGGCATGCGACCTCAAGGCACTGCCACCGGACTCCGACGCGCAGCAGAAGTGCACGAGCGCGGTCGCGGACGCCGACGGCTTCAACTGGGGCTACGACCCGCTGCACTACACGGCGCCCGAGGGGTCGTACGCCACCAAGCCCGACGGCGGCGCCCGTGTGGCCGAGTTCCGCACGATGGTCGGCGCGCTGCACGCCAGCGGCCTGCAGGTGGTGCTCGACCAGGTGTTCAACCACACCGCGGCGAGCGGCCAGGACCCCAAGTCGATCCTCGACCGCGTGGTCCCGGGCTACTACCAGCGCCTCAACGCGGCGGGCAACGTGGAGACCTCGACGTGCTGCCAGAACGTCGCGACCGAGCACCTCATGGCGCAGAAGCTGATGGTGGACTCGGTGGTCACGTGGGCCAAGGACTACAAGGTCGACGGCTTCCGCTTCGACCTCATGGGCCACCACTCGGTCGCCAACATGAAGGCGGTCCGCACCGCGCTCGACCAGCTCACGCCGGCCAAGGACGGGGTGGACGGCAAGAAGGTCTACCTGTACGGCGAGGGCTGGAACTTCGGCGAGGTGGCGGACGACGCGCTGTTCAAGCAGGCCACGCAGGGCCAGCTCGACGGCACGGGGATCGGCACGTTCTCCGACCGGCTGCGTGACGCGGTCCGCGGCGGCGGCCCGTTCGACGAGGACCCGCGCGTGCAGGGCTTCGGCTCCGGCGCGTACACCGACCCGAACGGCGCCGCGATCAACGGCGACGAGTCCGCCCAGCTCGCCCGGGTGCAGCACCAGGCCGACCTGGTGCGGCTCGGCCTGGCGGGCAACCTGCGGGACTACACGTTCACGACGAGCGACGGGCAGGAGCACTCCGGCGACGAGGTCGACTACAACGGGTCACCGGCCGGCTACGCCTCGTCGCCCGAGGAGGTCGTCACCTACGTCGACGCGCACGACAACGAGACCCTCTGGGACTCGCTGACGTACAAGCTCCCCGCGGGGACGTCGATGGACGACCGGATCCGGATGAACACGCTGTCCCTGGCGACGACGGCGCTCGCGCAGACCCCCAGCTTCTGGCACGCCGGTGCCGAGCTGCTGCGCAGCAAGTCGCTCGACCGGAACAGCTACAACTCCGGCGACTGGTTCAACTCGCTCGACCTGTCCGGTCAGGACAACGGCTTCGGCCGGGGTCTGCCGCCGGCGGGGGACAACTCGTCGAAGTGGGTGTACCAGCAGCCGCTGCTCGCGGACGCGTCCCTCAAGCCCACGCCCGACGAGATCGCGACCGCGCAGGCCGGCGCGCTCGACCTGCTCCGGCTCCGCACGTCGCTGCCGCTGCTGCGGCTCGGCTCGGCCGAGCTGATCGAGGACCGCGTCACGTTCCCGGGCTCCGGGGCGGACGCGACCCCCGGCGTGGTCGTCATGCAGGTCGACGACCCGCGCACCGGGATGGACATCGACCGGCGCTTCGAGCGCGTGGTGGTGGTCTTCAACGCCTCCGACGAGGCGACGACGCAGACCCTTCCCGGGCTCGCCGGTCACACGCTGCGGCTGTCGGGTGTCCAGACGAAGGGCTCCGACGAGGTGGTCAAGGGCACCTCGTGGTCGAAGGCCGCAGGCTCCGTCACGGTGCCGGCGCGGACGGTCGCGGTGCTCGTCGAGCGCCCGGCGACCGCTCCGGCGGGAGCCGCCCAGTGGTACTGACCGCGAGATAGCCGCCCACGAGGGTGCGCCCGCGTCTGCGGGCGGGCGCCCCCTCGCCGGCCCAGGTGACGGGCGTGCGATCCAGCACGCCGCGGAGACGGCCCCTGGTGACGAGCGTGCGATCCAGCACCGTGCTGGATCGCACGCTCGTCGGTGGGGTCAGCGGGAGCGGGGGACGAAGGACGTGCGGCACGTCCAGGTGGACGTGCCCTTCTTCGCCCACACGTCGACGTAGACGCGGTACCCGACCGTCGCGCCCGAGATGTAGTACTCGGTCGACGCGCGACCGTTCTTGTCCGCGCGCGTCTCGCGCCGGGTGTCGGTCGTCTTGTAGTGCGCGGTCGTCCTGACGCGCGCGCCCTTGCCGACGCCCCGCACGTTCACGTCGACGTAGGAGTACTGGCGGGGGTTGCTCGGCGAGACGCTCGCGACGCACCTGCCCGCACCGGCAGGCGCGACGACGGCGGCGTGCGCGGCCGGGCCGGCGAGGGCGAGCGGGGCGGCGACGAGCAGGCTCGCGAGCAGGGAGCTCGCACGGGAGCGACGGGACACGGC
>JAEWOA010000337.1 GCA_023461115.1 Actinomycetes bacterium
GTGTCGGGGAGCAGCGCGGCGGCGTGGAACACGGGTGCAACCTACCGGGCTGGGCGCCGGCGGCGCGGCCGGCCGTCTCGTCGCTCGCGGTCCGCGGGTTGGGACGTCGGTCCGCGGGCCTCGGTCAGACGCGGGTAGGGTCGGGCGCATGGCCGCTCACCCGGATCCGCGCCACCGCCGCTGGTGGTGGCGACGCACGGGTGGCCACCCTGCTCCCGTCGCCGGGCAGCGCGCGTCGCAGCACGAGCCGTCGGACGACGAGCTGCACACCAGCGTGGCGCGCCTGCTGGCCCGCGAGCTCGGCGTCGCCGATCCGTCCGACGAGCACCCGACGCCGGTGACGCCCGCGCGCATCGCCGCGTGGATGACCGAGAACCAGTTCAGCTACTTCGTCGACTCCGACGGTGACCTGGGCGGGCTGTGGCGGGGGCGGCTGTTCTACTTCTTCCTCTTCGGCGAGCACTCCGAGATCCTCCAGGTGCGTGGCCAGTGGCACCGTGAGGTCGCGCTCGAGCGCATCGAGGAAGTGCTGGACCTGTGCAACGAGTGGAACGCCGAGCGGATCTGGCCCAAGGCGTACGTGCGGGTGCGGGACAACGGGCGCGTGCACGTGGTCGCGGAGGTGGCCACCGACTTGGAGCACGGCGCCACCGACACCCAGCTCTCGCAACTGCTCTTCTGCGGGCTCTCCACGGGCAGCATGCTGTTCGACGCGCTCGACGAGAAGTACCCCGACCCGGCGGGGGTGGCGCCGTGACCGCCCGCGGATCCTGGTTGCTGCGCATGCTCGGCTACCTGCCGAAGCCGGAGAAGCGCGCGCCCGCCGACGACGAGCCTCCGACGCAGGTCACGCGCGACCGGATCGGCGACTACCTGCTGAGCAAGGGGTACCGGTTCATCGTCGACGACGACGGCGACCTCACCGGGACCTGGGACGGCAGCCGGTTCTGGTTCCTGCTGCTGGGCGAGAACGACGAGATCGTGCAGGTCCGCGGGCGGTGGCAGCGCCAGCTCCCGCTCGACCAGCGGCCGGCCGTCTCCCTCGCGTTGAACGACTGGAACCGCGACCGGATCTGGCCCAAGGCGTACGTGCGGGAGGAGGAGGGCCTGCTCGCGCTGTACAGCGAGGTGTCCGCGGATTTCGAGCCAGGAGCCACCGAGGACCAGCTCGCGCAGATCCTGGCCTGCGGCCTGGGCACCGGGGTCCAGTTGTTCGCGGCGCTCGAGGCCACGCTTCCCGACGACGGCGCGGCCAGGGACACCCCGGACCGCTGACCGCCGCTCGAAGCCTGGCGGCGCGCATGGTCAGTGGCCCCGGTCAGTGGCCTGTGGTCAGTGGTCGGTGGCCTGTGGTCGGTGGCCCGCGGTCAGCGGCGCGCGATCCCCAGCGTCGGCATCCCGAGCGTGACGGGCCCGGCGGGGGCGTCAGTCCCGCAGCCGCCGCCCGATGCGCCGTGCGCGTGGTCGTCCTGGCCGTTGCGCCGCGCGTCCCAGGCGTCGCCCGCACGCGTGCGGCGCACGGAGTACGGCCCGCCGTCGAGCGCGGAGTCGGCGACCAGGTGGTGCGGCGCGCCGTGCGTGACCCGCACGGTCACGAGGTCGCCAGGACGCGGCGCATCGCCGGTGCCTACGGGCAGCGCGAAGTGGACCAGCCGGTTGTCCGCGGCGCGGCCCGAGAGCCGCCGGGTCTCGTCGTCCTTGCGGCCCTCGCCCTGCGCGACCAGCAGCTCGACAGTCCGGCCCACCTGCGCCTGGTTCTCCTCGAGCGAGATGCGCTCCTGGAGGGCGATCAGCCGCTCGTACCGTTCCTGCACCACGGCCTTGGGGAGCTGGTCGGGCAGCTCCGCGGCCGGAGTGCCGGGGCGCGGCGAGTACTGGAACGTGAACGCCGACGAGAAGCGCGCCGCCTCCACCACGCGCAACGTCTCGGCGAAGTCGCGCTCCGTCTCGCCGGGGAAGCCCACGATGATGTCGGTGGTGATCGCGGCGTGCGGGAGGGCCGAGCGCACGCGGTCCAGGATGCCGAGGAACTTGTCGGACCGGTACGAGCGGCGCATCGCGCGCAGCACGCGGTCGGAGCCGGACTGCAGCGGCATGTGGAGCTGCGGCATCACGGTGGGGGTCGCCGCCATCGCCTCGATCACGTCGTCGGTGAACGCCGCGGGGTGCGGGGATGTGAACCGCACGCGCTCGACGCCCTCGACCGCGCCGACCGCGCGCAGCAGTTTGGCGAACGCGCCGCGGTCGCCGAAGCCGACCCCGTAGGAGTTGACGTTCTGCCCGAGCAGCGTGACCTCGATCGCGCCCGTGGCCACGAGGGCCTCGACTTCCGCGAGGATCTCGCCCGGGCGCCGGTCGCGCTCCTTGCCGCGCAGGTGCGGCACGATGCAGAACGTGCACGTGTTGTTGCAGCCCACCGAGATGGACACCCAGCCCGCGTAGACCGACTCGCGCTTGGTCGGCAGCGTCGACGGGAAGACTTGCAGCGACTCCTCGATCTCCACCTGCGCCGCGGCGTTGTGGCGTGCGCGCTCCAGGAGCGCCGGAAGCACGTCGAGGTTGTGGGTGCCGAACACGACGTCCACCCAGGGCGCGCGCTCGACGATCCCGGCGCGGTCCTTCTGCGCCAGGCAGCCGCCGACCGCGATCTGCATGCCGGGCCGGTTGCGCTTGTTGCCCGCGAGGCGGCCGAGGTTGCCATACAGCTTGTCGGACGCGTTCTCGCGCACCGCACAGGTGTTGATGACGATGACGTCCGCGTCCTCGGCCGCGACGTGCGCGGCGTCGGCGGCTACGTAGCCAGCCTGCTCGAGCATGCCGGCCATGTGCTCAGAGTCGTGCACGTTCATCTGGCAGCCGAGCGTCTTGACGAGGTAGGTGCGCGCGGGGGGCCCGGCGGGCTCGTCGGGCCGCGGCTGGACGCCGGTGGCGGCCGCGAGCGCTGGCGCGGGCATGGCTGTGGGCAGGGTCGTGGACATCGGCACCAGGGTACTTGGGGTGGCGGGATCGTCACCGGACCGTGACCCTCGACGGTCCCTGCCCAGGTCGCAGGACCGGACGAATCCCCCTACGGTCGACGAATGGTGGACACGTCGCCTGTCCCGAAGCCCGCGCCCGCCCCTCGCCGGGAGCCGCGCGGGGATCGCGACGCCCTCCTGCGGTTGCGCGCGGTCAACAAGCACTTCGGGGCACTGCACGTGCTGCGGGACATCGACCTGACGGTGCACACCGGCGAGGTCGTCGTCGTGCTCGGCCCCTCCGGGAGCGGCAAGTCGACGCTCTGCCGCACGGTGAACCGGCTGGAGACGATCGACTCGGGAGAGATCCTGCTCGACGGGCAGCCGCTCCCCGCCGAGGGCCGCGCGCTCGCGCGGCTGCGGGCCGAGGTCGGCATGGTGTTCCAGCAGTTCAACCTGTTCGCGCACCGCTCCGTGCTGGAGAACGTGACGCTCGGCCCGACGAAGGCCAAGCGCGTGCCCAAGGACGAAGCCCGGCGTACCGCGCTCGCGCTGCTGGACCGCGTCGGAGTGGCCGACCAGGCCGACAAGCTCCCAGCGCAGCTCTCCGGCGGCCAGCAGCAGCGCGTCGCGATCGCCCGCGCGCTCGCGATGTCACCCAAGGTCATGCTCTTCGACGAGCCGACCTCGGCGCTCGACCCCGAGATGATCAACGAGGTCCTCGACGTCATGGTGGCGCTCGCCGCCGACGGGATGACCATGCTCGTCGTGACGCACGAGATGGGCTTCGCCCGCCGCGCCGCCGACCGCGTCGTCTTCATGGACGCCGGCGAGATCCTCGAGGAGGCGTCGCCCGACGAGTTCTTCGACCATCCGCAGCACCCCCGCGCGCAGGACTTCCTCTCGAAAGTCCTCAGCCACTGACCGACAGCGAAGCACCCGACCGAAGGAGCACGTCATGCGCCACCACAAGCGACACCACCGTGTCCTGGGATCCGTCGCCCTCGTCTCCGCCGCGCTGCTCGCGGTCGCGGGGTGCGGATCGGACGACGACGAGCCCGGCGCCTCGGCGACGCAGTTCCCCGAGGGGTCGACGATGGCCAAGCTGCACGACGCGGGGACGATCGTCGTGGGCACCAAGTTCGACCAGCCGCTGTTCGGGCTCGTCGGGCCGGACGGCGTGCCCGAGGGCTTCGACGTCGAGATCGCCAAGATCATCGCCACACACCTCGGCATCGACGAGGGCGACATCGAGTGGAAGGAGGCGGTGTCCGCCAACCGCGAGCCGTACATCCAGTCCGGCCAGGTGGACATCGTCGTCGCGACGTACACGATCAACGACGACCGCAAGAAGGTCGTCTCGTTCGCGGGTCCCTACTACCTGGCGGGGCAGTCGATCCTGACGCTCAAGTCGAACTCCAGCATCCAGGGGCCCGACGACCTCGCGGGCAAGAAGGTGTGCACCGCCTCCGGCTCGACCCCTGAGAAGAACCTGCTCGAGAACTACCCCGACGCGCAGGTCGTCGCGTTCAACACGTACTCCGAGTGCCTCGAGCCGCTCAAGAACGGCCAGGTCGACGCGATCTCCACCGACAACGTGATCCTCGCGGGCTTCGCGGCGGACGACGACACCCTGGAGGTCCGGGGCGACCCGTTCACCGAGGAGCCGTACGGCATCGGGCTCGCGCTCGACGACACCGACTTCCGCATGTGGATCAACGACGTCCTGGAGGAGAGCTTCGAGGACGGCAGCTGGGAAGAGGCGTGGAAGGCCACGGCCGGCACCGTGCTGCCGACTCCGGAGCCGCCCACGGTCGACCGGTACTGACGCCGGTCCCGGGACCGACGTGAGCAGCGGGAGACGCGTGTGGGACTGATCGCCGACAACTTGCCTGCGTTCTGGTCCGGCTTCCTGATGACGCTGCGGCTCACGGTGGTGGCTGGCGCGTTCGCGCTCGTCATCGGCGTGCTGCTCGCCGCCATGCGCGTCTCGCCGTTGCGGCCCGTGCGCGGGTTCGCCGTCACGTACGTCGAGATCCTGCGCAACACGCCGCTCACGCTGCTGTTCTTCGGGACGATCCTGGTGCTCCCGCAGTTCGGGGTGATCCCGCCGCTCGGGTTCTGGACCGCGATCATCTGCCTGACGCTCTACACGTCCGCGTTCGTGTGCGAGGCGGTGCGGTCGGGCATCAACAGCGTCGGCGTCGGCCAGGCGGAGGCGGCGCGCGCGATCGGGCTCACGTTCGGGCAGTCGCTGCGCGAGGTGATCCTGCCGCAGGCCATGCGCACGTCGGTGCCGCCGCTGATCAACGTGCTGATCGCGCTGGCCAAGAACACATCGGTCGCGGCAGGCTTCGGCGTCGTCGAGCTCGCCGCGACGTTCCGACGGGTCGGGCTCGCGAACCCGGGCGACTGGTTCCAGTGCCTCCTGGGCGTCGCGTTCTTCTACCTGATCATCACGATCCCGGCGGGCCAGCTCGCGGGCGCGATCGAGCGGAAGGTGGCGTTCGCCCGATGAGCGTGCTGTACGACGAACCCGGCCCCGTCGCCCGCCGCCGCGCGATGTGGGGTTCGGTGGCCGGCGGCGTCGTGATCCTGGGCCTCCTGACCGCCGGGTTCTGGTACGCGGCGAACAAGGGCGTCTTCGCCTCCGACCGGTGGGACGTGCTCTACGACCCGCCCAAGAACCAGCAGGCGATCGACGTGTGGCGCTCGCTCGTGGTCCAGGGCCTCGGCGCGACGCTCGGCGCCGCCGTGATCGCCGCGCCGCTCGCGCTCGCGCTCGGCGTGGCGCTCGCCCTGTGCCGCACCGCGACGCGGCGGTGGGCGGCCTGGCCCGCCAACGTCGTGATCGAGTTCTTCCGTGGCCTTCCCGTGCTCTTGATGATGCTGTTGGCCCAGCTCGGGTTCCGGTGGGACACCCTGCCCGCCGTCGTGTTCGGGCTGGTCGTCTACAACATGGCCGTGATCGCGGAGATCTTGCGCGCCGGGCTGGCCGCGCTCCCCCAGGGCCAGCGCGAGGCTGCGCTGACGGTCGGGCTGACGCGCTGGCAGTCGCTGCGGCTCGTGGAGTTGCCGCAGGCGGTGCGGATCATGACGCCCAGCCTCGTGGCGCAGCTCGTGGTGCTGCTCAAGGACTCGTCGCTCGGGTTCATCATCGGCTACGCCGAGCTGTTGCGGCGGATCCAGCTCAACACCAGCTTCTTCGGCCCGCGGTACGCGGTCGCGCTCTTCGTCGTGGGCGCCGGGATCTACCTGGTCGTGAACATCTCGCTCTCCCAGCTCGCGTTGCGATTGCAGCGCCGTATCGGCCGGCCCGCGGGCGTTCCTGCCACCGCGGTCCCCGCGGGCGCCCTCGTGGTCTCCGCCCGCGAGACGCCGGCCGTCCAGGACCCGGCGCGCGAGCACACGGACGGCGACGCGACAGGCAGGACGTAGCGGCGACGCGTCAGCCGGCGGTCGCGCTCGCGCGCAGCTCCCGGACGACGGTCACCTTGATCTCGCCCGGATACGCGAGATCCGCCTCGATGTGCTGCGCGATCGCGACCGCGAGCTGCGGCAACGCGTGGTCGTCCACCTCGGCGGGCTCGACGACGACGCGGACCTCGCGGCCCGCCGACATCGCAAGCGCCCGCCGCACGCCCTGATGTGCGGTCACGAGCGCCTCGAGCTTGTCCATCCGCTCGATGTACTGCGCGAGCTCGTCGCGGCGCGCGCCCGGCCGCGACGCGGAGATCGCGTCGGCCACCTGGACGAGGACACCCTCGACGGTCTCGACCGGGACCTCGTCGTGGTGGGCGGCGATGGCGTTCACGACGGCGTCGGACTCGCCGTGGCGCCGCGCCAAGTCCGCCCCAAGGCGTGCGTGCGTGCCTGCGAGCTCCGCGGTGAGTGCCTTGCCGACATCGTGCAAGAACGCCCCGCGCCGCGCGGTGTCGACGTCGACGCCCACCTCGGCGGCGAGCGCCGCGGCGACGAGCGCGCTCTCGACGAGGTGCTCGAGCACGTTCTGCCCGTACGAGGTCCGCAGCCGCAGCTTGCCGAGCGTGCGCACGAGGGTGGGGTGCAGGTCGGTGACACCCGCGCGCTCGGCCGCGTCGTGGCCCGCCGCGACGGTCCGTTCATCGGCGCCCGCCTGGGCTTCCTCGTAGGCGGCCTCGATGCGCTGCGGATGGATCCTGCCGTCCTCCATGAGCGCCTCGAGCGCGATCTGGGCGAGCTCGCGGCGCTCGACGTCGAAGCACGACAGGACGACCGCGTCGGGCTGCTCGTCGATCAGGACGTTGACACCGGTGAGCGCCTCGAACGCTCGGATGTTGCGGCCCTCCTTGCCGATGATGCGGCCCTTGAGCTCGTCCGACGGCAACGGCAGCACCGTGATGGCGGATTGCGCGCTGGTCGCGACCGCCGCGCGCTGCACCGCGGTCGCGACGATCCGCCGCGCCCGCGCCTCGGCGGTCCGGCGCGCCTGAGCCTCGGCCCGGCGCACCTGGGTCGCCGCGTCGTTCTGGGCCTGCGCGGTCAGCCTGCGGGTGAGCTCGGCTTTGGCGTCCTCGGCGCTCAGCCCGGTTGCGGACTCCAGCTCTGCGAGCGCTTCCACGCGCGCATGGGCGAGTGCGTCCTCCGCCTGGCGGAGCGCAGCCGCGAGCGTCACCTCGGACTCGCGCTCGGCGCTCGACCGCGCGCGCTCGGCCGCGTACTGCGCCTCGCTCGACGCGGCCTCCGCGGCCCGTGCGCGCTTCTCGGC
>JAEWOA010000338.1 GCA_023461115.1 Actinomycetes bacterium
CCTCGGTGCTGCCGCGTCCGGACAGCGCGGTGGTCGGCGCCACCGTCGTCGGGGTCGGCGGCCAAGCGCCGCACGCGGCCGAGCCCACGCCCGAGGCGGTGGCCCATGCACGGTGAGGAGCACGCCGCCCAGCCCGCCGTGAAGGTGGACGGGCGCACACTGCCCGACGACGTCGCGCCCCTGCTCGTGAGCCTCACGGTGGACACCGCGCGCAACGTCCCAGACCTCGTGGCGCTCCGGTTCCTCGACGAGCGCGGGATCGTGCTGTCGAAGGCAGGGTTCGCGATCGGCGCCGCGCTCGAGGTGTCCGTGCGGCTCAGCGGCCCCGGCGGCGAGCTGCCGCTCTTCAAGGGCGAGGTGACGGCGCTCGAGGCCGAGCTCGACGTCAGCGGCCTGCACACCGTCGTCCGCGGCCTGGACCGCTCGCATCGGCTCTTCCGCGGCCGCCGCACCGAGGCGTACGTCAAGATGTCGGCGAACGACATCGCGCGGAAGGTGGCCTCGCGCGCCGGGCTCCAGGGCGAGGCCTCGGCGGTCGACGGCGCCAGCCAGATCGAGCACGTCGCGCAGGACAACATCAGCGACTGGGACTTCCTGCAGGCGCTCGCGGCCCGTGCGGGCGCGAGCGTGCGCGTCGACGACCGCAAGCTCGTCTTCGCGACCCCGACGAAGGCGTCCACGGCGCCGCCCGCGAGCGGCTCGGACAGCCCGCGCGAGAACCCGCTCGTGCTCGAGCGCGGGGTGAACCTGCTGGCGTTGCGGGCCACGGTGACGGCGTCGGGCCAGGTGCCCGAGGTCCAGGCGCGCGGGTGGGACCCCCGGCAGAAGCAGGCGGTCGTCGTGACGGCCTCGGCGGCGACGACGAGCGCGCAGCTCGCAGACGCGGACCCCGCGAAGATCGCGAAGCTGGTCTCCGCGCCGCCGTACGTCCTGGCCACCCCGACACTCGCCGAACGCTCCGAGGTCAAGGCGCGCGCCGACGCGCTCGCGGAACGGATCGCGGGCGGGTTCGCCGAGCTCGAGGGCGTCGCCGTCGGGAACCCGGCCATGAAAGCCGGCGTCGCGGTGGTGCTGCGGCAGGTCGGGAGCCCGTTCGACGGCCGCTACGTGCTGACGTCGGTGCGGCACACGCTGGTCGAGGGCGGGTTCCAGACGGCATTCACGGTGGCGGGCGGCTCGGAGCGCTCACTGCTCGGATCGGGGGGCGTCGACCTCGCGGGCGGGAGCGCGGCCCGCTCGCGGCAGCACGGCGT
This sequence comes from Actinomycetes bacterium, assembly GCA_023461115.1. Lineage (GTDB taxonomy): Bacteria > Actinomycetota > Actinomycetes > Actinomycetales > Cellulomonadaceae > Cellulomonas. The sequence goes on from JAEWOA010000338.1 coordinate 1,254, forward strand.
GCTCAGCGCGATCGTCACCGACGTCAAGGACCCCGCCAAGCTCAACCGGGTCAAGGTGAAGATCCCGGTGCTGTCCGACACGTTCGAGACGTGTTGGGCGCGCGTGGTGCAGCCGGGCGCGGGCGCCTCACGCGGCACGGGCCTGCTGCCCGAGGTCAACGACGAGGTGCTGGTCGCGTTCGCCGACGGCGACACCAACCAGCCATACGTGCTCGGCGGTCTCTACAACGGCAAGGACACACCCGAGCCGGACCAGGTGAACAGCGACGGGACGGTCGGCAAGCGCGTCTTCGTCTCCCGCACAGGCATGCGCGCCGAGTTCCTGGAGACGCCCGCGGCCGAGGAGCTCGTGCTCTCGACGTCCGGCGGCAAGCAGAAGCTGCGGTTCGTCCAGAAGAGCCAGGCGCTCGTCGAGCTGCTGTCCGAGGGCCCGCTGAAGGTCGTCGCGCAACAGGACGTCACGGTCGAGTCGAAGCAGAACGTCACGGTGACCACCTCCGCGGGGAACGTCTCCGTCAAGGGAGTCGACGTCGCCGTCGAGGGCTCCAAGTCGCTCACGCTCAAGGCCCCGCAGGTCTCGATCCAGGGCCAGGCGACCGCCGAGCTCAAGGCGCCGCAGGTGAAGGTCGCGGCGGACGCGCAGGTCGAGGTGTCGGGCAACGCGATGGCCGTGCTGCGCGGCGGCCTCGTGAAGATCAACTGAGCGGGCGAGGAGGCGGACCGTGGGGCAGGAGTTCATCGGCGCGGGATGGTCGTTCCCCGCGCGCGCCGACGCGACCGGCCGCGTCGCGCTGTCCCGCGACCACCACGAGATCGAGGAGAGCATCCGCCTGATCCTGGCGACCTCGCCCGGCGAGCGGCCCATGCGGCCCGAGTTCGGCTGCGCCGTGCACGAGCACGTCTTCGCTCCCGCCGACGCGACGACCGCCGGCGCGATCGCGTACGCGGTGCGCGTCGCGCTCGAGCGGTGGGAGCCGCGCATCGACCTCCAGGACGTCGTCGTCAGGTTCGACGAGGTCGACCGCGGCCTGCTGTACATCGACGTGCGGTACGCCGTGCGCGGCGCCAACGACCCCCGCAACCTCGTCTTCCCCTTCTACACGATCCCCGACGAGCCGACCCCGACGATGGGAGCCTGACGTGCTGCCCTCCCCGCACCTCGACGACCGCCGGTTCCAGGACCTCGTCGACGACGCGAAGCGCATGGTGCAGCGCCGCTGCCCCGAATGGTCCGACCACAACGTCTCCGACCCGGGCGTCACGCTCATCGAGACCGTCGCGTTCATGACCGACGAGCTGTTCTACCGGCTCAACCGCGTGCCCGACCGCCTGTACCTCGCATTCCTGGAGCTGCTCGGCGTGGGGCTGCACCCACCCGGCGCCGCGACGGTCGACCTCGACCTGTGGCTGTCCGCGCCGCAGGACGAGGACGTCGTCGTGCCTGCGGGCACCGAGGTGGCGACGAACCGCACCGACCGCGAGGACGCGATCGTGTTCTCCACCACGGCGCCCCTGGTGATCGCGCCGCGCGAGCTGCGCCACGTCTCGACGCAGCGGGCGGGCGGCGAGCCCATGGGCCAGGACGACCGGCTCGCGTCCGCCGAGCAGGTCCCGGTGTTCGCGGACGTCCCGCAGTTGGGCGACGCGCTGCTGCTCGGGCTCGACGAGGCGGCGCCGTCGCTCACGGTCGCGCTGCGGTTCGACAGCACGGTGCAGGGCGTGGGCGTCGACCCGCGGCGCCCACCGCTCGCGTGGGAGGCGTGGGACGGCCGCGCATGGGCCACGTGCGACATCGCGGACGACGGCACGGGCGGGCTCAACCGCGCGGGCGACGTGATCCTGCACGTCCCCGCGTCGCACACCACGTCGGTGCTCGCCGGGGTGCGGGCCGGATGGCTGCGCTGCCGCGTCGTCGAGCCCGACGAGGGCTACCCGCCGTACGGCGCCTCGCCGACTGTGCGCGAGGCGTCCGCGTTCGTCGTCGGCGGCACGGTCGCCGCCGTCCACGCCGAGACCGTCGACGACGAGGTCGTCGGCCTGTCCGAAGGCGTGCACGCGCAGACGTTCCCGCTCGAGCACGGCCCGGTCGTCGCGGGGCCGCCCACGGTGCTCGAGGTGGCCGCGGGCTCCGGGTGGGACGAGTGGGCCGAGGTCGAGTCGTTCGCCGGCCACGAGCCGTCCGACCAGGTCTTCATGCTCGACCGCTACGCGGCCGAGATCCGGTTCGCGCCCGCGGTGCGCGAGCCGGACGGCGCGCTGCGCGCGTTCGGGGCGGTGCCCCCCAAGGGCGCGCCCATGCGCCTGCGGAGGTACCGCACCGGCGGCGGTCCGGGCGGCAACGTCGCCGCGGGCGCGGTGCAGGTGCTGCGTGGCGGCCTGCCGTTCGTCGACCGGGTGTCCCACCGCCGCCCCGCGGCGGGCGGTGTGGCGGCCGAGACCGTGGCCGAGGCCAAGGAGCGCGGGCCGCTCGCGCTGCGGGTGCGCGACCGCGCGGTCACCGCCGAGGACTACGAGCACCTGGCCCGCGAGGCCGCGGTGGACGTCGCACGCGTGCGGTGTGTCGCTGCGGGTGACGGCGCCGATGCCGGCGCCGTGCGCGTGCTCGTCGTGCCCGCGGCACAGCCCGACGCCGCCGGGGTGCTGCGCTTCGAGGAGCTCGTGCCCTCGCCCGACTCGCTCGCGCGCATCGCCGACCACCTCGACGAACGCCGGCCCGTGGGCGCGCGCGTCATCGTCGAGCCGCCGTTCTACCAGGGCGTGACGGTCGTCGCGCGCCTCACCCCGCGGCCCCGCGCGGCCAAGACGCTCCTCGAGCAGGAGGCCGTGCGCGCGCTCAACGCGTACTTCGACCCGCTGCGCGGCGGGCCGGACGGCGACGGCTGGCCGTTCGGGCGGCCCGTGCAGGCCGGCGAGGTGTACGCGGTGCTCCAGCGGCTGCCCGGCTGCGAGCTGGTGGAGGACGTCAAGCTCTTCGCGGCCGACCCCATCACGGGCCGCCGGGGCGACGCCGTGCAGCGCATCGACCTGGACAAGCACGCGCTCGCGTTCTCGTTCCGGCACCAGGTCCGCGTCGTGGCGGGGTCCTGATGCGCGGCATGGTCGAGGGCCTCGCGTCGCCCGTCCCCATCGCGAGCCGGCTGCCCGTCGTGCTGCAGGAGGACGACTTCCTGCAGCGGTTCACCGCCGCGCTCGACGACGTGCTGGCGCCCGTGTTCCTCACGCTCGACTCGCTCGCGTGCTACCTGGACCCGCGGCTCGCGCCCGACGACTTCCTGGAGTGGCTCTGCGGTTGGGTCGGCATCGAGCCCGACCAGACGTGGACCTCCCAGCGGAGGCGGGAGATCGTCACGCGCGCCGCCGAGGTGCACCGGTGGCGCGGGACGGCGCGCGGCATCGCGCAGGCGGTCGCGCTCGTCGTCGACGGCGATGTCACGGTGTCCGACAGCGGCGGCGCCACGTCGTCCACCACGCCGCGCGGCGGGCTGCCCGGCGACGCCGAACCGTGGCTGCGCGTCGTCGTGCGCGCGTCCGGCCCCGTCGACCGCGCGCGCGTCGAGCGGGTCATCGCATCGGTCAAGCCGGCCCACGTGCCGTGCGTCCTCGAGGTCCAGGAGGTGGCGTCATGATCGTCTGCCCGGAGTGCGGCACACAGAACCAGGACGACGAGCAGTTCTGCGGTGGGTGCGGCGCCTACCTGTGGAGCGATGTCGGGGCGGGGTCCGCCGAGGTGCCTCAGCAGACGACGCGCGGCCGAGTCGCGATGCGGGAGGCGCCACCCGAGGAGAAGGTCGAGCCAGTCGTCGAGCGCGCCGAGCCGCCGACCAGCGCTCCCGAACCCCCGGCCGGACCGCCCGAACCCCCGACGGTCGCGCCGCGGTCCGAACCCAGCCCGCCGCCCCGGACGCAGATCCCCGCGCCCCTGTCGGAGCCTTCTGCGCTCGAGCCTCCTGCGCCCGAGCCTTCCGCGCCCGAGTCTCCTGCGCCCGAGCCTCCTGCGCCCGACCCTTCCGCGCCCGCTCCTGCCACCCCTGCGCTCGACGCCGCCGCCGCGGCGTTGGTGGCGCCGCCGCCGCCCGCCGCCTGCTGTGGATGCTTTCAGAGTTGTATGAACAATT
>JAEWOA010000339.1 GCA_023461115.1 Actinomycetes bacterium
CCGCCGCGCGGCTCGGGGCTCGTCTCGTCGCCCAGCTCGACCAGCAAGGCGGCCAGGAGCGCGCCCATCGGGCTGGGCCGGCGGTCGCCGTCGAGCACCGTCGGCCCACCGGGCCTCACCGCAAGGCGGGCGAGCGTCGTGGCGACCAGAGCCGCGAGGTCGCCGACGACGTCGCCGGCGCCCGCCACGGCGCCCCGCGGGTCCACCAGCACGGGCCTGCCGTCCGCGGCGAGGACCACCGCCTCGTCGTCGACCCGCCCGTGGGTGAGCCCGGCCTCCGCGAGCGCACCGAGCGACTGGGCGATCGGCACGACGACCGTGACCGCCTCACCGTCCGTCAGCCCGGAGCGCGCCGAGAGCACGCGCGCCAACGGCTCGCCCCGCACATGCTCGGCCAGCAGGCCCCAGCGCCCCTCGGCGAGCTCCACGACACCCAGGAACTGCGCGAGGTGCGGGTGCCGCACCTCGACGAGCGCGGCAGCCCGGTCACGAGCCTCGGGGGTGAGCGGAGCCGCGGCGGCGATCAGCTCGACCTCGGCGCCACCGGGCGAGACGCCGAGCACGCCGCCGCGTGGCGCGGGCCCCGAGGGTCGGTAGCCAAGCCGGGCCAGCCCGGCCTCGAGCTCGGAAGCGGGAACGTCCATGCGCGCATGTAAGCGCGTCCAGGGCGAGCGGCGCCGTGCGCTGTCCACAGCTAGGCGCCGAGCACCACCACGTGGCCGGTGCGCGCCGACTGCGCCGCCGCGTCGAGCACGCGCGCGGTCGCCACGGCGTCCCACGGGTCGACCGGAAGCGGCCCCGTGCCCCGGACCCAGGCCGCGACCGCGGGGTAGATGTCGCCGTGGCCGCCCACGGGCGCCGGCACCGGGACGCGGTCGGCGCCGGTGACGAGCCAACCCTCGTGGCGCGGCTCGCCGGGGCGGCGGGTCTCCTCGTAGGCGTCGTCGAGCGCGCTGAACGGCGTGGGCTCGCCCTCGTACGCCGTCACCAGGTACGCGCCGCGGCTGCCGAGGACGCGCGTGCGCGGGCCTGGCGCGCCGACCACGGCACCGGCCTGCAGGTGGCTCAGGACGCCCGACGAGTGCCGCACCGCGAGGAAGACGTCGTCGTACGCGGCCGTGCTGCGCGCGGCGAGCTCGGCGTACACGCTGGCCACGGGCCCGAAGAGCTGCGTCGCGGAGTCGACGAGGTGCGCGCCGAGGTCCAACAGCAGGCCGCCGCCGCGCTCGTCGTTCTCCTTCCACCGGTCCTGCGGCACAGGCCGGAACCGCTCCCAGCGGCGCTCGAAGCGGTGGACCTCACCGAGCTCGCCGCGCCGGATCAGGCCCGCGAGCGCGAGCTGCTCGGGGTCCCACCGGCGGTTCTGGAACACCGTGAGGCGGCCGTCGGCGAGCGCGGCGAGGGCCGCGGCCTCGTCGGTGGTCACCGCGAGCGGCTTGTCGACGAGCACGTGCCGGCCGGTGGCGAGCGCGGCGGTGACATGCGCCGCGTGGTCGCCGGTCGGGCTCGCGACCACGAGGAGGTCGACCTCGTCCGCCCGCGCCCACATCGCCTCGGCGTCCGGCAGCACGGCCGCACCGGGCCAGTCGTCGGCGACCTGCGCCGCGCGGCGCGCGGTGACGACGTGCGTGACGCGTTGGCCCGCCGCGCGCAGCAACCGCGAGTGGATGCCCCGGCCCGCTCCCCCATACCCGACCAGTCCCACGCGCAGCGGCTCCATGCCGCCAGCCTAGGGATGCCGGACGCCGGGCGCCGCGGCCGGGGCTAGGGTGGCGCGCATGCGCTTCGAGGAGTTGGACCTGGGAGTCCGGCACGTGCCGTACGAGCCCACGTGGGCGCTGCAGCGCGAGGTGCACGCGGCCGTCGTCGCCGGTGAGCGTGAGGACGTCGTGCTGCTGTGCGAGCACGAGGACGTCTACACCGCGGGCAAGCGCACGGCGCCGTGGGACCGGCCGGTGGATGGCACGCCGGTCGTCGACGTCGACCGTGGCGGACGGATCACCTGGCACGGGCCTGGGCAGCTCGTCGGGTACCCGATCGTGCGGCTCGGCGCGCCCGTCGACGTCGTGCGGTACGTCCGCGCGCTCGAGGAGGCGCTGATCCGCACGTGCGCGGACCTGGGCCTCGCGGCGATCCGCGTGGATGGCCGCTCAGGGGTGTGGTTCGACGCCGCGGAGCCGGGGGGCCGGCAGCGCAAGGTCGCGCAGATCGGCGTGCGCGTGTCCCGGGGCGTGACGATGCACGGCTTCGCGCTCAACTGCCAGCCCGACCTGCACGCGTTCGAGCGCATCGTGCCGTGCGGCATCCCGGACGCCGACGTCACGTCGCTGTCCGTCGAGCTCGCGCGGACCGTGACGATCGCCGAGGTCACCCCGCTCGTGCGCGCGCATCTCGTCGAGACGCTGACGCCTCTGCTCGCCGCAGGCTCGTGGGAGGCCGAGGGCGACGAGGCCGCGCCGGCCTTGCCGGTCGCGCGCTGACGGCGACATCTCGTCGTCGAGGTCCGCCCGCGTCTCTCGTCGTCCTCGGCGGGCCTGTTAGACCGGGACCGCCAGCTCGGACGCGATCCCCTGCGCCCACTGCCGCACCTGCTCGAAGTCCCGGTAGTCGCCCTCCTGCGCGTGCACCAGGGCGACGAGCGCGCGCTCGCTCAGGTTGAGCGCCGAGCGGTCCAGCGCTCCGACGAAGCACTTGACGCCGTTGGCCTCGATGGCCTTGACCATGTGCTCGACGTCGTCGGGGACGGTGGCCGGCTGCGGCGGGTCGCCCACGGGGCCCGACCAGAACAGCCACACCGGACGCAGCCGCAGATGCCCCGCCTGGCGCTCCACCAGGTCGCGGAGGGACGCCGCGAGGCGCCCCACATAGACCGCGGAGCCCAGCACGACCGCGTCGTAGGGCATCACGCGCTCGACGTCGTCGGGCGCGATCGCGTCCACCGTGTGGCCGGCGTCCCGCAGCACCTGCGCGACGACGTCGCCCATCTCGGCCGTCGCGCCATGGCGCGACGCCACGCTCACGAGCACTCGCATGTCGGGTCTCCTCCCCTGCGGCTGCTTTCCCCCAGCCTTGCCACGCTCGGCCCGACGCGCGCGGGACTCAGGTCCCGGATGTGACGTGCGACTCCCGGGCCGGTCCCGCCCCCGGACCGCGCGCGGGCTAGGGTTGCCGCGTGACCATCGCACCCGAGGGGCGTCGCATGCTGCGCGTCGAGGCACGCAATGCCGCCACGCCCATCGAGAAGAAGCCCGAGTGGATCCGCACGCGCGCGACCATGGGACCCGAGTACTCCGAGCTCAAGGGCCTGGTGAAGCGCGAGGGCCTGCACACGGTGTGCGAGGAGGCGGGCTGTCCCAACATCTTCGAGTGCTGGGAGGACCGCGAGGCCACGTTCCTCATCGGCGGGGACCAGTGCACGCGGCGCTGCGACTTCTGCCAGATCGACACCGGCAAGCCCGCGGACTTCGACGCCGACGAGCCGCGCCGCGTCGCCGAGTCGGTGCAGGCGATGGGCCTGAAGTACTCCACGGTCACGGGCGTCGCGCGCGACGACCTGCCCGACGGCGGCGCGTGGCTGTACGCCGAGACGGTCCGCCAGATCCACGCGCTGAACCCCGGCACGGGCGTCGAGCTGCTGATCCCCGACTTCAACGCGATCCCCGAGCTGCTGGACCAGGTCAACGAGTCGCGGCCCGAGGTGCTCGCGCACAACCTGGAGACCGTGCCCCGGATCTTCAAGCAGATCCGCCCGGGATTCCGGTACGAGCGGTCGCTGTCGGTGCTCACGCGGGCCCGCGACGCGGGGCTCGTCACCAAGTCCAACCTGATCCTCGGTATGGGAGAGACGTACGACGAGGTGGTCGAGGCGCTCGGCGCGCTGCACGACGCGGGCTGCGACCTGGTGACGATCACCCAGTACCTGCGCCCATCCGTGCGCCACCACCCCGTGGACCGGTGGGTGCGTCCGGAGGAGTTCGTCGCGCTCTCCGACGAGGCGGCCAAGCTCGGGTTCCATGGCGTGATGTCCGGGCCGCTCGTGCGCTCGTCGTACCGCGCGGGCCGGCTGTGGGGCCAGGCGATGCGCAAGCGCGGCCTGCCGATCCCCGCCGCACTGGCCCACTTGGGCGAGCCGACCACGGCGCGCCAGGAGGCCGCCAGCCTGCTGGCCAAGACGACCGTCCCGGCTCGGTAAACTCCTGCCTTATGGCCCGTCAGAACGCCGACGCCCCGGCGCCCAAGAAGCCCCGCTGGTACAACCAGATCTGGGCCGCGTACAAGATGACCCGCGAGGTCGACCCCGCGGTCACGTGGTATCTGCTCGGCGCGTTCGTCGGCGTCCTGGCGATCGGCTTCGTCGTCGGCCTCCTGCTCGACAACCCGATCTACTGGACGCTGCTGTCGATCCCGTTCGCGGCGATCTCCGCGATGTTCCTGCTGACCCGCCGGCTGGACAAGGCGGTCTTCACGCAGCTCGAGGGCCAGCCGGGCGGCTCCCTGCGCGCGGCGCAGATGATCCGGCGTGGCTGGACGTTCGAGGAGCAGCCGGTCGCGATCGACGCCCGCACGCAGGACCTCGTGTTCCGCGGCGTCGGGCGCCCCGGCGTCGTGCTGCTCGTCGAGGGCCCCGCCGGGCGCACGCAGAAGCTCGCCGACGGTGAGCGCAAGCGCGTGCAGCGTGTCGCGGCGGGCGTGGCGGTCACGATCATCTCGGTCGGCAACGACGAGGGGCAGACCCCGCTGCGCAAGATCCCGAACACCCTCCGCAAGCTCAAGCCGACGCTCCAGAAGCACGAGGTCAGCGAGGTCAACAAGCGCCTGCAGGCCCTCGGCGGCGCCCGCCTGCCCGTGCCGAAGGGCGTCGACCCGATGCGCGCCCGCCCCGACCGCAAGGGCATGCGCGGCCGCTGATCCTCCCTCGGTGCGGCCTCCGGGGCCGCGGCGCCCCCGTGGCCGGCGCCCGTTGGGCGCAGGTCAGCGCCTGACGATCGCGCTGCCCGCGGCGCGGTCGTGCAGGCCGCGGCCGTCGGCATCCCACACGACCGCGGGGATCACCAGGCACAGCAGCACGGTGCGGACGAGGCCCCGCAAGAAGCCCGGACCACGGCCGTCGTCGTCGACCGGCTCGCCGTCGCCGCCGATCCCCGCAGCGCGAACCCGCACGCCGAAGAGGCGGTGGCCGACCGTGAAGCCGATCGTGCCCACGAGGAGCACGTTCTCGGCCGCGAACACCGCGAGCGTGACCAATCCGTCGGCGCGCTCCAGGAACGAGCCGGCCTGGGCGCTCGGGAAGAACGTCGCGGCGATCATCAGGCTCAGCGCCCAGTCGACGACGAGCGCCCCGACCCGGCGGCCGAGTCGCGCGAGCGAGCCCGGCCCTTCGCCCGGAAGCCCGAGGCGCGCGCCGCGGCCGCTGCCCTCCCCCGAGGCTCCGCCCTCAAGCCACGAGCCCATGTTCTGGCGTGTCGTCACCGATCCAGGGTAGGTGTGCGGTGGGCCGGTTCCCGCAATCGTTACATCCGGGCGCGCTGCGTAACACCGCGGAAACACTTGCCTCACACCCGGGAAACGGCCCGGTTCTAGCGTCACGAGTGCCCGAGCCGCGGGCGCCACCAACCGAGGAGCAGCGGATGTTCAGCAAGCCAGAGGAAGTCCTGGCGTTCATCAAGAGCGAGGACGTCAAGTTCGTCGACGTGCGGTTCTGTGACCTGCCCGGCGTGATGCAGCACTTCAACGTGCCCGCTCAGTCCGTGGACGAGTCCTTCTTCACCGAGGGCCAGATGTTCGACGGCTCGTCGATCCGCGGCTTCCAGGCGATCCACGAGTCCGACATGAAGCTGATCCCGGACGTCACGACGGCCTACGTCGACCCGTTCCGCACGGAGAAGACGCTCAACATCAACTTCCACATCGTCGACCCGTACACCGACGAGCCCTACAGCCGCGACCCGCGCCAGGTGGCCGCCAAGGCCGAGGCGTACCTGCGCTCGACCGGCATCGCCGACACGGCGTTCTTCGCCCCCGAGGCCGAGTTCTACATCTTCGACGACATCCGCTTCGAGACGAAGCAGAACGCGTCGTACTACTACATCGACTCCATCGAGGCGGCCTGGAACACCGGCCGCGTCGAGGAGGGCGGCAACCTCGGCCACAAGACCCCCTACAAGGGCGGCTACTTCCCCGTCCCGCCGGTGGACCACTTCGCCGACCTGCGCGACGAGATCGTCCTGCAGCTCGACGCGCTGGGCCTGGGCGTCGAACGCTCGCACCACGAGGTCGGCACCGCCGGCCAGGCGGAGATCAACTACCGCTTCGACAAGCTTGGGATCTCGGCCGACAAGGTCCAGCTCTTCAAGTACGTCGTCAAGAACGTCGCCCACAAGAACGGCCGCACCGCGACCTTCATGCCGAAGCCGATCTTCGGCGACAACGGCTCGGGCATGCACGTGCACCAGTCGCTCTGGAAGGACGGCGAGCCGCTGTTCTTCGACGAGAAGGGCTACGGCGGCCTCTCGGACATCGCCCGCTGGTACATCGGCGGCCTGCTCAAGCACGCGCCCGCGCTGCTCGCGTTCACCAACCCGACGGTGAACTCCTACCACCGCCTGGTCCCGGGCTTCGAGGCCCCGGTCAACCTGGTCTACTCGGCCCGCAACCGCTCCGCGTGCATCCGCATCCCGGTCACCGGCTCGAACCCCAAGGCCAAGCGCATCGAGTTCCGCGTGCCGGACCCGTCGTCGAACCCCTACCTGGCGTTCGCGGCCATGCTCATGGCCGGCATCGACGGCATCCAGAACCGCATCGAGCCGCCGGAGCCGGTGGACAAGGACCTCTATGAGCTGCCCCCCGAGGAGCACGCCCTGATCCAGCAGGTCCCGGGCTCGCTCGCCGAGGTGCTCGACAACCTCGAGTCCGACCACGACTGGCTCACCGCCGGCAACGTCTTCACGCCGGACCTGATCCAGACGTGGATCGACTACAAGCGCTCGCACGAGGTGGACCCGATCCGCCTGCGCCCGCACCCGCACGAGTTCGAGCTGTACTACGACGTGTGATCGTCCCGCCTCACGGCTGCTCCCGTGAGGCGGTGACCTGCAAAAATGGCACCCCCGTCGCCCTTGGGCGGCGGGGGTGCCACAGGTTCTGCCCCTTGATGGGCGCGTCGTCCAGCGGGTAGAGCCGCAGCGCGACAGGGCGGTCGGCGGCCGATCGCCCTCACCCGTGGACGGGCTGTCGCCGCAGTCGGCGTCAGGCCTCCTGCTGGCCCTCGCGGGCCCGGGTGCGGTCCAGGTAGGGCTTGGCCCGCTCGATCTGGCCCTCGAGCGCCCCGACCGTCTGCGCCATGCTGTCGAGCGCCTGGGCGCGGAACGTGTCGAGCGCGTCCATCGTCGCGAACACGTTGTCGAACGCCTCCTGGAGCTTGGCCACATCGAGGGTCGCGGAGGCCGCCTGCTGGTTGATGGCCACGCCCTGCGTGCGCAGCTGCTCGCTCGTCGACTCGATCAGGTTGGACGTCACCGTGTTGAGCGCCGTGATCTGGTCGAGCACGAGCTTCTGGCGCGCGAGCGCCTGCGCGACGATCACGGCGGTGCGCAGCGCGGCCACCGTCGTCGTCTGCGCGCGGTCGACGCCCCGGATGAGCTCGAGGTTGTTGCGGCGCACCAGGTCGAGGGCGAGGTAGCCCTGGACCGAGACCGCCAGTTGCGTCTGGATGTCCACGACGCGCTGACGCACGGGAAACAGCGCGTCCGAGCGGACCGTGTTGGCGTCCTCGACTCGGCCCGCGGCCTCGAGCTCGGCGACCTTCTGGGAGATCGCGGCGTCCAGCGCCTGCGCGAGCGCGTTGTACTCGGCGAGCTTCCCCATGGACGTCCACAGGCTCGCCTTCTCGGTCTCGATCGCCGCGTTGTCCTTGCGGAGCTCGTCCTGGCCCGACGCGAGCGCCTTGATGATCGCGTCGAGGTGCGACTGCGCCGACTGGTACTTGGCGAAGTAGCGGTCGATCGCCGAGCCGCCGGGCAGCCACTTGAGCGCCTTGCGCGGGCCGGCCAGGTCGGCGCGCTTGGGGTCGAGCTCGGTCACCGTGGTGCGCAGGTCGATCAACGTGCTCGCCACACGGGTCTGGGCGTCGCCCCCGTTCTTGCGGACCGCGGCGGCGGGCCGGTCCAGCATCCGCGACGACGCCGCGGCGGCCGTGCGCATGTCCTGGTCGCCCATCGTCGTGATCGCGGCGATCTTCTGCGAGAACGCCGGCGACTTGGTGTCCAGCCCGGCGAGCTCCGAGGCGAACGCGACCGCCTTCTGCTCGAGCTCGGACTGCTTGCCGTCGGCCAGCGGGATGGCGCCGGGCGCCTGCTCGGGCTTGACGACCTCCACCGGCGCCGGCGGTGTCAGCACCAAGGACGGCGCCGCGGCGGGCGTCGTCGCGCCGCCGGCGGTGGGCGTCGAACCCAGATCGAGCTCGGACATAGTCCTCCTGCTTTCTCTCGCCCGGCGCACGGTGCGCCGTGATGGGTACCGAGCCACGAGCCTAGGGCTCAAGGCCGACACGTCGGGCGACGATCTTCCCGCACACTTGTCCCCGGGCACCGCCCACCTGCGCGCGCTTTCGACGAATCGAGACGAGTTCGTGTTCCTCCGCACCTTCGGCTGGTCCTTCGCGGTCAGTGCCGCGGCACTGGTCGCCGCCGTGTTCTACGGCGGCTGGGCCGCGCTCGCGCTGTGCGCGATCCTCGGCGTGATGGAGGTGTCGCTCTCCTTCGACAACGCGGTCGTCAACGCCAAGATCCTCGAGCGTCTCGACGACTTCTGGCGGAAGGTCTTCCTCACGGTCGGCATCGCGATCGCGGTGTTCGGCATGCGCCTGGTGTTCCCGCTGCTCGTCGTCGGCGTCACCGCGCACCTCGGCCCCATCGAGGCCATCCGGCTCGCGATGCAGCAGGGCGACCCGCACGACCCCGGCACCTACGGCTACCTGCTCAACGAGGCGCACCCGCAGATCGCCGCCTTCGGCGGCATGTTCCTGCTCATGCTGTTCCTCGACTTCGTGTTCGAGGAGCGGGAGCACCAGTGGCTGTCCTGGCTCGAGCGCCCGCTGGCCAGGATCGGCAGGCTCGACCAGCTCTCGGTGGTCGTCGCGGGCGTCACGCTCGTCGTCGTCGCGAGCACGCTCGCCACGCGGCCGTCCGACGTGCTGATCGCGGGCATCCTCGGCATGGTCACCTACATCGCCGTCAACGCCCTGGGGTCGTTCTTCGCGGGCGCCGGCGAAGACCAGCGCGACGAGGCGGCAGGCCCGACCGAGCTCGCGAAGCTCGCGGGGAAGGCCGGTTTCTTCACCTTCCTCTACCTCGAGGTGCTGGACGCGTCGTTCTCGTTCGACGGCGTGATCGGCGCGTTCGCGATCACCCCGGACCCGATCATCATCGCGTTGGGCCTGGGACTGATCGGCGCGATGTTCGTCCGCTCGCTCACGGTGTACCTGGTGCGCCAGGGCACGCTCGCGCAGTACGTGTACCTCGAGCATGGCGCGCACTGGGCGATCGGCGCGCTCGCCGTGATCCTGCTGGTCTCGATCGGCCACCACGTCGACTCGATCGTCACGGGCCTGGTGGGCGTCGGGTTCGTCGTCGCCGCCTTCGTCACCTCCCTCGTGCGCAACCGTCGCGAGAAGGCTCCGTCGGACCAGCGCCGGCCTGAGCTCGCCGCCGCCGGGCGGGGCTGACCCGGGGGGCTCGGCGGGCCGCAGCGGCGGCCCCTCACGGGCCTAGGAAGATCTCGCGGATGGCGGTGGCCTCGGCCTCGAGCTCGACCGCGCGGTTCGGGTCCGCCACCGCGGAGTCGCTGCGGTACTGCTCGCCCACCTCGACCGTGATCACGGTGATGCCCTTCGAGGGACCCCACTGCCCCAGCGTGCGGCCCACCGCGTCCTCCTTGGCGATCTGGGCCGCCGACTGCTTCGGGTCCTGGCCCGGGTAGAGGCTGGTCCAGCCTCCGTCGCGCTTGTTGCCGCGCACGCCGGCGCCGAGCGCGTCGGCGCGCTTCGCCATCCGCAGGGCGAGGTCGTCGGCGCCGGCCGCGAGCGGGTCCGTGGGCGCCGCGGCCGGGTGCGGGTCGGCGAAGACGCCCGCGCGCCCGAGGTCCTTGATCGCGTGCACCGACACGATCCGGGCGGGGCGGAACGTCGAGATCAGCGCCTGCAGCGCGATGTTGGCGGGCTCGACGACGCGCCCCCGGGAGTCCAGCGGCTTGGCCAGGTCCAGGTCCTTGCCGAGGTCGGGGAACTCGCGGTTCGGGTCGAGCGGGACGGTCTTGGTCTTGCCGCCGGGGGCCGGGATCGTCGTCGTGCGCCCGGGTGTGGTGCGGCCGACGTCGCCCGCCTTGTCGCGCAGCGCGCGGTACTGGTCGAGCGCGATCGACGACTGCTTGGCCGCGAGCGCCTGCTCCCATGCGGCCCGCGACTGCACGTTCGCGGGGAACAGGCGTGGCACGACGACGACCGTGAAGTGCGGCTGGAACCGCCGCAACTGGGCGAGCAGCCGCTCGGCGACCTCGACGCCGGACTGCTCCGAGCCGTGCACGCCCGCGACGACCATCGCCACCTGCGGCACCTTGCCCGGCACCAGGTGCGCAGTCGTCGCGGCCGAGCCGCTGGCGTCGAGGCCGATCGGCATGCCCGCCTGCGCGGCGAACCCGAGCATGAGCTGCGCGATCGCGAATGCGGGTGGCAGCGCCGTGCGGGACAGCAGGCCCATGAGCTGCAGCACCCGCGCGTCGTCCGCCGCGCGCGTCGCCTGGGCCGCGGCGGCCGCGAGCCGAGCCGGATCGGGTGCGGGCTCGGGCGCGCGCTGGACGGCGGCGGACCGGGTGAGCAAGCCGGCGACCGCACGATTGCCCGCGGTTCGCT
>JAEWOA010000340.1 GCA_023461115.1 Actinomycetes bacterium
GCGCGAGCAGGCGTCCCAACTCGCCGCGCAACGCGCCCGGGACCGGCGCCGGCGGCGCGACGAGGCCGCGCTCGGCCGGTCCATCACCCTTCTGCTCGCGCTGCAGCTCGACCCTGCGGCGCTCGACTCCGCGGTCGAGCGGCTCTCGCTCTCGGCCACCGTCGCGTCAGTCGCCGACTCCGCCTGGCGCCTGCGCCCGGTGGAGCGCGACCACGCCCTCGGAGCCGTGCGCGACGAGTTCGACCAAGCCGCCGCCGCGCTCGAGGTCGCCACCCCCTCGGCCGCTCGCGACACCGCCCACTACCGCGCCGCCCGCACCATGCTGCACCGCGGCTACGACGCGATCGACGTCGCGGCCGGCGCCGAGAGCGCCGGCCACGTGCTGCCCGAGCTCGTCGCCGCGCAGCTCGACGAGGTGGACCGGTGCTGGCGGTTCGTCGTCGCCGAGCTGGTGAAGGTCACCGCCATCCGCGTGCCCGCGATCGGCCGTCACGCCCTCGTGCCCGCCGGCTGGTGACGGCCCGGGTGTGGACGGGCGCCTGGGCTCGCCTGCCATGATGCGCGGGTGAGCAGGACCACCGACGACGAGACGAAGGCCTGGCCAGCGGACCCGGCCACGCCGGAACCGACCCTCGTCGAGCCCGAGGCTGAGCCCGAGCCGGACGGCACGGTCAGCCCCGCGCCCGAGCCCACAGGCCCGTTGGCCTGGACCGGGCCGCTCGTCGTCGCCGTGCTGGCCGCCGCCGCGTACATCGCCTACTCGATCGCGCAGTGGCACAAGTACGAGACGCCGTCGTGGGACCTGGGCATCTTCACCCAGCTCGCGCGGAGGTACTCCGACTTCCAGGCGCCGATCGTCACGATCAAGGGCGAGGGCTTCAACCTCCTCGGGGACCACTTCCACCCCTTGCTCGTGGTGCTCGGGCCCGTCTACAAGGTCTTCCCCAGCCCGCTGACACTGCTGGTGCTGCAGGACCTGCTGTTCGCGTTCTCCGTGTACGTGGTCGCGCGGCAGGCCGTCCGGGTGCTCGGCGCTCTGGAGGGCGTGCTCGTCGGAGCCGCTTACGCCGTGAGCTTCGGGCTCGTCGAGGCCGTCGCGTCGCAGTTCCACGAGATCGCGTTCGCTGTCCCGCTGCTCGCGTTGTCACTGGTCGCGTTCGTGCGCGAGCGGTGGTGGGCGTGCGCGCTGTGGGCGGCGCCGCTCGTCTTCGTCAAGGAAGACCTCGGGCTGACCGTCGCGGCGCTCGGGCTCGTGCTGTGGTGGCGCTCGCGCCAACGCGTCGGGCTGTGGCTCACGGCGTGGGGCGCCGGCTGGGTGGTGCTCGCCACCGCGGTCCTGGTGCCGCTGCTCAACCCGTCGGACCAGTGGGACTACTCCGGGCGCATCGACGTGCGTGCCCTGGTCTCCCAGCCATGGACGGCTGTGACCATGCTGTTCGACGACGGCGCGAAGCTCGGCACGTTGGTGATGCTGGTCGCGATCACCGGGCTCATCGGGCTGCGGTCGCCGCTGATGCTCGTCGCCGTCCCGACGATCCTGTGGCGGTTCTGGGCCACCAACGAGTTCTACTGGGGCCACCAGTGGCACTACGGCGCGATCCTCATGCCCATCGCGTTCGCCGCGCTGCTCGACGGCGTGCTGCTGGCCCGGCGGTCCCCGCGGCCTTGGCTGCGGCGGTACGCGATGGCGGCGGGATCCGTGGCGGTCGTCGTCGCCGTGACGTTCGTGCCGCAGGGCCCCCTGGGCAAACTCGCGAAGCCCGACTTCTGGGCTGGCTCGACCCGCGCCGCCGAGGCCGCGGCCGTGCTGGGCGCGATCCCCGACGACGCGACGGTCGAGACCGACATCGGCCTCATGTCCAACCTGGCGCCCCGCACGCAGGTCTACTACGTGGGCAACACCGGCAACCCGGCGCCCGACTACGTGCTGATCGACAACTGGGGCGGCGGGTGGAGCTCGCCCATCGACGACGTCGCGGCCTACGCCGAGCAGCAGCATCCCGGCGACTCCTACGAGGTCGTCTCGAACGCCGGCGGGTACGCGCTCGCCAAGCGTGTGCCATGAGTGTGGGCGCCGTCACGCCTCATCGGATTTGGCGTCCCCGGACGCGCTGACGTAGTGTTACCGAGCCGACGCGGGGTGGAGCAGCTCGGTAGCTCGCTGGGCTCATAACCCAGAGGTCGCAGGTTCAAATCCTGCCCCCGCTACAAATCGACGAAGGCCCGGACCAGCAGGTCCGGGCCTTCGTCGTTCGCGCACTCCAAACTGTGCGTCGGGGACGAGCCGCGTCGAGTGTCGACTAGGGCGCGGAATCACCCATCAAGGCGCGATCAAGCGGTACGGGGGTCGATGAGTCGCGCGGCTCAGGCCTCGAGCTCTCGGAGCGGGGAGGTGCGCTCTCCCCCGGCGTCGCCGGTGTTGACCGTGCCCTGGGGCTCGATGAGCAGCGCCTCGACAGGCTCGTCGGCACGCGGGCAGTGCTCGACGCCCGCCGGGACGACGAAGACGTCGTCGGGTCCCAGGACCACGTCGCGGTCGCGGAGCTGGATGACGAGCGTGCCGGAGCGGACGACGAACAGCTCGTCGGTGTCCGGGTGCGTGTGCCACACGAACTCGCCGCGGAGCTTGACGACCTTGACGTCGTAGTCGTTGACGCTGGTCAGGCGGTGGGGCTGCCACGGCTCGGCGACCTGTGCGAGCGCGGCGGCGATGTTCCGGACGTCGGTGGTCATGCGGGCAGGCTAGCGGGCTGTCGCGGACTCGAGCAGCGGGACGATGACCTCGTCCACCAGGCCCTCGAGGTCCGCGCGGCCCCTCGTCTTGAAGGCGAGGAGCAACTCGCCGCGGAGGAGCCAGAGCGGACATGCGGGCCACGGTCTCTTCGTCGACCTCAGCCGCATGCTGAGGAAGGTGCGGATGCCGTCGGGGCGGCGGGCTGACCGCTCAGCGTTCAGGGTGCGGTGTCGTCGTGGAGGACGACGCGGGACAGCTCGACGTAGTCCCCACGGCGCCAGTAGTGCAGGCGCCGCGCGGAGGGCGAGTTCTGCTGGAGCGCGACGCGGTAGCAGACCGCGCCGTCCTCTCGGGTGGTGGCACGGGAGCCGCCGCTCTCCGCGATCCGGAGCTCGTGGTGCTCCAACGCCGACAGCCGGGCCGGTTCGGCGACCACCACATCCGCGACCACCTCGGCGAGCTTGCGCCACGACACCGGGCCGAGTGCGTCCAGCGAGTCGACGAAGCGGCCGCCGATGGCCCACACGCCCAACGGCCAGCGGGCCTTCTCCCCCGGCGGCACGCGACGGGCCCATGCCTGCGTGACGCTGAACCGCAAGGCGTCGGCGGGGTCCGCGAACCAGTCCCGGACGTCGTCGTCCTGGCCGAGGCGCCGTCCCGCTGCCGACTTGGCGGCCGCCTCGAGTTGCTGGCGGCGCAGGTCGGCGCGGCGGTACTTGTCGCGGAACGCCCGGACGTTGCTCTCGGCCACGCTCAGCTCGCGCTCGAGCTGCTCGGCGTGCTGGCGCAGCCCTCTGAGCTCGTGTGAGGCGCCGAGCGCCTGGTCGAGCTGTCGTCGCAGGTCGGCC
Organism: Actinomycetes bacterium; assembly: GCA_023461115.1. Lineage (GTDB taxonomy): Bacteria > Actinomycetota > Actinomycetes > Actinomycetales > Cellulomonadaceae > Cellulomonas. The sequence goes on from JAEWOA010000340.1 coordinate 3,583, forward strand.
GAGCGCGCCCGTTCGGTCGCGAGCGACAAACTGAGGTCCCGGACGGCAGGGCCGTCGGTGGCTCGTGGCGGCCTCGCGACACCATCGCCCGGCACGTCCGGCGCCGGCTTGCGCGCGCGCCCGGCGACGACGTCCAAAGGCGTGGGCCCGATCGACGCCTGCGGCCACGCAGGCTCTGGCACCGCAGCGGGCTGCGCCGACGCCTCGTCGTCGGCCAGCGAGACGGGATCCTCCACGCTCGGCACAGGCTCCTCGAGCGGAACGGCGACAGCGAGCGGCGCCGGGACCACCAGCCACGGCGGGCCGCCGTCGAGGATCGCCGGCGCCGCGACCGGCGTCTCGTCGTCGTCGACGTCGAGCAACGAGAGCGCGACGGCAGGCTCCAAGGCCGTCAGCCGCGCGACGACGACGTCGCCGGGCGAGAACAGCACGGAGATGCTGTCCAGCTCGTTCGTCGTCACCAGCGCCGCGGGGGTGAGGACGTCCGCACCCGGGGCGATGCGCAGGGTGAGCGCGGCCTGCGCGACCTCCACCACCTCGGCCAGGACGGGCGCGCCCACGCGGTACTCGGCCGGAGTGGCCGTCACCTGGTCAGCGGGAGGCGCGGGGTCGAGGCGCCGAGCCTCGGCATCGATCGTTCCGCGCACCCGCTGGCCGACCTGCACGAGCCGATCGAGCGGGACGTCGAACCCCGTGAGCTCCTCCCACAACGTCGCCATGCTGCCGTCGTCGAGTCGGATGAGGGCGCGACTGCCCAGCAGGCCGACGACGGTCCCCTCGGCCGACGGCCGCGACGCGGCGGACGAACGCGGCTGGTACAGGCCCGCCGCGACCGCGGCGGACATCGCGTCCGCGACGAGCTGGTCGGTCACCCGCTCCCGCTCGCGCACTGAGTACGCGAAGCGCAGCGGCGCCTTCCGCGGCGCCGACACCCACTCGTGGTCGACGGGATACACGCGCGACGCGCCGCCGTACACCTGGGTCAACTGCGGCATCACCGACGAGAACGCCCACGAGACGTCCGACGTCGGCATCACGACCACCTCCGCGAGGCCGCGCAGGTCCGCGACGAGGGCGTCGACGTCGGCGAACGGCTCCGCCGCCCCGTTGGCGACCGTGACGACGGCCACGGGCCAGCGCCGCCCCGGCGTCAACAGCCGATGCGCGAGGCTGCGGGCGTCGTCGTCGGTCAGCACGTCGAATCTGCCCGCGGGAACGGCCACGGGGCCCGCGGAGTCCTGGCCGCGCTCAGGGACTGGCGCCGGCCTCGACTCGCGACTGCGCTTGCGCCTGACCACCAGGTCCTCCGATCCGAGACTGGCTCGTAGCATCCTCGCGACGTCCGACAACGCCACGGCTTGCAGGCCGTCGCCCACCGCCCGCCGCGCAGATCCGCGCCGCCCCGTAGACCTGCCGGCGACGCCGCCGTTGGCCCTACGCGTCGAGTGCCGCCTCGGCGGCTGACGGCGCCGAGCCGCGCAGCACCTTCGCCATCGCCTTGCCGCGCGCGAGCTCGTCGACGAGCTTGTCGAGGTACCGGATCTGCCGCATCAGCGGGTCCTCGATCTCCTCGACCCGCAGCCCACAGATCACGCCGGTGATCAGGCCGGCGTTCGGGTTCAGGTCGGCGGCGGCGAAGAAGTCCTGGAAGGTCGTGCGCGCCTCGAGGTGGCGCCGTAGCGCGGCCTCGTCGAACCCGGTGAGCCACACGATGACCTCGTCGAGCTCCGCGACGGTGCGGCCTTTGCGCTCGAGCTTGGCGACGTACAGCGGGTACACGTCCGCGACCGGGAGCTGGTAGATGCGGTGCATTCGGTGAGCCTAAGCACTACGGCCGGACGACGACAGACCCGGCGCTCAGCCCAGGAACACCTGGGCGCAGAGCCGCCCACGGTCGGACGGCACACACGCGACGCCGATCGACGTGTACTTGGGCGAGAGCAGGTTGGCGCGATGGCCCGGCGAGGCCAGCCACGCGTCGACCGTCGCCTTCGCCGTCGGGTAGCCGAGCGCCAGGTTCTCCCCCACCATGCCCGACCCGCACTCCTTGACGATCGGGTCCAGCGGATCGTGCTCGAACCGCCCCTCGTCGGCAAGCCGCGTCGCGCGGGCCACGGCCTGCGCGCGGGCGCACGTGGAGACCGTCAGGTCCGCGAGCCCCTCGGCGCGGCGCGCCGCGTTCCCCAGGGCGACGATCTCGGCGTCCTCGGAGGTCGGCGCCTTGGTCGGGCTCGCGGGCGCGGCCTTGGGCGCAGGGCGCGGTGCGGGCTCGTCGGGCACGGCCTGGCGCTTCGGGGTCGGCACGGGCGTGGGTGAGGCCGTCTCGCCGGGCTGCGACGGACTTGGCGACGAAGAGCCCGGCGTCGGCGAGCCCTGCGACGACGAACCCTGCGACGACCCAGCGGTTGACATCCGGCTCCCCGAGCGGCTGGCGTCGTCGTCGTCGCGCGCGTCGATCGTGTCGACGAGGTCGGCAGTCGGTTGGCCGTCTCGATGGCCGACGACCAGGCCGGGCGCCACGACTGCCGCCGCCGCGAGGCCGAGCATGAGGACGAACTCCACCGCCCGCCGCGACCGCCGGTGGCGGCGGCGACGGCGGAGGTCCCATCGGCGCAGGTCACGGCGTCGTGGAGCCGGGGCTGGCTCGAACATGGGCGCGACGTTATCGGATCGTGACCAAAAACGGGACGTTTCGGACTCCACCGACACGGTTCAGATGCCGATCTGACTACAGACGGCCGAGGATCTCCTGCTGCTTGGCCGCGTACTGCTCCGGTGTGATGAGGCCCTGGTCGAGCATCGCCTTGAGCTGGCCGAGGGCCACGACGGGGTCGCCCTGTCCGGCCGGATCGACCGCAGGGGTCGTCGGCTGCGTCAGCCCAGCGGCTGTGCCTCCGATGCCGCCCAGCCCCAACGCCAGCCCCAGCATGCCGCTGCCGCCCTCACCGCTCTCCGCCATCGCCATCGCCGAGTCGGCGATCGTGGTCTGCGTGTACGCGTTCCCGACACCGCCGCCGAGCAGCACGCCCTTGTTGTACTTGTCCATGAGCTCGCGCGATCCCTGGTCGTACTCGATGGCGCCCACGGCCGCTGAGGCGACGACGACGCCGAATCGCTCAATCCACGAGCCTTCTGGCCCACCCCCGTCGGTCAGGGCCGCAGCCAACTCCGGGCCATGAGACGCGAGGGAGCCGATGTCGGTCGTGCGAGACAAGGCCTGGAGCGCGGCCTGGAAAGCCGCGGTGAACTCCTGACGCAAGTGATTGCTGCTGTGCTCGTCGGCCAACGAGTAGTACTGGACACCCGCCGGGACGAACGTGCGGAAGAACCGGATCGGGTCCACCACGCGCACCGAGAACTGGCCCCGAGCTTGAAGGCGCAGCACGGGGGCCTGGCTAGAGCCCGGGGGAACCAGCGAGAAGTCCCGGTACGGCAGGGGGCCCGGCGTGCCGAACCGAAGATTGCGGATCTCGCGGAGATTGACATAGAAGATGAGCTGCTGCCCGCTCGGCTGGCCGCCGAACTTGAAGCGTTCCCACGACTGCTTGACGAGCGACGCGCGGACCCCGCCTCCATTGAAGAGCGAAGGCTGGCTGTCGTTGCGGAAGATGAAGTAGCCAGGCTCGGTGGACACGCTCACGATCCCGCCACCGTCGGTGACGATCACCGCGGTGCTCTCCGGCACGACCACCTTGGACCCGTCGCTGATCACATGAGGCGACGACGATCTATTGGCGCCCCGCCCGCGACTGCGCTGTTGGAAGACGCCTGGAGCGACGATGGTCCGCTCGTCGAATGTGGGAGCGACGTAATAATCCTTCCACTGGTCGGCGAGGACTCCGCCGGCTGCCCCCACTGCTGCGCTGACCAAACCCATAGCGACCGACCTTCCTCATGAGCTGAGCGACTTCCGCCTCGGCCTGAGGCTAGGCGGCCCGCAACGGATCAGGGAGAACTCGCGACCAGCGGCTCCCCACACGCGGCGCACGCGCGCGGGATGCCGACGATCATCTCGTTGGTGGCATTGCATGCCCGGCACGTCACGACGACCTTGTGCGAGACCTTCGGCACGTACCGCTTGCTCACGACTTCCCCGGCCTGCCGGTCGATGTAGACGTCGTCGATCGCGCCCGAGTCGATCATGCGCTGAATGTCGCGGACCACCGCAGCCTGCGTGGCGCCCGTGATGCCAGCGATCCGATCAATCGGGATGCGCTCGACCCCGGTCAGGATGGCGCGGTACTTCCTTTCCCCCGCGCGGCGCCGCGCAAGCATGATGGGGACGTACACGCACACCGCCGCGACGGCGATCAATGCCAGCCCGATGAACAGGTAGGGGAGCCGCTTCTCCACCGGAATCGCAGTGGTGGTCGTGGTCTCGTGCTTCCACCACAAGGCGCCCGTGGACTTCGTCGTCGTGCGCTCCGACTCGAAGAACTGGCCGACGAAGACCGCGCCAGTCACGCCGAGGAACACCGCGATGACGACGAAGATGTGCCGCAGCGAGAGCCCGGGAGGTTGCGGCGTCTGACGCGCGCGGTCAGACGCCGACGTCAGGTACTCGAGGAAACCCACGTCCGGAGCGTAGTCGTAGGCACAGAGCGCGATCCAACGCGCTCACCTGACCATCCTCATGAAAGTGCGGGTGAACTCCCAGGGTGAACACAGAATGCACTCGTAGTTTCGTCGCACCAGCAATCCCTTGGAGCGACCATGTCAGAGCAGCCAACGCCCCAACCCACCCCGGAGCCCGCCTCCGACCCTGGCCCGACGACGACCGCGGCCCTTCCGGCGGTGACCCCAGCCCCGGCGGCGCCTCCCACTCCCCCGTCCGGCCGCTACCCGGCGCCGATCGGCTGGGTGATCGCCGCGGTGATCCTGTTCTGGCCCACGGCCATCCCCGCCCTGCTTGCATCCCACCGCGCCGCCCGGGCGGCGGGTGCCGGCGACGCCACGGCCAGCGCGCACGAGTCCGCGACCGCCAAGCGATGGAGCATCGTCAGCGTGTGCGTCGGCGCCGCGCTGATCGTCCTCAGCGTGGTCGTGTCGATCGTGTGGGCCATCGTCGCCGCGGTGGCGATCCACGATGCGCGCGACGACTGGCGCGCGCACGGCCCGATGCGCTCCGACGAGCTGCCGTTCGGCCGGCAGGCGCCGGGCGGGCCGGACAGTGAGCAGGACCGTGAGCAGCGCCAGGACCGGATGGAGCAGCGGCTCGACGAGCGCCGCGACCGGCTGCGCGAGAACCAGCAGCCGCGCGGCACGGCCCCGCGGCCCACGCCGAGCACCGGCAGCGACTCGTAGCCGCGAGGGTCAGCGGGCGCGCTGACCCGCGGGACGAGCGCCCTGGCCGCCGCGGCCACCGCGACGC
>JAEWOA010000341.1 GCA_023461115.1 Actinomycetes bacterium
TCCCAGGCCGGCGCGCCCGCGCTCGTCGTCGGCGCGGTGGTCGCGGGCGAGATTGCGCTCGGCGTCCTCGTCGTGGCCGTGCCCGCCGACGCCGTGCTGCGCGCGAGCGTGCGTCGCAGGCTGGCCCGGGGCCGGACCTCCCGCTAGGGGGGCGCCGTCAACCGCGGGGCGCGGGCGACGGGAGGCGCCGCTCCAGCCGCTCTCGGAGCTCGTCGACGTCCGAGGTGTAGCCCGAGTCGCACTGTGCCCGAGCGGTCTGCGTGAGCGCTCCGTCCAGGCACTGCTGACGTTCGCTCGTCGCGGACCACAGGAGCAGCCCCGCGAACGAGAACAACAGCCAGAACGCGGCGACCACCACGCCCACCCCCAACAGGCCCGGCATCGCGCCACGCACCCGCGCGCGGACCGCCACGACCAAGGCCCACACGCCGACGACGAGGGCGCCGAGCCCGAAGGCGAGGTTCGCGGCCTGCCACGGCACGGGGAACGTCGTGGACACCACGCCCGCGAGCACCAGCGCCGCGAAGACCCGGGCCAGGCGGCTCGCTCGCTCGGCGCCGGCGGGGTCGCCCGGCGGGCGCGCGCTGGGCGGTTCGCCGGTGGGCGGGTGGTCAGTCGGCGGGTGGTCAGTGTGCGGGAGGGCGTGTGGGAGGTCAGTGGGCGGGTTGCCGGCGGACGGGAGGTCGGTGGGCGGGTGGGCGCCGCCGCGCTCCGGATCGCGCACCGGGGGCCGGTTCGGGTCGGGCGGCGCGTACGGGTTGCTCACCTCGGCATTCTCGCCCACGCCGCGGGCATCCCGGGACGCGGCTCAGCGGCGGTAGGGTCCGTCGTCGTGAGCCCCGACGCGCAGCCCGCCACGCCCCGCACCGCCACCCGCTCGGCGGGACGGATCGTCGCGCTCGTCTCCGGCACGGGCTCCAACCTCGCGGCGCTGCTCGCGGCGCACGAGGACCCGGCGTTCGGCGGGCGGGTCGTCGGTGTGGTCAGCGACCGCCCGGGCATCCGCGCGCTCGAGCTCGCGCGCGGAGCGGGCATCCCCACCGCCGTGGTGTCGCTCAAGGACTTCGACGACCGCACCGACTGGGACCGGGCCCTGGCCGAGGCGGTGGGCGTGTTCACACCGGACCTCGTGGTCGCGGCCGGGTTCATGAAGCTCGTCGGGGAGCCGTTCCTGGCCCGGTTCGCCAACCGGATCGTCAACACCCACCCCGCGCTGCTGCCGTCGTTCCCGGGCGCGCACGGCGTGCGGGACGCGCTGGCCTACGGGGTGAAGGTCAGCGGGTGCTCGGTGATCGTGGTGGACGGCGGCGTGGACGCCGGCCCGATCCTGGCGCAGGTCGCGGTCCCGGTGGAGCCCGACGACGACGAGGAGACGCTCCACGAGCGGATCAAGGTCGTCGAGCGCGAGCTGCTCGTCGACGTCGTCGGGCGGATCGTGCGGGGGGGCCTGACGGTCGAGGGCCGCAGAGCGAGCATCGGCGCGCGCTAGACTCGGCGACGGCCGTGACTGGCGAGGGTGGGATCGACCACCGGGGAGCGGCCGCAGTCCCCTGACAGCGCACCGCCCGCCTGGGTGCCTGGGTCCCGATTCGTCGACCCAGGAGTGAGCATGAGCGCCGCAGTCCCGCCCGTCGCACCCGTTTCCGACCCCACGTCCGACGAGACGCGCCGGCCGATCCGCCGCGCGCTCGTCAGCGTCTACGACAAGACGGGCCTCGTCGAGCTCGCCGCCGCGCTGCACGCCGTGGGCGTCGAGCTCGTCTCCACGGGCTCCACCGCCGCGACGATCGCGGGCGCGGGCGTGCCCGTGACGCGCGTCGAGGACCTCACCGGGTTCCCCGAGTGCCTCGACGGGCGCGTCAAGACGCTGCACCCGCGCGTGCACGCCGGGATCCTCGCGGACACGCGCCGGCCCGAGCACGTGGCGCAGCTCGACGAGCTCGGCGTCGCGGCATTCGAGCTCGTCGTGGTCAACCTGTACCCGTTCACCGCGACCGTGGCCTCGGGCGCCGGGCCCGACGAGTGCGTCGAGCAGATCGACATCGGCGGCCCCTCGATGGTCCGCGCGGCGGCCAAGAACCACCCGTCGGTCGCGGTGGTCGTCGACCCCGCGCGCTACGCCGACGTGGCGGCCTCGGCAGCCGCCGGCTTCACGCTCGCCGAGCGCCGCGGGCTCGCCGCGGACGCGTTCGCGCACACCGCCGCGTACGACGTCGCCGTGTCCGGCTGGTTCGCGCAGGCGTACGCGCCGGACGCGGCCGCCGTGGAGACCGGCCGTCCGGCGGTCGTCGGGGGCACGTGGGCTCGCGGCGACGTGCTCCGCTACGGCGAGAACCCGCACCAGGGGGCCGCGCTCTACCTGTCGGACGCGGGCCGCGCGGGCCAGGGCCTCGCCGGCGCCGAGCAGCTGCACGGCAAGGCCATGAGCTACAACAACTACGTCGACGCCGACGCCGCGTGGCGCGCGGCGCACGACCACGAGGGCCCGGCGGTCGCCATCATCAAGCACGCCAACCCGTGCGGGATCGCCGTGGGCGCCGACGTGGCCGACGCGCACGCCAAGGCCCACGCGTGCGATCCGGTGTCCGCGTACGGCGGCGTGATCGCGACGAACCGCACGCTCACCGCGCAGGCCGCGCGCCAGATCGCGCCGGTGTTCACCGAGGTCGTCGCCGCCCCCGACTTCGAGCCCGAGGCGATCGAGATCCTGCAGGCCAAGAAGAACGTGCGCCTGCTGCGGGTCGCGCCCGCGGTGCCCGAGCCGGAGCGGCGCTTCGTCACCGGCGGCCTGCTGGTGCAGGACGCGGACGCGCTCGACGCGGCGGGCGACGACCCGTCGTCGTGGACGCTCGCGGCGGGCCCGACGGCAGACGACGAGACGCTCGCCGACCTGGTGTTCGCCTGGCGCGCGGTGCGGGCCGTGAAGTCGAACGCGATCCTGCTGGCCTCCGGCGGGGCGTCCGTCGGGGTCGGGATGGGGCAGGTCAACCGCGTGGACTCGTGCCGCCTGGCGGTGGAGCGGGCCAACGCGCACGGCGCCGAGCGCGCGCGCGGGGCCGTGGCCTCGTCGGACGCGTTCTTCCCGTTCGCCGACGGCCTCCAGGTGCTCCTGGACGCGGGCGTCCGCGCGGTCGTCCAGCCCGGCGGCAGCATCCGAGACGACGAGGTGATCGCGGCGGCCGAGGCCGCCGGCGCGACGCTCTACCTGACGGGCGCCCGCCACTTCGCCCACTAACCCCCGCCCCACCCCACAACCCGCCGAGTTCGTCAGAGAACTGCCAGTTCGTCGGAGATCTCCGACGAACTCTGCGGTCTCCGACGAACTCGGCGCTTACGGGCGGAGGGGGGCTGACGGGTTGGTCGCTGTGCTGCGGGGGAGGATCGGGAGGTGGGGCGCCGCGAAGAGGCGGCGCGCGGCGCCGACGTCCCGCGGGCGGTCAACGGTGAGGACGGCCGACACCGTGTCCGTCCCGGGGCGGTACCAGAGCGCGGTCCACGGACCTGCGGGGTCGCCGCGCAGCACCACCTCGTCGGCGTCCGAGGGCTGGCCGAAGAGCGTGAGCTCGCGGCCGAATTGCGTGGAGAACACGTACGGGGCGTGGTCGGCGACAGCGCGGGCGCCCGGCCGGACGAGGTCCGCCGCGAGCTCGCCGGGCCCGCGCAGCGCTCCGTCCCAGTGGCCCCCCGGCACCCAGCCATGCCGCGCGGAGCGCCGCGTCGCCACGTCGCCGACCGCGCGCACCCACCGCCGGGGGTGCGGCGGCTCGCCCAGGACCGCGTAGGCCTCGTCGACCAGCAGGGATCCGCCTGCGGTCAGGGGGAGTGCTCCGGCTAGCCACGCCGTCGTCGGGCGCGCGCCCACCGCCGCCAGGACCACGTCCGCGGGGAGCGAGGTCCCGTCGTCGAGCAGCACCCGGTCGCCGACCTCGGCCACGCGTGCCCCGACGACGAGTCGGACGCCCGCGGCCTCGTACCAGGGCGCCGTCAGCGCGCCCACCGCTGCGCCCAGCGGCCCCGCGAGCGGCGTGCGCGCAGCCTCGACGACCGTGACGTCCACGCCCGCGGCCGCCGCGATCCCGGCGACCTCGGCGCCGATCCAGCCGGCCCCGACGATCACGAGCCGGTCACCCGCGCGCAGCGCGCCGCGCAGCACCTGCGCGTCAGCGGCCGTGTGGAGCGTGAGCGCGGCAGTCCACGGCCGCACGGCATGGGCTCCGGTCGCGACGATCAGCGCGTCAGCCACGACCTCGCCGCGCGCCGTCGCGACCCGCACCCCGGACGCCCCGAGCGTGAGGCCCAGCGCGGGCTCGTCGAGCCGCACCTCGTCGGCGAGCGCCGACAGGTCGACGCCCAGCTCGGTGGTCAGCCACGCGGGCTCGACGCGGTCGAGCAAGTGCTTGGAGAGCGGGGGACGGTCGTAGGGCGCGACCCCCTCCGAGCCGAGCACCGTGAGCCGGCCGTCGAAGCCCTCCTCGCGGAGCGCGGTGGTCACCTGGGTCGCGGCGAGGCCCGCGCCCGCGACGACGATGCTGCGGGGCGAGGCGGGGACGTTCACGCCGCAACGGTAGTCTCAGCCGACAGGAGGCGATCGATGGTCCAGGAACGGGTGCGCGAGCCGGCGCCGGCTCCGACGACCCCGGCGACGACCCCGGCGCCTGAGCCCGCGGCGGCCTCGACTCCGTCGCAGGAGATCCCGGTCGTCGAGCAGCGGCTCGACCCGCGGGAGATCGCGCGCGCGTCGCTGCGGGTGGGGCGCAACCGCTCGCTGTGGTGGGTCGCGGCGTGCGTGCTCGTGGTCACGCTGGTCGCGGTGCTGATCGGGACCGAGGCCGGGGCGTACGCGCTCGCGGCGTTGTCGGCCGCGTGCGCGGTGCTCCGTGCGGTCGGGAAGCCTGGGCCCGGTGCCCTCGTCGTGCGGGCCAAGCCCATCGACGTCACGATCCTGGCGACGTTCGCCGTGGCGGCACTGGTCCTCGGGATGCTCCTGCCCGGAATCGCGGCATGAGGCGCGATCCGCGCTACGCGAGCCGGAGACGACGAAGCCCGGAGCCGTGGCCCCGGGCTTCGTCGTTGAGCGCGCTCCGGATCAGGCGCGACGCTCCTCGACGACGATCGTGTCCTCCTGCGTGACGTACACGTCGTCCTCCTCGAGCAGGTTGTCCTCGACGGACTGCTCCGACGCGAACGCGCGGTACACGACGCCGGCGAGCGCGGCGCCCACGAGCGGCGCGACCCAGAAGAGCCAGAGCTGCTTGAGGGCCCAGGTCTCGCTGAAGATCGCGGCAGCGGTCGAGCGGACCGGGTTCAGCGACGCGTTCGTGGCGGGCATGGCGACGAGGATCAGGATGGCCAGCGCGAGGCCGATCGCGAACGGCGCGACGGTCGAGCGCGTGCGACGGTCCGTGACGCCCAGGATCACGCCCACGAACACGCCCGTGACGAGCAGCTCGATGAGCAGGCCCTGCCAGAGCGAGAAGCTCGCCTGGCCCTGGCTGGCGGTCCACAGCGGCGAGTGCTCGCCGTAGCCGTTGGACAGGCCCGAGAAGAACGCCCGGCTGGAGGGGTTCTCGGGGTTGACGAGCGCGGGCAGGCCGCTCGCGATTCCCGCGAAGATCGCGGCCGCGCCGAGCGCGCCACCGACGAGCTGCGCGAGCCAGTACGGCAGGACGTCGGACCACGACGTGCGGCCGGCGATGGCCGCACCCAGGGTCACGGCCGGGTTGAAGTGGCCGCCGGAGACGTGGCCGAGCGCGGCGGCGCCCACGGCGACCGCGAGGCCGAAGCCGAGCGCGACGGCGAGCACGCCGCCGCCACCGCCGCTGCCCGCGAACTGCGGGCCGGCGTACAGCGCGACGCCGAGGCCGACGAGCACGAGGACGAAGGTGCCGAAGAGCTCGGCGCCGAGCTTGGCGACGAGGCTCGGGCCCTCCACGACGACCGTGCCGGCGGGGACGTAGTAGGCGTCGTACTCGACGTCCTCCTCGGACTCGGCGTCGTCGTCGAGCTCGATGGGCTCCTCGGCGCCCAGCGGCGCGGCAGGCTCCACGGCCTCGGCGGCGGGCTCGGCGGGCGCGGCGGTGTCCTGCGCCTCGGCGGCGGTCGTGTCCTCGGGGTCCGGCGAGCCGGCCGCGGGGTTGGTGTCCTTGGGCATGACGTTCCTGTCGTCGAAGTGTGCGGATGCGAGGGCCAGCATGCCAGGCCAAGGCATGTGAGTCTCCGCACGGAGAGCCGGATCGGACCAACGTCTCGCGGAAAGTCTCTCGACGTCGAGTAATCTTGCCCGGTCAACCCCCATCACAGGAGATCCCGCATGGCGAAGATCAAGGTCGTCGGCCCGGTCGTCGAGCTCGACGGCGACGAGATGACGCGCATCATCTGGCAGTTCATCAAGGACCGCCTGATCCACCCGTACCTCGACGTCGACCTGCGGTACTACGACCTGTCGATCCAGAACCGCGACG